>JBNMNV010000202.1:0-5963 GCA_051278125.1 Polaribacter sp. | reverse complement strand
CAAAACTTCACGAAGTAAAGATTTAAACGTATCATCTATCATTCCGCCCTCGTTTAGCGAAAGATCAATAGCATCGTATAATGCACTCGATTCTATTCTTTCTGCCACAGGGTTTTCTGCTTCTTCGTTGATTAAAACTTCCACAAGTTCATTAAATAAAATTAAATCACTTTTTATATCAGCCATATTGTTTTTTTATCTTTTACTTTTATTATTGATTATGCAGTGGTATTGTAACACAAATCTTTGGAGACAAAAGTTTTAGATTTTTCATCAAACATGTTACATGTTCGGATTGGTTTAGCATATAAATGAAGGGACATACTTTTTTTGTTAGCGATATTTTCTAATCGATGAAACCCCATAAAATCTTTCATATAGGTTATTTCATTCGCTTTTGAAACAGCTGTTTTCACAAGATTCAAATCACCATTTTCATCTTGCTTATAAATGGTTTCTTTAAATTCGCCTTCGATAACTTTCACCCAGCATTCTTCTCCACCATGGTCGTGAATAGCCGTTCGATGCCCTTCGCACCAGCATATTAAGATTAATTCAAATTTTTCTGTATCTACAATACAATTTCGAGTATAGCATTCATCAGACCACGAAACGTAGTTCTCAACGTCGGTCGTTTGAAGTTTTGTAGAACGTATAATGTGATTAAAAGTCGTCCTCTCCCCTTCTGAAAGCGCCGTAATTAAATCGTTTAAAGTTTGAAGTGTTGTTGTAGTATTTTCGTTTGAATTCAAAATAGTATATTCTTTTGTTTATTCATTTAATGCACAAACCCAAGGCTATTCCCTAAATCCAACTACATAATTGAGCTAATGTATGTAAAAATACAATTTTGCAAATATAGTCAATTTTAGCCTTTTTTATTTAATTTTCAGCAATTTATAAAGAGTTTATAGTTAAAATCATCAAATATCTTATTTTTTTGACTACTTTTCAAATTCTTAAAAATCTTGTTTTTATGTACTTTTCAAGATTTTTTCAGGTATTAATTCTCTAAAAACAAATCACACCATACAGCATTATGCAAGACCAAAATTTCATCATCAAAATAACTGTACTAGCCCTATATGTTGGTATTTTATTTCTAATCGGAATTCTAGCTTCTAGACGTATAAAGAGCATGAGCGACTACTATGTTGGCGGCAAAAAAATGGGATTTTGGGCAGTTGCCTTTTCCGCAAGAGCAACAGGAGAATCTGGTTGGTTGTTAATTGGACTTACAGGAATGGGAGCAATGGCTGGCTATTCTGGCTATTGGGTTGTTATTGGCGAATTACTCGGCGTCTTTATTTCTTGGCAATTTATGGCAAAACGCTTTAAAAAAAGATCGGACGCCTATGGTGCCATTACGATTCCTGATTATTTACAAAGTCATTTTAAAGCTTCAACACATACACTTCGAATTATATCAGCTACTATTTTGGTCATTTTTATTGTTATTTATGTAGCTTCACAAATAGATGTTACAGGCGTTGCCTTTAAATCGATGCTTGGAATTGACTATAAAATTGGCGCACTCATAGGTTTTTTTATTGTACTTTCTTATATCTTTATTGGCGGTTTTGTTGCAGCAGTTTGGTCTGACTTATTTCAAGGATTACTCATGTTTTTTGGTTTGGTTTTATTGCCCATCGTTGTTTGGTTTTCTATGGATCATGGAGCAGGAATCACAGCCGGATTAAATGCAATAGACCCAACACTAACCAACATAATGGGCAGAAGTACAGATGGTTGGATGAATCTTTTTACCATTCTAGGTTTCTCTATGATAGGGCTTGGTTTTTTAGGTTCGCCACAAGTGTATGTTCGATTTATGTCGATAAAAGACGAAAATGAAATTGATAAAGGTAAATGGGTAGCAACTGCTTTTACATTACTTACAGATGCAGCTGCTGTAACCATTGGAATTCTTGCTCGCATTTATTTTACAAAAGAAGGACAAGATCCTGAAGCTATCTTAGGAAATCATGGAGCAGATGTTTTGAGCATGATTACAGAAGAATTTTTACCTACAGTTTTAGTGGCCATTTTTGTGGCCATTGTTTTATCTGCCATCATGTCTACCATAGATTCTTTATTGATATTGGCTTCGAGCGCTATTACAAGAGATTTTTATCAAAAAATATTTAGACCAGATATTAAAGATGAAAGTTTAACGAAGATCTCTAGAACATCCACTGTTATTATGGCGTTTACCGCTTTAATAATTGCCATGATTATGAATTATGTTTCGCCAGATAGACAAATTTTCTGGGTGATTATATTTGGTTGGTCTGGAATTGCGGCCACTTTTTGTCCTGTAATTATTCTAACGCTATTCTGGAAAGGATATTCTGAAAAAGGAGCAATTGCTTCCATGATTTCTGGATTTATAGCAGTGATATTATGCAATTTTGTCTTTAAAGAAATGCCAAATATCGGTGCCTATTTTGAGGCACTAGACGTGCTCGCACCTTCTTTTGCCGTGGCTATGCTTGTAGGTTTTATAGTTTCAAAAAAATATCCTCCAAGAGCGGAAGCTATTGCAATGACCGAAGAAATTGATGCAACTGCCGAAACGGAATAATTTAATTTTTGAATACAGCAATTAAAAATTAATTTGGTGTACTATTCTAAAAATAAAAAAAGCTCAAGTTATAAACTTGAGCTTTTTAATTCTTTGTAGTTAAGGTTCCTGTTTGTTCCTTATCAGAATAACAGAGCGCAAAAAAAAATTACGCCTTAAAAACAATCTTACGCATACGCAAGCTTGCTGGAGTAACCTCTAAATATTCATCTTCCTTAATATATTCCATATTTTCTTCTAAAGAGAAATCTACTTTTGGAGCAATTTTCATAGCTTCATCTGTACCAGATTTACGCATATTTGTTAATTGCTTTCCTTTAATTAAGTTCACAGCCATCTCGTCTGACTTGCTGTTTTCTCCGATTACTTGACCAACATAAATTTCTTGATTAATATCGATAAAAAAACGACCTCTATCTTGTAGACGGTTTAACGCATACGCAGTTGCTTTACCAGCTGCAGAAGAAACGATTGCACCTTTTACTTCTTCAGTAAAATCTCCTTTATAAGGACCATATTCACTGAATCTGTGATTAATAATTGCTGAACCAGCTGTTGCTGTTAAAATTCTATTTCTTAAACCAATTAAACCTCTAGAAGGAATTGAAAATTCCAAATGCTGTAAATCTCCTTTAGGTTCCATAATTAACATATCTCCTTTTCTAAGAGATACTAAATTAATAGCTTTAGAAGCCATCTCTTCAGGTACGTCGATAGACAATGTTTCCATTGGCTCATGTTTCTTACCGTCGATCATTTTAATAATTACCTGTGGTCTACCCACTTGTAACTCATACCCCTCTCTACGCATTGTTTCAATTAAAACAGACAAGTGTAAAACTCCACGTCCAAAAACGTTAAATTTATCTTCACTATCTGTAGTTTCAACTTTTAATGCAAGGTTTTTTTCTAACTCTTTAAACAGACGATCGCGAATGTGACGCGAAGTAACAAATTTACCTTCTTTACCAAAGAAAGGAGAATTGTTAATTGTAAACAACATACTCATTGTAGGTTGGTCAATTTCTGTTCTAGGTAATGCTTCTGGGTTTTCTAAATCTGCAATTGTATCACCAATTTCAAATCCATCAATACCTGTAATTGCACAAATATCTCCACAAGGTACTTTATCTACTTGAACTTTACCCATTCCTTCGAATACGTGTAGTTCTTTAATTCTTACTTTTTTAGTAGAACCATCAGCCTTGCATAACATATAGTCTTTCCCTACTTCTAAATCTCCTCGAAATACACGTCCAATAGCGATTCTACCGGTAAAAGCAGAAAAATCTAAAGAAGTAATTTGCATTTGTGGTGTTCCTTCATTATATTTAGTTGCTGGTATCGATTCTAATACAGCATCTAATAGAGGTATAATGTTGTCTGTTTCGTTTTTCCAATCAGTACTCATCCAATTATTCTTTGCAGAACCATAAATAGTAGCAAAATCTAATTGTTCTTCAGTTGCTTCTAATGCAAACATTAAATCGAAAACTTTTTCATGAACGATGTCAGGAGTACAGTTTTCTTTGTCTACTTTATTTACAACTACAATTGGAGTTAAACCTAAGTCTAGAGCCTTACCTAATACAAAACGAGTTTGCGGCATTGGTCCTTCGAATGCATCTACTAATAATAAAACACCATCAGCCATTTTTAATACACGCTCTACTTCTCCACCAAAATCGGCGTGACCAGGGGTATCAATTACGTTGATTTTTGTGCCTTTGTACATTACAGAAACATTCTTAGAAAGAATTGTAATCCCTCTTTCACGTTCTAAATCGTTATTATCTAGCAACAAATCTTTACGTTCTTTACGATCGTCTAAGATTTTTGCTTGATCTATAATCTTGTCTACTAGGGTTGTTTTTCCATGATCGACATGGGCTATAATAGCGATATTTCTAATTTGATGCATGCGTGCTTTCTTAAATTTCGTGCAAAAGTAGTTGTTTATAGCCGATATATTCGTTTTTTTACTAATTATTTTATGTAGTTTATTTTATAATAAAAATCCATTATTTAAAAGAAAAACAAAGAGTTATGTCTAAAAAAACTACCAAAAAGTATAATTTTGAAAGTCTTTTTTTTGTATTTAATGACGTAATTTATTGATTTTTAAAATATCAGTGACCTTACGCGATAATAAATTGATTTTATGATATTTACAGATTATATTATTTATAACTCTGATACTAAAAAAGATGGATAATTTTGTTGATTTATATACGGATTACTTGATAAGTTCAAGTTCTTTCACAACAGCAACAGTTATAGCATCATTACTTTCAATAAAGCACGACAAAATTACACGAGCATTAGGTACAGGTTTTAAGACAGTAAATTTCTATGGAGAAAGGCAAAACCTTATGTTGAAGAATTGACTCAATCTAAGTAAACTATCATTTTAAGTTTTGATGATTCCATAAAAGAAAAACAATATGCAGATGAGAGTGAGCTTAACACTTGGCATTTTGACCATGTGTTTGGAAGGTCTGTAAAAGGGATTAATTTTCTCACATCTTTAGTGGAAGTTGGGCGCGTGCGTATACCATGTGGCGCAGAATTTATAAAGAAAGACCTTTGGCTTACTGACAAAATAACAGAAAGGAAAAAGCGTAAAAGTAGCAAAACTAAAAATGAACTTTTTAGGAAATGTTGAAAGAATGTAGTAGTAAATACACTTTGATTATGTTTTGGCTTATCGTTGGTTTTCTTCGGCAGAAAATATGGTTTGTTGTAAAAAACATTGAAAAACGATTTTATTATTGCTTTAAAAAGCAATCTAAAAATAGCCTTATCATTAGAAGGTAAGAAAAATGAGACATGCAGAAATATTAAAACTTTACAGCCAGGACAGCATACCGTGGAAGTTTGGTTTGAAAAACTAGACTTTCCGCTGTTGCTTACAAAGCAAGTTTTCAAAAACCAGAATGATACAGTCGTCCAGTTGTACTTGGCTTGTAGTGATTTAAGTTTATCATATGACCAAATAACTACAATCTACAAAAAACGGTGGGCAGTATAAGAATATCATAAATCAATTAAAAGCAACACAGGTTTTGTTAAATCTCCAACTAAAAAAACAGCCACACAAACGAATCATTTTGTCTTGTCAATTATAGCGTATATAATGTTGGAGTGGCTTAAAAAAAGAACAGGAAAAAATCACTTTGCAATGAAAACACAAATCTATTTAGCAGCGCAACAAGCTACTTATAATGAACTCAAAAACTTATCAACTCATAAAGCTGCATAATTCCCTTTTTGGGGATTTGTTTGAGTAACATGAGTAAATCAGCTAATTTATTTTCGATGTTGTGAACTGCTTCCGCTAAATCCTTGTGATACTCTTCTTGAATCTTTTTTATTTTAT
>JBNMNV010000201.1:0-5964 GCA_051278125.1 Polaribacter sp. | reverse complement strand
GTAGTTCCCGCATTAAAATTGTTCGATTGAATAACCTGATCCCCTTCCTTTACAGGAATTTCTAAAATAGTTCCAGACATTTGCGCCATAATATTTGTGTTCGCAGAACCGCCTGACCCGGCAGAGCCTCTTTTAATAATTAAATAATCGTTCTGAGCATTCATTAGGTCTTGCTTAGATTGATCGTAAGCTAATTCTACGTTTTCAAAATCTTGTTTAGAAACAACTCCTTTATCAAAAAGATTTTTGCTTCTCTCAAATTGAATCTTAGCATTATCTAATCTAATTTTAATGTTGTCTACTCTACCCTTTGCACTAATTAAAGATTGCTCATTAGGGACTACTCTTACCGTCGCAATTAAGTCTCCTTTTTTTACTTTAGAACCCTCTAACAACAATATTTTATCAATAATACCTGTAATTTGAGGTTTAATTTCTATTTCTTCTAGAGGAGTTACGGTTCCTGTAGCCACTGTTTTTTTCACAATTGTTGTTCTAAAAGGCGTCTCCGTCTCGTATGCTATAATACTTGTCTTGTTCTTTTTACCGAACCAAATTAAGGCAGCAATAAACAATGCGACGATAATACCTAAAATAATTTTTGATCTTGTACTCATGATTTTGTTAATTGATTAATTGATTTTATTCTTCTCTTAATGCTTCTATTGGTCTTACTACTGTTGCCATGTGTGCCGGTATCAAACCAATCAACGTTCCTAACACGATTAAAGTGGCAAATGCGATCATTATAATAGGAATATTAACTGTTGGGTTTATCAATGCTGCATCGGCGCCTTGACCAAAAGCAGTATCAATTATAAACAAAACAAAGCTTCCAAAAATGATTCCTAACATCCCTGCTATGGTTGTTAAAAAAACAGATTCTAATATAATTTGCTGACGAATACTTTTTGGCGTTGCTCCTAATGCTCTTCTAATTCCGATTTCTTGAGTACGCTCTTTTACTGTAATTAAAAGGATATTACCAATTGCAAAAACACCAGCAATTAGGGTCGCAATACCCACAAACCATGTTAAAAACTGCATTCCTGTTAAAAACCCCGTTACTTTGGCTATCTCTTTACCAAGATTTACGCTTCCAAAAGCTCTTTCATCCTCTGGATGTACTTTATGCAATCCTTTTAAGGTTAATAAGATATCTTTTTCCATTTGTTCAATATTGGTACCTTCATTCGCCGTAATCATCATCCAGTCGACCTTATTGGCGGTATTATAAACTCTTTTATACGTGGAAAATGGAATGTAAGCACAGTCTCCATCAAAGTCGATGGTATTTGAGGGTTTGTACACACCAATTACTTTATAACTAATACTGTTTATTTTTAAGTACTGCCCTATTGGCTGTTCATTGATTTCGAACAACTGTTTGTACATATCTTCTGAAATCACCGTAACTTTTGCCGTTGATAAAATATCATTTTCATTCAAAAAACGTCCGTACAATAATTGCTTCTTTTGGATTTGATCTAGTACAGGATAATCTCCACTTACCTTAAAATTACCTGATTTAAAATCTTTTATAATTAAATTATTGGTTTGATTTCTTGGCGCTAGCAATCTTATTTCTTCTGAATATTCAGATTTTAAAACTTCTATATCATTCATGGTTAAACGAAACCTTCTCCCCTCTTGAAATCCTTTAAAAGGTGTATCGGTAGATTGTGTCCAAACAAAAACGCTATTGGTTGCAAAGTTTCCAAAAAGTTTATTAAACCCATTTTCCATTCCTCTAGCCGCTCCTAAAAGCACCACTAAAAGAAAAATCCCCCATAAAACCCCTATAATCGTAATGGAGGTTCTCATTTTGTTTTTACGAATACTTCCGTAAATTTCTTGCCAAGTATCTGAATCGAATAAAAACTTCATAATTAATCTGCTCTTAATGCTACAATAGGTTTAATGTTTGCAGCTCTTTTAGCGGGCACATATCCTGCAATTAACCCCGAAAGTATCAACACAATCGTTGCTGCGACTACAATCCCTGTGCTTACACTTGGATCTTTAATAAAATAATCTTTTTCTAAACTATCTCCAATTAAAGATAAAATATAAGTACCTAACGAAAGACCGAGATAGCCTGCAATCGTGGTAATCAATACTGACTCCTGAACAACCATTCCTACAATAGACGATGGTTTTGCGCCTAAAGCTTTTCTAATTCCGAATTCTTTAGTTCTCTCTTTGATTACAAAAATCATAATATTACTAATTCCAATAATCCCTGCAATTAAAGTTCCTGAGCCAACTAGAATTACAATTGCATATAAAATTCCCATAAACTGACCAACACCTTTGTTGGCTTCTGCCATATTCCTTACAGAAAGCGCACTTTGGTCATCAGGATGAATATTCATTCTTTTACGCAAATCACGCTCCATTTTATTTCCAAAAGCCACAGCGGCATCCAAACTTAAATTTGGGTTATAACCAAATGCCATCTGACTTATATAATCGTTATTACCATAAATCATTTGAGCTGTACTTAAAGGCATAAATGCTTTTCTTTCTTCATTATCACCTCCTTCATCAGAGAAAATACCGATAATAAGATAAGAACTACCGTTTACATTTAAACGTTTCCCTAAAGCTGGTCTTTCTCCAAATAAATCTTTTTTAATTAACCGACCAATTACAATTACTTTCGATTTTTCTTTGATATCTCTTTCATTTATATATCTACCTTCATTGATAATCGTTTTTTCTATAAATTGATTATCAGGATTGATAGCCATGACACTATAATTACCTGCCTCATTTTTATATTTTAAGGTGAAGTTTTTATAAATTCGTGAAGATTTATATTCAATCTTTTCAGCGTATTCATCCGTCACAAAATTATAATCATCATTTTTAAGCTGCACTGTTCTTCCTGTTTGCAATCCTTTATAAGGTTTTGAAGTTCTCCAAACCCTTACAAACATCGAGTTTTGAGCATCATCGGAAAAAGCACTTGTAAACGTATTGCTCAAACCACTTACAATTCCAAAAAGTAAGGTGAATAATAAAATAGCGAAAGCTACCGTAAAACCAGACATTACGGAACGTAGTCTGTTCTTATTAATACTTTGAAAAATTTCTCTCCAACGATCTAAATCGAACATATTTATACTGCTTTTGATGCCTTGGTTAATTCATCACTAATAATTCTGCCGTCTTTTAAACGAACGATTCTCTTAGTTTGTTCTGCTACCTCCTCTTCATGCGTAATCACAAAAACAGTCATTCCTTCTCTATTGATATCTTTTAATAACTCCATCACTGAACCTGATGTTACAGAATCTAATGCACCTGTAGGCTCATCTGCTAAAACAACTTTTGGTTTTGTTACCAGGGCTCTTGCAATGGCAACTCTTTGTTTTTGACCTCCAGAAAGTTCGTTAGGTAAATGATTTGCCCATTCTTTTAAACCTACTTTATCTAAATAATCCATGGCAATTACTAATCTTTCTTTTCTATTTATGCCTTTATAATATAAAGGCAAAGCAACATTTTCTAAAGCAGTTTTGTATGAAATTAAATTAAATGATTGAAAGACAAAACCTAAAAATTTATTACGCAACATGGCTGCCTTTTTTTCGTTCATGTCTTTTATAAGCTGACCATTTAAGTAATAGTTACCTTCATCATGAACATCGAGCAATCCAACAATATTTAGTAATGTGGATTTACCCGAACCGGAAGAACCCATGATAGACACAAATTCACCCTCTTTTATATGCAAATCAAGACCTTTTAAAACGTGTAAAGAGTCCTTTCCTATCGGATAGGATTTATGCAGATTTTCTATTTTAATCATCGGTTGGTTATTTTAATATAAAAGTATTGAATGCTTTTAGTTGCAGCTACTAATATTATGTTAAAAGCTACTAGCAACCATCGAATATAAAAATAAGACGACCAGTTTACGATAATGTTACAGGAATTTTAAAAAAAGTTGAAGTATCTTCGTATCAACAAATATTTAAAAATTTAAATGATTGATATACCAAATAATAAGAAAATAATTTTATTTGATGGAATTTGTAACTTATGCAATGACGCCGTTTTAAAGGTAATTAAATATGATAAAAAACAAGTCTATGTATTCGCCGCTTTACAATCTGAAACCGGCAAAAAAATTACTGATTATTTAAAAATTGATACTTCTAAAATTGATTCGATTATTTTATACGAACCAGGAGTTTCTTATGATTTAAAATCTACTGCGGCTTTAAAAGTGATGAAGGATTTTGGTGGTCTTTGGTATCTTACCCAAATAGCAATGCTTTTCCCTGAAGCTTTTAGAGATCATATCTACGACTATGTTGCTAAAAACAGGTACAAATGGTTTGGTAAAAAAGAAAGTTGCATGATTCCGACAGACGCCTTAAAAGCTAAATTTTTGAATTAAAATAATGGCTGTGCGAGTAAAAACTAATATCTAATACATGAATATCCCAAAAGAAATAAAATGTGTTATTTTTGATATGGATGGCGTAATTATCGATTCAGAAGAAATCCATAAAAAAGCCTACTACCAAACCTTTGCCACTATTGGAGTGGATGTTTCTGACTCGCTTTATAAAACGCTCACGGGTTCATCTACAATCAATGCTTTTCAAAAGTTAGTTGCCCATTTTCAACTAAAGTTAAATCCTGAAGAACTCGTTTTAGAAAAAAGAAAACGCTACGTAAACTTCTTTGAAAATGACCCTACATTACACTTAGTCAAGGGAGTTGAAGCATTGATACAACATTGCTATCAAAAAAATCTTACTTTAATTCTAGCTTCTTCTTCGGCCATGGTCAATATTGATCGTGTTTTTAACCGATTTAAATTACAAACATATTTTACAGCAAAAATTTCTGGTGCAGATTTAACGGCTTCAAAACCGCACCCTGAAATATTTGAAAAAGCGGCTCTTTTAGGAAATACACCAAAAGAAAATTGTATTATTATTGAAGACTCAGACAACGGAATTAAAGCTGCCAATGATGCTAATATTTTTGTTTTTGGTTATAAAAACCCAATGGCAGCGGACCAAACTTTAAAAAACGCCAATTTTGTAATTGATGATTTTAAAGAGCTTCAAAAAATTATTTAATTGAAACTCATATAACAAAACCTCTATCAATTCTATTCCTTGCCTTTTTATCTTTCTCCTCTTTTAGCAAAATAAAAAGGAAATGTCTTTTCAATTTTCAATCGCTCTAGGAATGCAAAAAGAATTTGGAAGTCCGGGTAAATTAAAGGTTCCTATCACCTTAAAAAACTAAAGAAATTCAATAAATAATTTGCAAATCAAGATAGCAGTTGTGTTTTTGATGTCAACATAAAAAACTGAAAAAAAATTACATTTTTTGATCATAAAAACCTTGCAGAAGTCAAAAATGAAGTTATATTTGCAGCTCTTTACCATGCGAAAGTAGCTCAGTTGGTAGAGCGTCAGCCTTCCAAGCTGAATGTCGCCAGTTCGAACCTGGTCTTTCGCTCATAAGACCTTATTTGTAAGAATAAGGTCTTTTTTATTCCTTCATATTTAGAAAATAAAAACAGAAAATGATCATAGCATTTATCATTTGAAACTACGGGTATATGAGTTATCAAAAAAAAAAATAGCTTAAATCAATATCAAAAAGTAAACGACAAAATCAATTTTAAGGATGGCATATTCTCTATAAGTTTTTCAATTTATCCCCAAAAACCAAGACTAAAATTATCGGAATTGCCAATAAAACAACAAAAATAGTATTTGTAGAAAATAAGGATGGAATTAGAACGAGCGTTAAAACAAACCCACCGATAGCGCCTCCTAAATGAGCTGCATGCCCTGTATTTCCTAATTGCTTTTTCATTCCATAAATTGAATACAATAAATAACCTACCCCAAAGATATAGCCTGGAATCGGAATCGCAAAAAACAATAATAATTGCATGTCTGGAAAAACTAAAATTGATGCATA
>JBNMNV010000200.1:0-5964 GCA_051278125.1 Polaribacter sp. | reverse complement strand
CCTGTCATATCAATCGAAGAAAACTCATAGGTTATAGGATTTTTAACCAATTCAAAATCTTTAAACGCAAAGGTTTTACTAAAATTTATTTCTGATTGATAATTGCGTGTTGTTGCATCTCCATCAAACATCGCTTCTGCAATATCTACACCCTCTGCTGCTAATGCAATATCAAAACTATCTGTTGCAGAACACATGGCAAACATAAATCCGCCCCCAATTACATAATCTCTAATTTTTTTTGCAACTGCTAATTTTTCTTCAGAAACTTTATTAAAACCTAATTCTAATGCTAATTTTTCTGCATTTTTTTTGCCTTGAATATACCATGGAGCTGTTCTAAACGAGCCATAAAACTTACCATATTGCCCGGTGAAATCTTCATGATGTAAATGCAACCATTCGTAAATTAGCAATTTATCTGCAAGTACATCTTTATCATAAATTACATCGAAAGGAATTTCTGCATAGGTTAATACCATGGTTACAGCATCATCCCAAGGCATTTTATCTTTTGGAGAATAGACTGCAATTTTAGGTGCCTTTTCTAAAGTTACTGCTTCTTGATTGGATGAAGGTGATGAAATTTCTTGCAAGATTAATTGCGCTTTGGCATCTGAAATAATTTCGTAAGAAACTCCTCGTATTTTGCATTCGTTTTCGATGGCTTTATTATTTTCTATTAAAAATGCACCTCCATCATAATTTAATAACCATTTTGATTTTAAACCTGCTTCTAATCCGAAGTAGACAATTCCGTATGCTTTTAAGTGATTTTTTTGATTATCACTGCTCATGGGCACATATATAAAAGAGGCCCAAATTGAGTTTGAAATAAATATTAGTACAAGTAATAGAAGCTTTTTCATATATCAAATATAATAAAAAGGTTTTCATCTATAATTTCTTTAACTATCTTTTATACCTTTTAACTATTTGTAAGTTCATACCTTTGATTTTAAGAAATATTATTAAAAATATATTTATAAAAATGAATACGATTAACTGGGGAATTATTGGTTGTGGCGATGTTGCTGAAATAAAAAGCGGACCTGCATTTCAGAAAGTAAACAACTCTAAGCTAATTGCAGTAATGAGAAGGAATGCTGCAAAAGCAGAAGATTTTGCAAAAAGACATCAAGTTCCTTTTTGGTATGATTCTGTAGATGAATTATTAAAAAACACTGCAATAAATGCTGTATATATTGCTACACCTCCATCAACTCACTTAGAAATCGTAAAAAAATGCTTACTTGCTAAAAAGTTTGTGTATTTAGAAAAACCTATGACATTAAATTTTTCTGAAGCAAAAGAATTACATAAAATTGTTTCTGAAAAAGATAAAGTAGTAATTGCCCATTACAGGAGAAAATTACCTGCCTTTGAAAAAGTAAAAGAATTAATAGATTCTGATGTAATTGGTGAAATACTACTAGCAGATTTACAAATTTTCCAATCTAAAAATAACAATATAATTGCTAAAACTGAAACAAATTGGAGGTTAAATCCTGAGATTTCAGGTGGTGGATATTTTTATGATATCGCACCACATCAAATAGATTTAATGTATTATTACTTTGGAGAAATTGAAAATGCAAAAGGATTTTCTACTTCATCAGCAAATAATAATGTTAACGACATTGTAAATGGAATTATTGAGTTTAAAAATGGCATTCAATTTAGAGGAATTTGGAACTTTAATTCTTCTGATAAAGATGTAAAAGATGAATGCATCATCTACGGTAAAAAAGGAACAATTACTTTTTCTTTTTATAGTGAAACAGTAATTGTATCAACAAATGAACTTCAAGAAGTTTTTAATTTTAAAAATCCAAAACACGTTCAACAACCGATGATTGAAAAAACCGTTCACTACTTTTTAGACTTAGATAAAAACCCTTGTACTATAAAAGAGGGTGTAACTGTTATGAAAACAATGGAACTTTTTACTAAATAAAGTCAGTTATACTTTAAAAAGGAACATCATCGTCACCATCATCATCCCCAAAAGCATCTTTAGGCTCAATTCTTTGGTTTATTGAAGTATCATCGTCAAAAGGATTGTTCATAGAAGATTGGAATTCAGAACTAAAACCTTCTTCTAAATCAGAGAATTTTGCCAAATGTCCTGTAAACTTTAAACGAATATTGTCTAAACCACCATTTCTGTGTTTTGCTACAATAAACTCTCCCTGACCTTCACATGGCGTGTGTTCATCATCATCCCATTCTGTCATTCCGTAATATTCTGGTCTAAAAATAAAGGAGACAATATCTGCATCTTGCTCAATGGCTCCAGATTCACGTAAATCCGATAATAAGGGTCTTTTGCTTCCTCCACGCGTTTCTACAGCACGTGATAATTGAGAAAGTGCAATCACAGGCACCTCTAATTCTTTTGCTAATGCTTTTAAATTTCTAGAGATCATAGAGATTTCTTGTTCACGATTTCCTCCTGATTTTCCTCCGGCCGTCATTAATTGTAAATAATCAATTACAATAATTTTAACTCCATGTTGCGAAACTAATCTTCGAGCTTTTGCTCGCAAATCGAAAACAGAAAGAGAAGGCGTATCATCAATAAAAATAGGGGCATCAGATAATTTCTTAACTTTTACATTTAATTGTTCCCATTCATGAGGCTCTAAATTTCCTTTTCTTAATTTTTCTGATGTTAAGCCCGTTTCTGAAGAAATCATACGCGTAATTAGCTGAACAGAAGACATCTCTAGTGAGAATACAGCAACACCATGATTAAAATCGATTGCCATGTTTTTCGCCATTGAAATTACAAATGCGGTTTTTCCCATACCTGGACGTGCAGCAATAATCACTAAATCGGATGGTTGCCAACCAGAAGTTAACGCATCTAATTTGGTAAAACCGGTCTCCAAACCAGACATTCCTTCCGAATTACCTATTTCTTGAATCTTTTTTAAAGCTTGCTTTACAAGAGAACCCGCATCTTCTGAACTCTTTTTTAGATTACCTTGTGTAACTTCAAAAAGTTTAGCTTCGGCATCATCTAATAACTCAAAAACGTCCGTACCATCATCATATGCATTTTCTATAATTTCTGATGAAATGGAGATTAATTTACGTTGAATGTATTTTTGTAAAATGATTCTAGCATGAAACTCAATGTGCGCAGAAGAGGCTACTTTTTGAGTTAAACGAATTAAAAAGAAATCGCCACCAACAAATTCTAATTTTCCGTTCTTTTTTAACAAGTTAGAGACCGTTAAAAGATCTATGGGTTCAGAATTTTGGAACAATTCATAAATTGCCGCATAAATTTCTTGGTGTTTCTGATCATAAAAAGCATCAGCACTTAAGACATCTATGACATCATCCATTCCTTTTTTATCAATCATCATTGCTCCCAAAACAGCTTCTTCTAACTCTACTGCCTGTGGGGGAATCTTCCCTTTTTCAAGACTTATGATTCTTGATTTATCTATCTTTTTTCCGGTTACTGGTGTTGTCTTTTCCATTGATACAAAAGTACTTTTTTAGGTTGATGTTCTTCTTAAAAAACAAACTTAAATTTGTAAACATTTATTGTAAACAAAATTGTTATTATCTTGTTAATAACCAATCAATTTCTATTTTGAATTCTTATTTTTACATCAATGAAATGGAATAAAACACACATTTTTTTAGCAATTTCTCTGCCAATTCAAATTTTTTTGATGCAATTTGCAGCGAATAATCCTGCATTTATAGAACACTATTATTCAAACGGAATTTATCCCTATATATCCTCTTTTTTCAGAATTTTATTAGGCTGGATTCCTTTTTCAGTTGGAGATCTATTATTAGCTTTTGGCCTTTTTGTTTTTATTCGTTTTTTAGTTCGGTTGATCAAATCAAGATTCAGCAGTTTTATGCCTAAACTGATTCATTTTATTGCAATTTTATCAGTGATCTATTTTTGCTTTTATTTGTTTTGGGGATTAAATTATTATAGAGAACCTTTAGGTAAAAATTTAGGATATCATCAATCAAAATATACCACTGAACAACTTACAACAACTACAAAACTTATTATTGAACAGCTAAATCAGCATCAATTTAAAATCACAAAAAACGATACCTTAAAAGTTGAAAACCTATATCAGCAAGGAGAAATGTATACAATGGCTGTTGAAGGTTATAAGAATTTATCCAAAGATTTCCCTCAATTAGAGTATCAGTTTCCGTCTGTAAAAAGTTCTTTACAGAGTTTATTGCAGAGCTATAATGGCACATCAGGATACCTAAATCCGTTAACGGGTGAAGCACAAGTAAATGATAGAGTTCCGAAAACGAGTTACCCAACAACGACTTGTCATGAAATAGCACATCAAATTGGTTATGCTGCAGAAAACGAAGCAAATTTTGTGGGTTTTTTAGCTGCCAATTATAATGACGATGTTTATTTTAAATATGCAAGTTATAGAATGGCTTTTGGCTATTGTATTTCGGAAATTAGAAAACGAGACATTGAAAAATCCAAAGAGCTCTGGCAAACTGTAAACAAAGGAATTATAAAAGATTTTAATGCAAGTTATGATTTTTGGCAACAGTATAAAAACCCTTTTGAACCTCTTATTAAAAAAGGGTATCATGTGTATTTAAAAGCCAACAACCAAGCAAAAGGTGTTGACTCTTATGATTATGTAGTTGATTTATTAATTTCTTATTTTGAAGCTTCCAAAGAAATTTAATTTTCTTAAAATTTTGTTAAACTGGTTTCATTTAACAATTTATAACATGCTTATCAATAAATTTAGCATTAATTCAAAACAAATCAAACTACATGAAAAAACTATTTTTCCTACTCTTTTTCTTGTCGCTTACTGTTACTAAAGCACAAGATTATTTTCCTACGGATTCTGGAGTAA
Source organism: Polaribacter sp. (assembly GCA_051278125.1). Classification (GTDB taxonomy): domain Bacteria; phylum Bacteroidota; class Bacteroidia; order Flavobacteriales; family Flavobacteriaceae; genus Polaribacter. Next base: position 1,078 of record JBNMNV010000200.1, on the reverse strand, counting down.
AAACAGCAGAAAATGCAACATTTGCATTTACAAATGCAACCATTTATGTAACACCAACCGAAATTATAAAAAAAGGTACTTTACTAATTAAAGATGGCAAAGTTGTAAGCGTTGGCAAATCTGTGAAAATTCCTGAAGGAATAAAAACGACAGATTTGGAAGGCAAAACAATTTATCCTTCATTTATTGATATTTATTCTGATTTTGGAATTGCAAAACCAAAAAGAAGTTCTAGCAATTCTAGATCAACTCAATATGATGCATCAAGAGAAGGGTATTATTGGAATGATCATATTAGACCAGATACAAATCCTCTAGACGATTTTAAATTTGATGCTAAAAAAGCGAAAGAATTACTAAACGCTGGTTTTGGAACCGTAAATACACATGCACATGATGGTATTATTCGTGGAAATGGATTATTAATTGCTTTAAATCCTAACTCATCAAACTCTTATAGAATTTTAGATACAAAATCTGCACAGTATTTATCTTTTAATAAAAGTGTACAATCAAGACAATCGTATCCTGGCTCAAAAATGGGTGCAATGGCTTTATTACGTCAAGTTTATAATGATGCAGATTGGTATGCAAAAGGCAACATGAAAAATAAAGATATGGCTTTAGAGGCATTAAATAGCAACAAAAATCTAATCCAAATTTTTGAAACTGGTAATCATTTAGATGCTTTAAGAGCCGATAAAGTTGGTGATGAGTTTTCTATTCAATATACAATCGTTGGTTCTGGAGATGAATATGAACGAGTTGCAGACATTAAAGCAACCAATGCAAATTTTATAATTCCAATTAATTTTAGCAATGCTTACGATGTTTCAAATCCGCTTTTGGCACAAAAAATTTCTTTACAAGATATGCGTAAATGGAATCAAGAGCCTTCAAATTTAGCTGTTTTATCTAAAAACGGCGTAAATTTTGCATTAACCACTCATGAATTAAAATCGGTTAAATCTTTTCATAAAAACTTGCAAAAAGCCATTAAATATGGTTTTGATAAAGAAAAAGCGTTGGCTGCCTTAACAACGATTCCTGCAAGCATTATTGGAAATTCTTCATTAGG
>JBNMNV010000199.1:0-5972 GCA_051278125.1 Polaribacter sp. | reverse complement strand
ACTGATGAAAAAGAAATTTCTATTTCCGATGGAGATTTAGAAGGTGATGATGGCTTTATTTATCCGTCTAAATTATTAACTTTTTATAAAGAAGGTTATAATTTTGAAATGGGAAAATTACAAAACATGAATGGCAGAAAAATTCAGTTTGTAACCTTAAATCCTATAGACAGTAATTCTGATATTATAAAAGTAGAATTGGGTATCGATGCAAAAACAAAACACATTTACAAACTGATTCAAACAGGTTCTAATGGCTCTAAAACTAGTTTTACCATTACAACCTTTAAAAGTAATCAAGAATTATCAGAAAGCTTTTTTAAGTTTGATAAGCAAAAATATTTAAGTCAAAAATACACCATTGATTAATAATTTCAATTAACAGAAAATTAGTAGCATCTTATTTTTTAAGATGCTACTTTTGTTTTTTATGAAAATTCTAGATAGATACATTTTAAAGAGCTTCTTAGCACCTTTTATAGCTACTTTTCTAATCGTACTTTTTGTTTTAGTAATGCAAGCTTTATGGCAAGCATTCGAAAACATTGCGGGCAAAGGAATTAGTATTCTCTTTATTCTAAAATTTTTATATTACACGACTTTAATGATTATTCCGCAAGCACTGCCTATTGGTGTTTTGTTATCATCTATAATGGCTTTAGGTAATTTGGGTGAAAATTATGAATTTGCTGCAGCAAAATCTTCGGGAATTTCGTTACAACGTTTAGTACGTCCTATCGCAATTTTAGCAATTGCTTTAAGTGGTCTTAATTTCCTGTTTTTAAATAATATTTTCCCGTACGCCACATTAAACCAAAAAAATCTATATTTAAATATTAAAAAGAAAAAACCTGCTATGGCTTTAGTTCCCGGCAGTTTTAATGCAGACATTCCTGGATATCAAATTAAATTTGATGAAAAATACGGAGAAGATGAGAATCTTTTAAAGAAAGTTTTAATCTATGACTTAAAAGGAAATCGAGGAAATCAAAAAGTTATTACTGCAGAAAGCGGAAAAATTGTAAGTAAAGAAGGTAGTAGATATATGACCTTTATTTTATATGATGGCAATTATTACGAAGAGCATGTAAAATCTGCAAGAACTACACTTAAAAGAAAAAAAATGGCAGCTTCTAGTGCCACTTTTGAAGAGTACGAATTTAATATTGATATTGGCGATGCACTCGACAATGGAAAACTAGACTCTATAAATAATACAGGTAGTCCGATGATGTTTACTTTAAAAGAGATTAAAGACACGATACCTATATTAAAAAGTAGCTATGATGAGGATTTGCAATTAAAAGCAAAAAATATATTTATCAGCACGCAAGCTAAAGAATTATATAAATATCCAGATTCATTAAAAAATAATAACCTAGATAGTATTCCGATAAATAATTTTGAGCTACAAGAAAAAATTACAATTTTAAATGCTGCAATTACAAAAACAAGTAGAGTTGTAAGCTCACTTAAAAACAGCAAAGCCTCTATTAAATGGCATAGAAAAGTCTTGAATTTTTACGATACTGAATATTACAACAGAATGGCATTTTCATTATCGTGTATTATTTTATTTTTTATTGGCGCTCCTTTGGGTTCCATTATTAGGAAAGGAGGCTTCGGAATGCCCATGATTTTAGCAATTGTTGTGTACGTAATTTATTTTTTTACAAATACCTTTGGTAAAAATTTAGCAGAAGAAAGCTCAATTTCTGCATTTTTAGGTTCTTGGATTTCAGCAATTCTCATGATACCCGTGGCAATCTTACTAACAAGAAGAGCCACGAAAGACAAAGGCATATTTAATATTGATTCTTTTTTACAACCTATTAGCAATTTATTTAAAAAATACTACAAAAAAAAGGGATAACCTATGACCACACTAAATCCGCAAAAAACCACACAATTAAACACAATAGAAGAAGCCATTAATGATATTAGAAGTGGTAAAGTAATTATTGTTGTGGATGATGAAAATCGTGAAAACGAAGGTGATTTTTTAGCAGCAGCAGAGAAAACAACTCCAGAAATGATCAATTTTATGGCTACACATGGTCGTGGATTAATTTGCGCTCCTTTAACTGAAAAACGTTGTGAAGAATTGCAGTTAGGCATGATGGTAAATAATAATACAGACCCTATGGAGACTGGGTTTACCGTTTCTGTAGATTTACGGGGAAAAGGAGTAACTACAGGTATTTCTGCTTCCGACAGAGCTTTAACCATACAAGCACTCATAAATAAAGATACAAAGCCTTTTGACTTGGCTAGACCAGGTCATATTTTTCCTTTAAAAGCAAAAGAAGGTGGTGTTTTACGAAGAACTGGGCACACAGAAGCTGCCATAGATTTTGCGCGTTTAGCAGGTTTAAAGCCTGCTGGTGTTATTGTTGAGATTATGAATGATGATGGAACGATGGCACGTTTACCTCAACTTTTAAAAGTGGCTGAAAAATTTGATATCAAAATTGTTTCCATAGAAGACTTGGTTGCTTATAGAATGGAACATGATTCTTTAATTGAAAAGAAAGAAGATTTTGAAATTGAAACTCGTTTTGGAACTTTTAGATTAAGAGCCTACCAACAAACAACCAACGAGCAAGTTCATATTGCATTAACAAAAGGTTCTTGGACCAATAAAGAGAGCATTTTAACGCGTATCAATTCTACATTAGTAAATAATGATATTTTAGGAACACTTACCAATAATGCTGATAAGAAATTAGACCAAATGTTTCAGGTTATTAATGATCAGGGAAAAGGTGCTATTTTATTTATCAATCAACAAAATCAGTCTAGAAATCTTTTAAGCAGATTGTCTTTATTAAAGGAGAATCAGAAAAAAGGAGAGTTAAAAGCCCCTGAAATCGGAATGGATCAAAGAGATTTTGGAATTGGAGCACAAATTTTACATGATTTAAATATTAGCAAATTAAAATTAGTAACGAACACACAACAAACCAAAAGAGTGGGTATGATTGGGTATGGTTTGGAAATTGTTGATTATGTATCGTACTAAAGTCTAAAAGTGGGAAATTAGAAGAATTATCATCAACCTTCCCACTTCAAACTTCCTTTCTCCAATTCTATTGCTTCTAAATTCTGTTTAAATAGTCTTGCGGTATGGCTTCCTTCTAAAGAAATAACATCTCCTAAGACCTGAAGCCAACTTCCTTCCCGGAGCCCTAAGACTGGGACTTCGTTATAAACATGAAACTCTTTTATTCTGGTTTCTCTTGTTTCTCCCATATGTGTAGAGCCTTGTATAGGATCTAAATAATGTGCATTAATATTAAAAGGGATAATTCCTAAAGTGGTAAAACTTGACGGATATACAATTGGCATATCATTCGTATTTTTCATATTAACACCGCAAATATTGCTACCAGCACTCGTGCCTAAATAGGGGGTTCCATTTTCTAAAACTTGTTTTAACTTAGAAATTATATCGTTTCTGTACAATTGATTTACCAGCTCGAAGGTATTTCCTCCACCTGTAAAAATTGCTTCCGCATTTTGTATAGCTTCTTTTGGTTTTTTAAATTGATGAATTCCTTTAACATCAATATTTATTTTTGAAAATGCTTTTTCTGCAAGTTTAGTATATTCAGCATAGGAAATACCACCTGGTCTGGCATAAGGGATAAATAGGATGGTTTTTACATCCACAAAAAAAGTAGCTAATGTTGGTAATAAATATTCTAAATATCCACTTCCGTGAATCGTTGATGTACTTGCTATAATTAATTTTCTCATAAATAATTTATAAATGTTTGGTAAATTTATATTAATTTGCCCGTAATTTAAAAAACAAATTATGAAAAATAAAATTTTATTACTTTTTACGCTGGCCTTTTTATTAATTTCTTGCTCTAGCAATGATGATGAAAAACCTTTTACGGGTTCTAGTGAGGATATATTGGGTACATGGAACATTACTGGACTTACAACTGAAACTTCAGTTACTTTAACTTCTAATGGACAAACAGTTAACAGCCAAGAAAGTACTGAAGGTAAAGAATTTAATGCAACTATGGTATTTAGTGCAAACACAGTAAAAACTGCTGGTTCTTACAATCAAGTATATACAAGTACTGTTAATGGAGACACAACTACATCAGAAGAATTTGTAGATGTTGATGATGATACACAAACTTGGAGTTTAAGCGAAAGTACTTTAATAATCACAGATGATTCTGGAGATGGAATGAGTTTGGATGTAATTGAATTCACAAATAATAAACTTAAATTAGAATCAACAAATAATGAAAGTTCTACTGGAAATAACTCTACTGGGGAATATACTTATAGTGTCGTTATTACTTTAGAGAGATAACTTCTTTTTAAACTTATTATTGAGGAGCATTACAAAATTGTAATGCTCCTTTATTTTTCTAAAAAAAAAAGAACTTTATAAGGGCTCTTTTCTTTAACAGAAGTTTACAAGTTTCTTAATACAATTTTAAGAGTAGTTACTCTTTTCTTTGTAGATATGAAAAACTACTAATACTATTATTTATAATAGTAACTATATCATTTAATAGTCAAGAGAAAAGGAAGTTAATAAACGGAAAAATAGAATTTAATAACACTTTAATATCGTATGTTCATGTCATAAATAAAAATACAGAGCAAGGAACCCATCACAAATGATAACGGTTGGTTTGAAATCTTTGGTATGATTGACGATAGTTTGCAATTTACCCATATCAATTTAGTAAACGAGCAACTCATTATTACTAAAGAAATCTTGAAATTGTACTTAAAGAAAATACGTATACCTTTGATGGCTTTACTTTAGAAAAGCCTAGAAGAATTTTTTATGTAGATGAATCCCTTTCACATCCGTCTTTATAGTGCCGAATGCGTTTTTCACCATTTCTGTATAGTGCTCATAAGAAATTCCACTAGGTCTGGCATAAGGAATAAAAAGAATCGTTTTTACATCCCTAAAAAAATATTTTAATGTTGGTAATAAATATTCTAAATATTCACTGCCATAAATCGTTGATTTACTTGCAATTAATAGTTTTTTCATTTTACAAAGTTACTAGTTATCATTCCATATAAAAATAGTATTATATTCTTAAAAGCATCATAAAATTTATGATGCTTTTTTCGTTTAACAAAAGTTTATAATTCTATTAGTAGTTTTTTAAGAAGTACTTCTCTTTACTTTGTGTGTATGAGAAATCAACCACTACTCTATTTGCTGTTTTTTTGTTCATTTTCTTATGGACAAACTTCAAAAAAAATCATTTCAGGAAAAGTCTTTTTTGATAAAGAACCTGTTTCTGATGTTCATATTGTGAACAAAAATTCCAATACAGGAACTATTACAACCGATTTTGGCTTCTACGAAATTTCTACTAATATTGGTGATGTTTTAGAATTTTATCACCTAAACTTTAAGACTGATAAAATAATTGTAACCAAAGAAATTTTAGCACAAGAAATTTTTAAAATCACTTTAAAAATAAAAACGTATGAATTAGAAGAAATAATTGTTGAAAAACAAAAAGGAACTTTTTATCTAGATATAGAAATAATGCCTCCACCAACTGTAAACGCAAGCACATTAAATTTACCTTATGCCAATTTAAGAGCCAAAAAAAATGATGCTATTTTACAATTGAACTCTGGAGCTGTTATAAGTTTAAGCAATTTAATTGGTACTTTAAACGGAAGTAATAAACGCAGAAAAGCACTTATAAAAATTAGTAAAGAAGATAAAGTATTATTAGAAATTCGAAAATATTATACGGATGATTTTTTTATAACGGATTTAAATATCAAACAAAAAAACATAAATCCTTTTTTAAATTATTGTTTTAAATTATTGTTTTAAATTATTGTTTTAAAAAGAATATTATTACTGTTTTTAATACAAAAGAATTACTAAAATTAACTTCAATTTTAATGACGGAAAGCAAAAGTTTTCCTCAAAATAAAATAGAAATTGCATTGAT
>JBNMNV010000198.1:0-5979 GCA_051278125.1 Polaribacter sp. | reverse complement strand
ATGCCGATAAAGATGTGATACCCATTACAGAAAGTTGTGGTGTATGGCATCCGCAAGAAGGAATTTTTAACGGACATTTTAAACCAACAGAAGCCGATAAAATAAATAGAATTGGTCAATTAAGACTTGGTGTCATAAAAGTACTTGAAGACAAGGAGTTTTCGCCAGATATATCTAGAAAATATACCGTGGCAGATATGTTAACAGGGTATGGGGTAGCAGAGGCTGTAAAGCATTATTATGATATTTACGGAGGAGAAATAGAAGGAAAAAGAGCCATTGTTCAAGGGTTTGGAAATGTAGGTTCTGCAGCAGCGTATTATCTAACGCAGTTAGGAGCTAAAGTTGTCGGAATTATAGATAGAGAGGGCGGCTTAATCAATGAAGAAGGGTTCACCATGCAAGAAATGACGGCTTTATTTTTATCGAAAGATGGAAATAAATTAGTGTCTAAAAACATGATTTCTTTCGAAGAAACAAATAGTAAAATTTGGAGCTTGCCTGCAGAAATATTTGTACCAGCGGCAGCTTCTAGATTAGTTTCTCAAGACCAGGTACAGCAAATGATAGATTCGGGTTTAGAAGTAATATCTCCTGGAGCCAATGTTCCTTTTGCAGATAAAGAAATTTTCTTTGGTCCTATTATGGAGTATACAGATACTCATTTAAGCTTACTACCAGATTTTATTTCAAATTGCGGAATCGCGCGAGTTTTTGCCTATTTAATGGAGTCGAAAATTGACCTACCAATGCAAGACAAAGCCATATTTAATGATACTTCTAGTGTTATTAAAAAAGCATTACAAAGAACTTTTAAAAAGAGTGCCTCTAAAACAAAAATTTGTTCAACAGCATTCGAAATCGCATTAAAACAACTAATTTAAACTAGGATATATATGGAATCAGTAATTATTATTGTATTTGTAATGGGGTATTTAGCCATTACTTTAGAACATAATTTAAAATTAGATAAATTAATTCCCGCCTTAACTATGATGGCAGTTTGTTGGGCTTTAGTGGCTCTGGGAGTTGATACTTTTACGAACTGGTTTGATTCCGCCAATCATGGTTTGGTAGATGGTTTTGCCTCTATGGCTCATGCTGATAAATTACATTTAGTAGAAGAAACCTTATTACATCACTTAGGAAAAACAGCTGAAATTTTAGTCTTTCTTTTAGGAGCTATGACAATTGTTGAAATTATTGATTATTTCGACGGTTTTTCTACCATTAAAGGATACGTGAATTTTAAGGGTAAAAAGAAATTATTATGGATGTTTTCCATATTAGCGTTCATTTTATCTGCAATTATTGATAACCTTACGGCAACCATCGTTTTGATTTCAATTTTACAGAAAATTGTAAAGAATAGAGATGAAAGAATTTGGTTTGCAGGTTTAATTATTATCGCTGCAAATGCGGGTGGGGCTTGGTCTCCTATTGGAGATGTAACGACAACAATGCTTTGGATTGGTAAAAAAGTAACCACCTTAAAGTTAATTGAGTATTTGTTGTTGCCTTCTTTACTTTGTATGGTAGTTCCTACTTTTATCGCTTCTTTTTTACCTGCCTTTAAAGGAGAAATTGATTTTGATGAAGAGGAAAAAGAAAAAGCAAAAAGTCCGCATAGTGCAAGAATGTTGTATTTAGGTTTAGGCGCAATTTTATTTGTACCGGTGTTTAAAACGGTAACTCATTTGCCTCCTTATGTAGGTATGATGTTGTCTTTAGCAGTGGTTGCTACCTTTGCGGAAATTTATACGAATTCTAAATTCTCTATTTCAAGTATAGACACAGAGGATGCAGAAGGCCATGCTGCAGGAGCACACCACAGCGCTGTACATGCATCACTATCTAAAATAGAGATGCCAAGTATTTTGTTTTTTTTGGGAATTTTAATGGCAGTGGCAGCACTAGAGTCCTTAGGAATTCTTTTTAATTTTGCATCAACTTTACAAGATAGCATACCAATGATGGGTACAGAAATGCATGTTGAAGGTGTTACCGGAGTTTCTGATTTAGTAGTAATGTTATTAGGAGTAGGCTCTGCAATTATAGATAATGTGCCTTTAGTGGCGGCGAGTTTAGGAATGTTTTCTGAACCTTTAGATAATGAATTATGGCACTTTATTGCTTTCTCTGCTGGTACAGGAGGTTCGATGTTAATTATTGGTTCTGCTGCAGGAGTGGTGGCAATGGGTATGGAGAAAATTGATTTCTTTTGGTATTTAAAGAAAATATCTTGGTTAGCTTTAATTGGTTTTGTAGTGGGTTCTGCAACGTTTATGGTAACAAGAACTTTATTTTAAAAGGTTGATAAAAAAAATAGAAAATGTCATTTCACAACTTTTTGAAATGGCATTTTTTTGTAAAATTAAAAACAATATTCTTTCAATAATGAAACAATTAAACAGAAGAATAGTCGTTTATAAAATAGAATATAAAAAATAGCTATATGACCTCATTTTTTCAAGAAAACCAAGATTTGTTAGAAGAAGCTCTTCAAGAAGAAAAAACACTTTCCATTTATAATTTGATTATGGATGGTGGTTTAGGTGGAAAAATAATCATAGCGATTCTTTTTGTGCTATTGGCTGTTGGTTTGTATATTTATTTTGAACGTTTTTTTGCGATCAAAGCAGCGTCAAAAATTGATGTAAATTTTATGAATCAAATTAAAGATTATGTTTCTAATGGCAAGTTAGAATCGGCAGACTCTTTATGTAAAAGTAAAAACACGCCAACTGCGCGCTTAATTGGTAAAGGAATTTCTAGGATAGGAAAACCTTTAGATGATATTACGAAAACCATAGAAACTGCCGGTAAGCTAGAAGTATATCAATTAGAAAAAAATGTATCTGTTTTGGCAACGATTGCAGGCGTCGCACCCATGATTGGTTTTTTAGGAACGGTAATCGGTATGATTGTTGCGATCCATGAAATAGCGAACGCTGGCGGTCAAATAGATATTAAGTTGCTTTCAGACGGATTGTATACAGCGATGACAACTACGGTAGCTGGGCTAATTGTAGGGATTATTGCGTATATTACCTATAATCATTTGGTGGTAAGAACCGATAAAGTGGTGTATCAAATGGAAGCCAAATCGGTTGAGTTTTTAGATTTGTTAAATGAACCCGCATAAATCAGTTTAAAAGTTAGCAAGTTTAAAGTTTATAAAGTTGAACTTTTTTACTGTAAGCAACTTTCAACTTTAAAAACGATATTCAAATGAATTTAAGAGGAAGAAATAAAGTAGATCCAACATTCAATATGTCTTCGATGACAGACATTGTTTTTTTATTGTTGATATTTTTCATGCTTACATCTACTTTAGTTACTGTAAGTGCTATTGATGTTTTATTGCCAAAAGCTGGTGGAAAAACTGAAAACAGTAAATCTATAGCCATTACCATTACGAGTAAATCGGTTTTTTATATTGATAAAACAGCTGTAAATTCAGCAAGTTTAGAAAGTGAAATTTTAAAAAGTGTGGGTACAGATAAAAAGAAAACGATTATCATTAGAGGAGATAAAGATGTGCCCTATAAAAATGTAATGAAGGTAATCGACATTGCAAACAAGAATAAATTAAAAATGATTTTAGCTGTAAAAGGTAATTAAGTCTTTTTAAAATGGTTTTTCAATGCATTGCAATTGATGAAAATAAAATATGTCAATACTAGAAACAAAACATAAAAGAAAATCAGCAGCTATAACAACCGTTATATTATTGCTTTTACTGCTTGTGATCTTTAATTATGGAATGACCTATTTAGATCCGCCAGAAGAATATGGTTTGGCTATCAATTATGGAGATTCAGATATCGGTAGTGGGGAGCCAGTAGAAAAAACAAAAAAGGTGGCAGCTCCAGTAGTTGAAAAACAACAAATTATCGAGGAAGAGGTTCAGGAAATTCCGAAAGAAATCATCAAAGAAGAAATCATTACCGATGATACTGCTGAAGAGGTTCCTGTTGTTGAAACAAAGGAAGCAAAAAAAGAACCCGTAAAGGAAGTTGTTCAAAAAGAGATCCCTAAAGAAATCCCAAAACCAAAACCCTCAAAAGAAACAACAGATGCATTAAATAATTTATTAAATGGCAACGCTTCGGATGGAGCGCCAAAAGGAGAGGGAGACGATGAAAAAGAAGGTGTAAAGGGAAATGAAAAGGGAGATCCTGATGCTAATAAATACTATGGAAATACGGGAAGTGGTTCTGGGGGAAATTACAATTTAGCAGGAAGAACGGCTTTATTAAAACCCAAAGAACAGCCTAACTGCGAAGAAGAGGGCATTGTATATGTTCAGATTACAGTAGATAAAAACGGAAAAGTAATTAGTGCTGTTCCTGGTGTAAAAGGCTCTACAAATACCGCTCCATGTTTGTTAAAACCGGCAAAAGAAGCTGCATTAAAAACAATTTGGAATGCAGATAATAAGGCGCCTGTAAATCAAGTAGGAACCATTATTTATAAGTTTTCTTTGGTAAAATAAATATATTTTTTGTATTATTTTCACTCCTCCTGTCATTCCTGCGAAGGCAGGAATCTAATAGCAGAATTATGACATACCAAGAAACAGTAAGTTGGATGTTTGCACAATTACCGATGTATCAAAGAGCGGGTAAGGTGGCATTCAAAAAAGATTTAACGAATATTATAGCATTTTCTAAAGCGTTAAACTATCCAGAAAAAAAGTTTAAATCCATTCATGTGGGTGGTACAAACGGAAAAGGTTCCACATCGCATATGTTGGCCTCTATTTTACAAGAAGCGGGCTATAAGGTTGGTTTGTATACGTCTCCGCATTTAAAAAGTTTTACAGAGCGAATTAGAATTAATGGTGATGAAATTCCGAAGCGCAAAGTTTCAGCCTTTATAACAAAACATAAAGAATTTTTAGAGCATCAAAAATTGTCTTTTTTCGAGATGACGGTCGGATTAGCTTTTGACTATTTTGCTAGTGAAAAAGTAGACATCGCAATTATTGAAGTCGGTTTAGGAGGTCGTTTAGATTCTACAAACATTATAATTCCAGAAATAGCTGTCATCACCAATATAGGATTAGATCATACCGAGTTTTTAGGAGAAACCTTACCAGAAATAGCCTTTGAAAAAGCAGGCATTATCAAAAAAAACATTCCTGTAATCATCGGTGAAAAACAGCCAGAAGTAGAAAAGGTCTTTTATAAAAAAGCAAAAGAAAATAATTCGATGCTCACCTTTGCTTCTGATGATTATAAAGTTTACCAAACAGATTTACTTGGAGATTATCAAAAGGCAAATTCAATAACGGCCGCTACTGCTATAAAGCACTTAAAAGGATTTGAAGTTTCTGAGAAAAATATTGTTAAAGGCCTTGTAAATGTTGTAAAAAACACAAATTTAAAAGGAAGATGGCAGATTTTACAAGAGAACCCGAGAGTAATTTGCGATACAGCTCATAATAAAGAGGGTTTAACGTTAGTATTAAATCAACTAAAACAAGAGAAATATACTAAATTACACATGGTCTTAGGTTTTGTTTCAGATAAGAAGTTAGAAGACGTTTTACCACTTTTTCCTACAGATGCAACGTACTATTTTTGCAGGCCAAATATTCCAAGAGGTTTGAGCGAGGTTATTTTACAAGAAAAAGCAGCTCATTTCAATATAATAGGTGAAAAATATATAACGGTTCAAAAAGCACTTCAGAATGCCTTAAATAATGCAAATCAAGAAGATATGATTTATGTTGGAGGAAGTACATTTGTGGTGGCAGAAATAATTTAAAAAAAAGTTTCTTTTTGTTTTGGTATACTTAAAATCTGTATTATATTTGCAACCGCTTAGGGCAATTAGCTCAGTTGGTTCAGAGCATCTCGTTTACACCGAGAGGGTCGGGGGTTCGAATCCCTCATTGCCCACCAAAGTAAATCCTACTAGAAATAGTAGGATTTTTTTATGCTCAAAAGAATCAAGTTTGACCGGATCAAG
>JBNMNV010000197.1:0-5984 GCA_051278125.1 Polaribacter sp. | reverse complement strand
TGCGGTTATTATAGCCGCCGTTGTTTTAGGAGTTGGTGCAAATGCCTCTAGGCTGATGGCCATGAAAGAATACACGGATTTTAGTACACGAGGAAAATCTGAACTAACAATTAATCCTGATGGAAGCAAAAAAGAAGTTTCAAAAGGTTTAAGCAAAGAATATATAACACAATTTAGTTATGCCAAATTAGAAACTTTTAATTTATTTATTCCGCGTTTTATGGGCGGAGGAACAGTTGAAGAATTAGGTCAGAATTCTAATTTATATGGGGTAATTGAAGCTAAATTGGGTAAAAAAGGAGCAGATTATTTTACAGAACAAGCTTTTACGTACTGGGGTGATCAAACGATTGTTGAAGCGCCTGCCTATATTGGTGCTGTTGTTTTCTTTTTATTTTTTCTAGGGATTTTTCTTGTGAAAGGACGCTTAAAACAATGGCTCGTTGCTGCAACTGTATTTTCAATCTTATTAAGTTGGGGTCGGAATTTTGAAGGATTAACGAACTTTTTTATAGATTATATACCGCTTTATAATAAATTTAGAGCGGTTTCTTCCATACAAGTCATTGCAGAATTGTGCGTGCCTATTTTGGGAGTTTTAGGATTAAAAGAATTTTTCTCTTCTAAAATTACCTCCGAAGAAAAAATAGCATCCTTAAAAAAAGCAGTATTGGTTTTCGGAGGGTTGATTCTTTCAGGTTTCTTATTAGCGCATAGTTTCTCAACGTTTGAAGGGATAAGAGATGCAACCTATTTAAATATTGAAAAAGAATATACGATTAATGGAGTTTTAGATGCGGTTATTGCCGACAGAAAATCGATGTTACTAGTAGATACCTTACGCTCATTAGCTTTAGTGTTATTATCTGCCGGAGTATTATGGTTTTTCATAAAAAATAAACTAAAACAGCAATTCGCAATTATTGGCTTGTCAATTTTTATTTTGTTCGATTTAATATCAGTGAATAAAAAATATGTAAACGAAACAGATTTTAAACCAGCGAGAAGAGTAGAACAACCATTTACAGCGACAAATGCCGATATATTAATTTTAAAAGATAAAACACATTTTAGAGTAGCAAACTTTGCCCAAGATCCTATGCAAGATGGTTCAACTTCTTATTTTCACCAATCTATTGGTGGTTATCATGCGGCAAAAATGGGGCGTTATCAGGAGTTATTCGATTATCAGATTGCAAAGAATAACATGGAGGTTTTAAACATGTTAAACACCAAGTATTTTTTGGTTCCTGATAAAAATGGTGAATTACAGGCACAACAAAATCCAGATATAAATGGTAATGTTTGGTTTGTAGAAAATGTAAAAGTGGTAAATTCGGCAAATGAAGAAATGCAAAGTTTAGATTCTTTACAAACAAAAACTACAGCGGTTATTGATAAAAGTAGTTCTTTTGAAAATATTAAATTTAATTTTCAAAAAGATTCAATAGCTACCATCAATTTATTAAAATATGATGTTACAGCGTTAACCTATCAATCAAAAACGGCAAAAGAGCAGTTTGCTGTTTTTTCAGAAATTTATTATAAAGATGGTTGGAACGCTTATGTTGATGGCAAATTAGCTCCTCATTATAGAGTAAATTACGTTTTACGTGGCATGAAAATTCCTGCGGGAGAACACATAATTGAATTCAAATTTGAACCTAAAGTGATACAAAAAGGAGGTTTAATTTCTTTAGGTTCGTATATACTTTTATTATTAGTTGCTGCGGGCTGGTTTTTATACGATGAAAAAAAGAAGAAAAAACAAGCATGAAAATAGGAATGATTCTAGATGCTGCATTTCCTCCAGATCCAAGAGTAGAAAATGAAGCCGTTTCTTTGGTAAATGCAGGTCATGAAGTTTTTCTTTTTTGTTTAAAATATGCTGATGAGAAAACATCAGAAATTATAAACGGAATTCAAGTAAAAAGATACACTTCTAATCTGCTCGAATATAAACTATCTGCTTTAGCCTATACAGTTCCTTTTTATACCTTTTTGATGCAGAAAAAAATTCATCAATTTATAAAAGAAACGAAGATTGAAGTGATACATATTCATGATATTAGAATTGCACAAGCTGTTTTTAACGCCAATAGAAAGTATAATTTACCAGTTGTTTTAGATTTGCATGATAATATGCCGGAAGTGATGAAGCTATATCCTCATCTTCAAAAATTCCCGGGGAAGTATATAATATCGCCTAAAAAATGGAAGCAAAAAGAGGAAGAGTTTATTTTAAAAGCAGATAAAGTAATATCCGTTTCTCCAGAGTTTATAGAAACTCTTCAAAATAGACTGCCATCAGAAAAAGATAAATTTGTTCTTGTACCCAATACCATTAGAAAATCGTTTTTTGAAGATTTTAAGGTGAATAAATCCATCATTGAAAAATATAAAGATAAGTTTGTGGTCTTATATTTAGGAGATACGCACATAAGAAGAGGTTTGCAAACTGCAATTTCATCTATAGAAAAATTAAAAGATAAAATACCGAATTTAAAGTTGGTAATTGTTGGAAAAAACACCACAGATACTATTTTAAAAGAACAAGTTAAAGCGTTAAAAATTGAAAGTTTTGTGGATTTTGAAGGATGGCAAAATGTTTCTCTTTTTCAATCTTATATACTTTCTAGTGCTATTTGTATTTCTCCTTTGCACAGAAATTTACAACATGACGTTGCGTATGCAAACAAGATTTTTCAATATATGAGCTTCGAAAAACCCTTATTAGTGAGTGATGCAATTGCTCAAAAAAGACTAGTAGAAAGAACAAGTTCGGGTTTAGTGCATGAAGAAAGAAACGTTGACGATTTTACAAGGCAGGTTTTAAAATTATATAGCGATGCATCTTTAAGAAAACAGTTAGGAGAAAACGGAAAGAAATTTGTAAGAAATGAGTTTTCTTGGGAGCAAACCTCTAAAAAACTTCTACATTTATATTATAATTTACAAAATTGAAAGTACTCATCATTACATATTATTGGCCTCCTGCAGGCGGTTCTGGCGTGCAGCGTTGGTTAAAGTTTGTCAAATATTTACAAAATTTTGGCATTGAACCTGCAGTGTATACGGTTGATGATACAAGGTATCCGAAAGAAGATGACAGTCTCAGAAAGGAAATACCCAAAGGAATAACCATTTTAAAACAGCCTATTTGGGAACCCACCGATCTGTTTTTTTGGAAGAAAAAAAAGCAACAAAAAAAAGATATTTCAAATAGCACCAATAGTGGCGTTTTATCTTTTATTAGAGGTAATTTTTTTATTCCTGATCCGAAGGTTTTTTGGGTACGGCCCTCTGTTAAATTTCTAGAAAACTATTTAAAAGAAAATAAAGTGGATGTACTCATTAGTACTGGTCCACCTCATAGTATGCACCTAATTGCGCATCAATTGCAGCAGAAAACGAACATTAAATGGTTGGCAGATTTTAGAGATCCTTGGTCTAATTTGTATTATAACAAAGAATTTAAACAATCTCAATTTGCCATCACAAGAAATAAAAAGTTAGAAAATACTATTTTGAAAAATGCAGATTGTGTTTTAACGGTTAGTAATTCCTTAAAAAACGAATTTGAAAAACAAGCAAAAAGGGTAGAAGTAATTACCAATGGTTTTGATAGTGAGGTTTTGGTTTCTAATGCAATAGCACTAGATAAAAAATTTAGTATTTCTTATATCGGATTGTTGCCAAAACAAAGCAACCCAAAATTATTTTTTAGTGCATTGCAGAAAATATGCATAGAAAATGCTGATTTTAAAAAGGATTTAAAACTAAATTTTATTGGTGACATTTCTGACGAAGTAAAAAATGAAATCCAAATCAATAATTTATCAGAAAATACAGAGTTTTTCGGGTATGTTTCTCATAAAAAAGCAATTGAATATCAACAAAAAACACAAGTTTTATTATTGTTAATTCCGAATATTACAAATGCCCAAGGTATTTTAACAGGTAAATTATTTGAATATTTAACAACAAATCGTCCTATATTCGCCATAAGTCCAGACAATAAAGATTTAGAGGAAATTTTAGTGCAAACCAATACAGGTTTTATACTCGATTATAAGAACGAATTAAAAATAAAAGAGGCCATTGAAGTGATGTATCATCGCTATAAAAAAGGTTTTTTAGGCGTAGATTCTAAAAATATAGGAAAATATCACAGAAAACAATTAACCAAAGAGTTAGCCATTATCATTAAAAGTTTACATACATAATATGGGAATTGTATTAAAACAATCTTTTAAAAACACCTTATTTATCTATTTAGGTTTTGCCTTTGGTGGTATCAATACCCTATTTTTATATACTCGTTTTTTAGAGGATGAATATTATGGGTTGGTAACTTTTTTATTGGCAACTTCCAATTTACTAATGCCTCTAATTGCATTCGGAATTCATCATGCTATCGTGAAGTTTTTCTCTAGTTATTTTACTAAAATAGAGAAAGATAAATTTTTATCCTCTATATTGTTTTTACCATTATTGATTGCAATTCCCATGGGTTTTTTAGGGACTTTTTTCTACGAACAAATTAGTGATTATTTGTCTGTAGAGAATCCTATTATAAAAGATTACACCTTTGTTATTTATTTAGTCGCTTTTACTACGGCCTATTTTGAAGTTTTTTATGCTTGGGCAAAAGTGCAATTTCAAACTGTTTTTGGAAACATTATGAAAGAATTATGGAACAGAGTTGTTGTAATGATTTTACTGTTTGCAGTTTATCTTGAATTTATTACAAAAGCTGAATTTATTTATTATTTAACAGGTGCTTATTTTTTAAGAATGTTAGTAATGATGTTTTATGCTTTCAGTTTATATTTTCCTAAATTTACTTTTGAAAGACCAGATAATTTTAATGAAATAGTACGTTTTTCTTTCTATATTATTTTAGCAGGCAGTGCCGGTGCAATTATATTAGATATCGATAAATTTATGATTCCTGGTAAAGAATCTTTAGCAAAAGCAGCTTATTATTCTGTAGCTGTTTTTATTGGTTCTTTTATTGAGGCACCAAGCAGAGCGATGTTAAATATTTTACAACCGTTAACATCCAAGACTTTAAATGAAGAAAATCATATAGAAGTTGCCTCTCTTTACAAGAAAAGTTCTATTAATTTATTGTTGATAAGTGGCTTGTTTTTTGTGTTGATAAATGCAAATATTGGGCAGTTATTTAGCTTATTACCAGAAGAATATGCAGGTGGTGCTTTAGTTGTTTTTATGATTTCTTTATTAAAAATGTACAATGGATTTTTAGGTAATAATGGAGCTATTATCAACAATTCAAAATATTATAAAGTAACATTACCTTTTAGTTTAATCATGGCTTTTTCTGTCTATTTTTTGAATAAACTCTTTTATTATGAGTTAGATATGGGAACGGATGGTTTGGCTTTAGCAACTTTAATTGTTATTTTTTGCGCAAATACAGGGAAAATATTTTTTGTAAAAAGAAAGTTTTCAATGACGCCTTTTACCAAAAAATCATTTTTAATGATTTTTATTATAGCTATTTTATACTTGGTTTTTAATTTTTGGGACTTTCCAATTGAGAATATTTATGTACTTAAATTTCCAATTCATCCTATTATTAATATTATTTTAAAAAGTATACTAATTGCTGTAATTTATATAATCTTGGTTATAAAATTGAATATTTCCAATGAAATAAACAATATTGTAAAGCGTTTTTACAAATAACAATCTATCCAGTCTGTAAGGATATGAAACAGAAGTGCTATCGCTAAAATTCTTGTTTTTTTAAAGAATAATCCCAAAAAGTATACAATCATAGCAATATAGGAATGCAAAGGATGAAAATTAATACTGCATCTATTTTCGGCAAAAATAGGAGTTGCCAATAAATGGTCTACATCTATAAGCATCGATAATAAAAAAATAAGATACATCTTTTTCCATTTTTCTCTAAAAAAGAAATAAGAAAAAAATAAAGGAGCTACAAAGTGAAG
>JBNMNV010000196.1:0-6009 GCA_051278125.1 Polaribacter sp. | reverse complement strand
TTTAGTTTTCCTGAAAAATCACCTATCATACTAATAATATCATTACCACTTAATTCATTATAAAAGTTCTTGATATCTTGCACGGCTACTTTACTTTTATCGAAGCTCGCATCTATTTGTACTTTATTATTAAAGTTTGATAAGTCTTCTTTTTTATACGTAAAGGCTATGTCTGCATTTATATCAGATTTTTGGGTTTGTAAAGTGGTGTTTTTGAAAAGCATTTCGGTGTTCGAGTACGAAAAATCGGTTGTTAAATTGGTCACTTCTAATCCGAATTTATCGAGCAAATACAAGCCTCTAATTTTAGAAGAAATAGTAGGCCCAACAACTGAAAAATCTTGAAAATTTCCACCTGCATTGGTTACCGAATAATTTACAGAATCTATTCTATTGGCATTGGTCAATCTAAAATTAAGGTTGCTTACATACAGATTCGAAGTTTTTAGAACAAACGGATTGGCCAGCGAATCTTTGGGTTTTCCGTTATCAAATGATTTGATAAAAACATTCATATTATCGTCTTCTTCGCCTTTATAAGTTTTCATGAAATAGTAAGCATCCTCTAAATAAATACTTTTTAGCGTTACCTCATTTTCTAAAATTCGCTTTGCATTCATTATGGACGTGGTTACTTTATTTGCAAAAATTAAGGTATCTTGATGATGATCTCTAATCTCCACACCTTTTAACTGCACGCTTCCTAAAAAAGATAAATCGACTTTTTTAATGGTTAAATTAACACCAAAATCATTATTAATTTTATTCGTTAATTGATTGCCTAATTTTGTTTGTATTGCCGGAATGGAAAGAACGATACTTATAAACAGTAAAAAGAGCAACAAGTACCCCAACCATTTCAGTATTTTTTTTCCAGTGTTTTTGATAGTAAGAAT
Source organism: Polaribacter sp. (assembly GCA_051278125.1). Taxonomy (GTDB): domain Bacteria; phylum Bacteroidota; class Bacteroidia; order Flavobacteriales; family Flavobacteriaceae; genus Polaribacter. The sequence continues at coordinate 5,113 of JBNMNV010000196.1, read as the reverse complement.
ATTTAAAGTCTTTGTAAATTTACATAAGTTTAAACAAAAACATTGCCACATATTACAATTAACAGGCAAAATTTAACAAACTATTAAATTTCTATTCTTAAAAAACAGAAGCATGCATAAATTTATACTTAATTTCGCAATACTTTAACTCGCTTTATGAACACACCAATTTATATTTTAGGCATTGAATCTTCTTGTGATGACACAAGTGCTGCTGTTATTTGCGATGGAAAAGTGTTGAGTAACGTTATTGCAAATCAAGAAGTGCACTCAAAATACGGTGGCGTTGTCCCTGAACTGGCATCTAGAGCGCATCAGCAAAATATAGTACCGGTGGTACAACAAGCTTTAGCACAAGCAAATATTACCAAAGAACAATTGTTCGGCATTGCATTTACTCGCGGCCCAGGACTTATGGGGTCTTTATTAGTGGGTACTTCTTTCGCAAAGTCTTTGGCGTTAGGTTTACAAATTCCGTTATTAGCAGTAAACCACATGCAAGCGCATATTTTGGCACATTTTATAAAGGATAAGGACGCTAAAATTCCTACGTTTCCTTTTATTTGTTTAACCATTAGTGGCGGGCATACCCAGATTGTAAAAGTGACCAATCATTTTGAAATGGAAATTTTAGGCGAAACGATTGATGATGCTGTTGGCGAAGCTTTTGATAAATCTGCGAAAATTTTAGGATTACCGTATCCTGGAGGCCCGTTGATTGACCAATATGCACAGTTAGGAAACCCAAAAGCTTATCAATTTACGAAGCCTAAAGTAGGCGATTTAGATTTTAGTTTTAGTGGCTTAAAAACAGGAATCTTGTATTTTGTACAAAAGCAGCAAAGGGTAAACCCTAATTTTATCAAAGAAAATTTACATGATATTTGTGCTTCCATTCAGTTTACCATCGTAGAAATATTAATGGAAAAATTAAGAAATGTAGTAAAACAGACCGGTATTAAACAGATTGCTATTGCGGGAGGTGTTTCTGCAAATTCAGCTATTAGAGACAGATTACAATTAGCAGAAAAGCATTTGGGTTGGACTACCTACATTCCGAAATTTGAATATACTACAGACAATGCTGCCATGATTGCCATTACTGGATATTTAAAATATTTAAACAACGATTATGCTGATATTTCTGTTACTGCAAAAGCTCGTTTAAAAGTCACGGAATAGCCTTCACCACAAGAATTATAATGATTAAAATACTTGAATGATTTTTGAAATCAAGTTTTAAAAAATTCATTGCTCAATAAAATTTAAATCAATTGAAAAATTTCAAAAACAGACTACTATTCAGCCTTTATTACTTTCTATTTTGGATCGTTTACTTTGTCTTTGCACGTTTCTTTTTTCTTGCATATTATTTTGATAAAACACAAGAATTAGGTATTTCAACTACTTTAAAAACTTTTTTATATGGGGTGCAGTTAGATGCTTCTTTCGCAGCCTACCTTTCTTTTATTCCGTTTTTATTGATAATTTTATCGGTTTTAATCAATCCTAAAGTCATTTTAAAAGTAATTAAAGGATACACTATTTTTGTGGTGCTTTGCATTAGTTTATTGTTATTGATTGATGCTGGTTTGTACCAAGCTTGGGGCATTCGTTTAGATGCCTCCTTGCTACCTTATTTAAATACGCCAACATTAATGATTTCTTCTGCCTCTAATTTTCAGTTGGTGAGCGGAGTCTTTTCTTGGTTGCTTATTTCTTTTCTATTTATTCAATTATTTGACAAAATTCATAAAACAAGAAGCACTAAAATAGCGTTTGGCTCTTGGTTAGAGATTCCTTTTTTTATATTGATCACAGCCTCTTTAATCGTCCCGGTGAGAGGCGGTTTTCAAACCATTCCTGTAAACCAAAGTAATGTCTATTTTTCGGATCAAATGTTTGCCAATCATGCTGCTATTAATTTTATTTGGAACTTTTCGAACACCATCACCCACAAATCTGATGGTACAAATCCATATGCTTATTTTGATAATGAAACGGCATTAAAGATCATCAATAAAACAAAAAATAAGCTTTTAAAAGCTGATACAGATACGATTTTAAAAACCACAAAACCCAATGTAATTTTAATTCTTTGGGAAAGTTTACCTGCAAAAGTAGTAGGTTCTTTGGGAGGCGAACCTAATGTGACTCCTAATTTAAATAAGCTCTCTAAAGAAGGTCTTTTATTTACCAATTTTTATGCCAACGGAGACAGAACAGACAAAGGAATTCCAGCTATTTTAAGTGGCTACTATCCGCCACCTGTAAAGAGAATTATGCGCATGCCAAATAAAACAAGAAGCTTACCGATGTTGCCCAAAGAAATGAAAAAAATTGGCTACCATACTTCTTTTTATTATGGTGGTGATTTAAATTTCGGAAATATGAATACCTATTTAAGAAATGCCGGAATTAATGATATTGTTGACGGCAGTGCTTTCGATAAAAAAGATTGGAATTCTAAATGGGGCGCTTATGATGATGTTTTTATGAAACGTTTTGCCAAAGATTTATCTACACAGCAAAAAGAGCCTTTTTTTAAAATTGCACTAACCTTAACGAGCCATGAGCCTTATGAAATTAAAGGCGACTATAAATTCGGAAAAGACACTGAAGACAACAAATTTAGGAGTGCTCATTATTATACAGATCAGGTGATTGGTGACTTTATTGCTTTTGCAAAACAACAAGCTTGGTACAAAAACACCCTCATTGTAATTATGTCTGATCATGGACATAGTTCTCCTGAACATGAAGGTCCTTATTTTTCTCCTAAAAAATTTAGAATTCCCATGTTGTGGTTAGGAGGAGCCGTAAACCCAAATATTAAAGAAATAGCCACCTTTTCTAGTCAGGTTGATTTTTCATTCACTTTGTTAGAACTGTTAAAAGGCAATAACAAAGAGTTTGTGTTTAGTAAAAACATCTTCAACAATTCTGATGAGCAGTTTGCACATTATACCTTTAATAAAGGATACGGAACCCTTGACAAAAACGGAATTTTTGTGTATGATTTTGTGAGTAATCAACCTATTTTAAGACAAGGTAAAAACACTGCAAAACTAGACTCTTTAGGCAAAGCGATTACGCAAAATGCATATCAAGATTTTTTATATAGAAAATAAGGGAAGTTTTTTAAGAAAGATGCTAATCATTATTATCCACGTACCCTTAATAGAAACCCATAAAAAAGTCAATATACCATTTTAGAGATTACATCTTGGATTAGAGACCAATTCAGTCAATCATTTTGATATTTATTTGGCATCAATGCAATTTTAAACATAAAAAAACCTCAATAGATTTCTCTATTAAGGTTTTTTTATAATAAATACAAGATTACGGCATTATATCGTTAAATATGTATTACAAATTGCGATAACTATACCATTGTTGCCGCTAATTTTTTATAGGTTCCGTTTTCTAACTTTGTTCTAATCGCAGAAAAAGCAGTAATCGTTTCGTCGATGTCTTCTTGTGTATGGGTTGCTGTAGGAATCAATCTTAGGATAATTAATCCTTTTGGAATTACTGGATATACCACAATAGAACAGAAAATTCCATGATTTTCTCTTAAATCATTTACCATTGCCATCGCTTCCGGAATATCTCCTTTTAAAAACACAGGAGTTATACACGTTTGTGTAGTTCCTAAATCGAAACCAGCATTACGCAATCCCGATTGTAAGTTTCTTGTATTTTCCCATAATTTTTCTTTTAATTCTGGCATGGTACGCAACATGTCTAAACGTTTTAAAGCGCCTTTTACCATTGCCATTGGTAATGATTTGGCGAACATTTGCGAACGCATATTGTACTGTAAAAACTGAATTACATCTTTATTACCTGCTAAAAAAGCACCGATACCTGCCATTGATTTTGCAAAGGTTGCAAAATACACATCGATGTCATCTTGCACGCCTTGCTCAAAACCAGTTCCTCTACCTCCTTCTCCAAGTGTTCCGAATCCATGCGCATCATCTACTAACAATCTAAAATTGTATTGTTTCTTAAACGCCACAATTTCTTTTAAACGACCTTGCTCACCACGCATTCCGAAAACTCCTTCAGAAATTACTAAAATTCCGCCACCCGTCTTTTCTGCCATTTTAGCAGCGCGTTTTATGTTTTTTTCAAAACTTTCCATATTGTTATGACGATATACAAAACGTTTTCCTGAATGCAATCGCACGCCATCAATAATACACGCGTGTGTGTCCATATCATACACAATAATATCATTTTTGTTTACCAAAGCGTCTATTGCAGACATAATTCCTTGATATCCAAAATTTAATAAATACGCTTTTTCTTTATCAACAAACTCGGCACATTCAACTTCTAATTGTTCGTGAAAAGGTGTGTGCCCAGACATCATTCTTGCGCCCATTGGGTATGCCATTCCGTGTTCTGCTGCTGCTTCTCCGTCTACTTTTAATATTTCTGGATGATTGGCTAAACCTAAATAGTCGTTAATACTCCAAGTAACTACTTTGCTACCATTAAAAGACATTCTATTAGAAATAGGACCTTCTAGCTTAGGAAAAACATAATATCCTTCTGCTTTATCAGCCCATTTTCCTAAAGGACCTTTGTCTTTAATTATTCTATCAAATAAATCTGTCGTCATTTTTATCTTTTGTTTTGAATGCTGCAAAGTTAGCAAAAATTAACAATTTGAACAATTCGGTAATTTATAGCCTTTTATTTAGAATCTTACTCAATAAAACCATGTTTCCGCATCCATTTATCATTATAAATTTTGTTCATATACCGAGATCCCCCATCAGGAAAAATAAGAACCACAAAACTATCCTCAGTAAAATGGTCTTGTTTTGCATATTGTTTGGTAGCCTGCACTACTGCACCACAAGTATATCCCGGAAAAATACCTTCTGATTTGATAATTTCTCTAGCGGTTAAAGCAGCTTCTTTATCCGTTACTTTTTCGTACACATCAATAATATCGAAATCTGTAGCAGTCGGAATTAAATTTTTGCCCAAACCTTCAATTTTATAGGGCGATACTTCATTTAAATCAAGCTTACCCGTTTCGTGATATTTCTTTAACACAGAGCCGTAAGCATCTACGCCTAAAATTTTAATA
>JBNMNV010000195.1:0-6034 GCA_051278125.1 Polaribacter sp. | reverse complement strand
ATGCTTATTGATGGTCCAAATTAGTAGACTTATTGCATGAGTTTACTGCTGGTGTTCAAATAAAATCTCTTTATGAGGTTAAGGAAATAGATTTAGACTTCTTTGAAAATGAATAATATTTTATCATCTCAATTATGTTGTGATAAAATCTTTTTAGTGTCTATTATTTTTTCATAAAATGAGAGACCATAAATAAAAACCCGAAATTTTGGAAATATAGATCGTTTTTTCTTTTTGAAATTCTTTAATTATTTATCTTGCCTAAAATAGCTATAATGTCAAAAAATCCTGAATTAGAACTCGCCTTAAACTTTATCGAAAAAACAGATAGAAATCTTTTTATCACAGGAAAAGCAGGTACAGGAAAAACTACTTTTTTACATCAAATTAAAAAAGAATCCTTAAAAAGAATGGTCATTGTTGCGCCAACAGGTGTCGCCGCAATTAATGCAAAAGGAGTTACGATTCATTCGTTTTTTCAAATGCCTTTTGGTCCTATTTTACCAAACCAAATTCAGAATAATCAACCACAACGTCGTTTTTCAAAAACAAAAATTGATATTATAAAATCATTAGATTTAGTCATTATTGATGAAATTTCTATGGTACGCGCAGATTTATTAGATGGCATAGACCAAGTAATGAGGCGATATAAAAACCGAAATAAAGTGTTTGGTGGTGCACAAATTTTAATGATTGGCGATTTACAACAATTAGCACCTGTTGTAAAACCAAATGAATGGAGTTTACTGCAACAACATTATGATACCGTTTACTTTTTTAGCTCTAAAGCGTATCAAGAAGCAAATGTGGTTTCTATTGAGCTAAAACATATTTATCGTCAGAAAAATGAAGATTTTATTAAAATTCTAAATGAAATTAGAACGAATACCTTGTCTAATGAATCGGCTAAAATTTTAAATAAAAACTACAATCCAACATTTTCGCCCACCGAAGAAGAGGGCTATATTACCTTAACAACGCATAATAACAGAGCTAATTTAATCAACAATTCTGAACTTAATAAACTCAAAAATAAAAGCTATTTTTTTAAGGCTGAGGTTTCTGGGAAGTTCAATGAAAATGCTTTTCCAAATGATGAAACATTAGAACTTAAAGTAGGAGCTCAGGTAATGTTTATCAAAAATGATTCATCACAAGAGAAAAGATATTTTAACGGAAAAATAGGAATTGTAACCAAGATTACTAAAGAAACTGTGCATGTGCAATGTGGCAATGAAGTTGATGAAATTGTTACAGAAAAAGAAATGTGGGATAATATTAATTATTCCATTAATGATGAAACCAAAGAATTAAAAGAAGAAATTATTGGCTCTTTTAAGCAAATCCCGTTACGACTAGCTTGGGCAATTACCATTCATAAAAGTCAGGGGTTAACTTTTGAGAGAGCCGTAATTGATGCAGAAGCATCTTTTGCGCATGGGCAAACTTATGTAGCTCTAAGTAGATGCACTTCTTTAGAGGGTTTGGTTTTAAAAACACCAATTTCTAGCAATGCCATTATCAATGATAAAACGGTTAGTATTTTTAATGAAAGTGTTGAAGAGAATCATCCAGATGAAACAATTTTAAACCAATCTGAACAGCAATTTCAACTAAATTTAATTTCAGAATTGTTAGATTACCAGCTTTTTTTATATCCAACAACCCGTTTAATTGACATCTTTTATAAAAATAGAACTAGTATAAAAGGCGATGTTATTGATCATTTGCAAACCTTAAAAGATGATGGTGTTGTTGCTTTAATGAAAGTTTCTAACGGATTTAAAAATCAATTGAATGCGCTCGCAGCAGATAATGTGTTGCCAGAAAATAGTTCTCAAATTCAAGAACGATTTACAAAAGCGATTGCTTATTTTTTAAATCAGACTAAAAACAACATTGAAAAACCTTTGAATGCTATTTCATTTTCAACGGATAATAAAGCCGTAAAAAAAGACTTTTCAAAACAATTTGATACACTTCAAGAAAAGTTAGAAGAAAAATTATTTGCGCTTCAAAAAATGATAATTGGTTTTAAAGTACACGACTATTTACAAGTAAGGGCCAAGGCGGTTTTACAAAAAATGGAACCGACTAAAAAGAAACAAGTTGCCTCTAAAAGAGATCCTATTTTGGCATTAAGACTAAGAGAGTTAAGAGATGATATTTCAAAATCTTTAGGAATTGCTCATTTTCAAATTTTTACACAAGAAACGTTGTATGCAATCTGTGATGACTTGCCAAGATCTGAAGCTGCTTTGCTAAAAATTTCTGGAATGGGGAAAATCCGAGTACAGAAATACGGAGAAGAAATCTTAGAAGCTATTGAAAGTTACTGCAAAGAAAACGGAATGAACAAGTTGAATGAGCAGCAGAAAGAAGATAAAAAATCGACAAAACAAATTAGTTTTGAGTTGTTTAAATCGGGTTTATCCATTAAAGAAATTGCCAAAGAAAGAAGCCTAACAGCCGGAACTATAGAAAATCATTTGGCCAATTTTATCCCGTTAGGAGAAATAGATGTTTTAGAATTAATGGAGTTAAAACGCTATAAAAAAATCCGTAATGAGATAGAAAAAGCAGGGGAAGTAAAAGGTTTAACAGCCTTGAAAGAAAAAGTAAATGCTAGTTTTTCGTATATGGAGTTGAAAATGGTTTTAATGTCTATGGAGTTATAATAAGTGCAATCACATCTAATAAATTTGATAAAAAATAGAATCAAAAAATATTTAATTTAAACTACTGATTATAATACATATACATACTTCATTAAAATAAGAAAACAAAGATTTACTTTAAATCTTTCAAAACCAATTGTACAGATTTATGTCCATTCCATTCGTTTTCATCTAGCGTGTATACGATATCAAAATCATTTTGTACAAAAGCCATTTTATCACCCAAATTAAAACCAATAGCATTGTAATTCTGTTTATTATCTCCTTGAAAAATATTGAGTTTTAAATGTGTTTTATCCGCACCCACTTGTTTGCCATAACCGTTATCTCTAATACAAGTAGAGGTAAAAGTAGGTTTCATATTCATAGGACCAAAAGGCGCCATTTGCTGAAGTATTCTAAAAAATTTTGGTGTAATTTCAGAAAGTTCAATTTCTGCATCAATCACAATTTCTGGTGTTAATAATTTTTTATCGATGGTTTGCGCTACAACTTCTTCAAATTTATTTTTAAACTTTTTGTAGTTTTCAGGCAATAAAGTTAAACCCGCCGCATATTTATGGCCGCCAAATTGCTCTATAAATTCGGAACATGCTTCTAGTGCATTGTAGACATCAAAACCTTTAACAGAGCGTGCAGAAGCGGCTAATTTATCGCCACTTTTGGTAAAGACCAAAGTAGGTCTGTAGTATTTTTCTATCAACCGAGAAGCCACAATCCCGATGACACCTTTGTGCCAATCTTCTTGAAAAACTACGGATGAAAAACGCTGTTCTTCTTCATTATCAATAATCTGAATTAAAGCTTCCTCTGTAATTCTTTTATCCAAATCTTTTCTATCCGCATTAAAAATTTCAATAGCGGCAGCAAATTCAACTGCAGATTCAAAATCCATTTCCGTTAATAGTTGAACCGCATAATTACCATGTTTTATTCTTCCGGCGGCATTAATTCTGGGTGCAATGATGAAAACAACATCCGTAATGGTAAGTATTGTTTTTTTAGTATGATGAATAATGGCTTTAATTCCGTTTCTCGGGTTTTGATTGATGACTTGCAAACCAAAATATGCTAAGGTTCTGTTTTCGCCGTTCATCGGCACAATATCTGCAGCAATTGCAGTAGCTACCAAATCTAAATAAGGCACAAAGTGTTCTATCGTTTGATTTCTTGAAACTCCTAGGGCTTGTATGAGCTTAAACCCAACACCACAGCCGCACAATTCATCAAAAGGATAGTTACAATCTTCTCGTTTCGCATTTAAAACAGCAACCGCTCTCGGAATTTCTTTTCCAGGTTTATGATGATCACAAATTATAAAATCAATGTTTTTTTCTTTGGCGTACTCCACTTTTTCGATGGCTTTTATACCACAGTCTAACGCAATAATTAAAGAGAATTCATTGTCTTCGGCAAAATCAATTCCCAGATAAGAAATACCATAACCTTCTGCATATCTATCAGGAATATACGTAACAATGTTTGGGGTTAGTGTCTTTAAATAAGAAGAAACTAAAGAAACGGCAGTTGTGCCATCTACATCATAATCACCATAAATTAAAATATTTTCATTGTTAGCAATGGCAGTTTCAATTCTGGCGACGGCAACATCCATATCTTTCATTAAAAAAGGATCATGAATATTTTCTAGACTTGGACGAAAGTAATTTTTAGCATCCTCAAAGGTTTCAATATTTCTTTGACAAAGAATGCCAGCTATTGTGGCATCAACTTGAAGGTCTCTCGCTAATTTAAGGATTGTTTCTTTTTCGGGTTGTGGTTTTATTGTCCATCTCATAGCTTTGTGCTGAATTTATTTCAGTAACTCTATTCATTAATTGCTAACATTTATTTAGCTATTCTCTAAATTATGCAAATGAATTTCTACTTCTAGAGTAGCAAATTGTCGAAACATTTCCATAACTCCACAGTATTTGGTCACTGATAAATTTACAGCTTTTTGAATTTTTTCCGGCTGTAAGTCGCTGTCTGTAAAATGATAATCTACTTTTACCTTGTTATAAAATTTAGGATGTTCGTCTGTTAATTCTCCCGTAACTTCAATTTTAAAATCAGCAACTTCAGCCCGCATTTTTTCAAGTAATGAAACAACATCTAAACCAGAACAACCTGCTAAAGAAGATAACATTAATGCTTTTGGAGCAAAACCAACCACATCACCATTATCTTGAGATTTATCGAAAATTGTTAAAGTATGTCCACTTGGATTATCCGTTTCAAATTGAGATTTTTGAGACCATTTGGTCGTAACTATATTTTTATCCATAATTTATATTTATTTAAAAATTGAAGTATTAAATTGTGCATTCTTACAAAAATAAGAAAACAGGTATAGGTTCATGAATAAAACGGATAAATCTCTGAAAATTAAACTAAAATGTTCGATACTTCTCTTTTTGCTGATGGGTATTCATACGCATGCACAAGCTGTTTTGGATGCAGGAACTACCATTAGACAGCCATATTGTCAAGGAAGTGCTATAAAAATCGCTCCCAGTTTTTCAATTACGGACTCCAATAATTCAAGTATCCAGGCATTTTTTATTCAAATATCCGAGGGATATCAAGTAGGTTTTGACAAATTAGAGTTAGATGTAGCGTTGCATCCTAATATTTTACCCCTTTGGGATAATAACGAAGGGAAGTTAACTTTAATTTCAATAGGCAGTGGCACCGAAATGTTACTTACAGATCTCGAAAATGCTGTAAGAGATGTAGCGTTTATAACCACAGTATCAGACGTTATTGAAGAAAAAGCCTTTTCATTGTCAATTGATGAAGCTAACTATTTACCCTCCACAAATAATTTTTATGAATTTATTTCTGCTCCTAACATTACTTGGTCAAACGCAAAGGCAGCTGCAGAGATTAGAACTTATTTTGGTAGACAAGGTTATCTAGCAACTTTAACAAGTCAAGAAGAATCTGATTTTGCTGGGAAACAAGCACCGGATCCTGGTTGGATTGGCGGCACGGATGAAGAAACAGAAGGGGTTTGGAAATGGGTAACAGGGCCAGAAGCCGGAACTGCTATGGAAGTATTTTGGAACGGGCAAGTAAATGGAACAACCCCAAACTTTGCTTTTTGGAATAATAGCGAGCCTAATGATTTTGGAGGAAATGAAGATTATGCGCATATTACAGACCGTTCTATTGGAATTCAAGGAGCATGGAATGATTTACCAAATACCGGAGGAACAGGCTTATATGCAGCAAAAGGATACATTGTAGAATATGGTGTGCCAACAGACCTTATATTAAGTATCGTAGCAACCACTAGCATTTATATTCCTCAAATTACAGAGACAACCGATGCAATTGTTTGTGAATCT
>JBNMNV010000194.1:0-6096 GCA_051278125.1 Polaribacter sp. | reverse complement strand
ATTCGATACCAATTGGTAGGCCTCGTCAGAACCAAATAAATAAGATGCTGAAAATGTACTTCCTAGAGTTCTGTTTTTGTTTCGGATACCTAGACTAAAATCTAAAGAATTTGTAAAATCATCAAAACTATCTGAATAAAAGTACTTTGTATACCCTATATTGTATATAAAACTTTTCTCTTTCCCAATAGCATTAAAATAGCCTACAGAAACGCTCGTAAAATCCCAACTTGGCGCAAAATTCTCATAATAAACACCAGAAATACTAGCATTAAAACCCGACGAGTGATAATAAGAAACTTGCGGAATTAGGTTCAACTGATCGGTACCGACATCACGGCCTGAAAAGAAAGTATTGCTGTTATAGGAAAGAGACGTATACAAAAAATTATAGGAAACTCTTTTCTCAATTAATTCGCCCAAAAATTGCTGATTATCAAAAAAAAGTTCGTCGATTAAGCCATCAATATCATCACTAATTTCTTCTTGTGCATAGGAACAAAAAGAGGTTGCTATTGAAAACAATAGCAACCCAAAAACTTTTAAAGTTGTATCAAAACTTTGATATTGATGTATCATAAACATCTAAAAGTTAATTTCTTTTTTTCTTTCCACCATTAGGATTGTTTATTCTAGGTCCTCCTTTTAACTCTCCTCTGTCTTTGGATTTACTGATTTTATCAATGCGTTCTTTGAGCATTTTTCTTTGCTCTCCGGTCAAAGTTTTTCTAAAATTTTCTCTGGTTTTTCTCAAGCTCGTTTGTTGATTTTGAACCATTTTATTTTGGTCTCTAGAAAAGGAAGCTACCAGTCTTTTACGCATTTCAATCTTAGAAATTGCTTTATCCTTCAAAATTGATAACTGCTCTTTGGTTAAGGAAGCTTTAAATGCATCTCGATTTGTTTTCATCACCTCTCTTTCTTTCTGCAACAAATCGATTTGCTTTTGTGTAAGCTCTTTTTTAATCACATTATAATTGGAATCTTGAGCAAAAAGTGTGGCATTAAATTGCATCAAACTAATAAAGCTTATGGTTAAAATGATGTTTTTTAATTTCATATCTAATATTTTACTCTTTAAAACCTAAAGTACAAATTTATAAATTAATCTTTACAACTCTCTTTTGCTGCATCAAAAGAAGTTTGGTCTAAAATATTTTCAATAGTTCCGTCTTTATACTCAATATCTATTGGAAAAATTATCGCACCTCTTTCCTTGATGTCTGGATTTGCTTTATGCCATTCTTTTATCAATTTAAAATCAGCTCTTTCCGCAACATCAATTACAGTAGCATCGGGCATTGTAAAGCTCACCGGTAGTAACATTTTAAAGCATTTTCTTTTATCTTTTCCTCGTTTGCAAGAATTTTTCACAGCTTTTAATTCATCTCTGTCTAACAAAGTTTGCACTGTTCCGTCTTCTAAACTTATATCAACAGGAAATACTAGCTCTGGTCGTTCTGAAGCATCCGGATTTTCTTCATAAAAGGTTTTAATCAATATCCAATCTTCCTTACTTTCTAGTTTGATGGATGTATCATCTGGCATGATGAAATCAATTGGAAAAACAAATTCAAAACATTTATGCTTTCTTCTTTTTCCTTTTTCGCTGTTATCCTTTAATTCTCTTCCTTTTTCAGAAAAATACACATCGCTTTTTGCTTCTTCTTTTGATTCATCGTCCGATATAACCGCCACTTTATATCCTAAACCTGATGCTAATTGCACACTTTCAATATAACTATCTGCTAAATCTTCGTTGAATGCAGCGGTAGCAATGGCTGGCATACTTTTAGCGTCTACTATTAGTTTGGAAGCACTTTCTATCTGGGCTATTAATGCAGCATCATCCATAGTTTCCAGACCCTCTGAATCTGAACAAGATGTAAATAAGAAGGCAGATAAAATAAACGCTGCCATCGTAAAAAACAAAATACTTGGTTTTAATAAACTGTTTTTAAAAATTGTAGTTCTCATAATTGTAAAATTTTAATTAATAATTGTTTCTATTTACTTAGAACCAACATTTTTTAAATAGTTTGAAAATTTTTATTTTTTTTTATAAAATAATTGTTTCAATCAAATTATCATCCATATAATCATCTAACAATGAATCTTCTAAGATTAATAAATTTAAAATTAAATTGTCCATTTTTTGTTCAGACATTTCGACTTTTATTATAATCTCGCTGAATAAGGTAGCATCTGCAAAAGCATCAATTTCAGAATCTTCTATTAATAAAGAGTTGATTAAAACATCATCTTGAAAGGCGAATTCTTCGAAATTCACTTCATTCCTGCTCTCTGTACTGTTAGAGTTTTGTAACCAAACTGTCAAACTTACTATAAAAACCAAAGATGCTGCGACTGCATATTTAAAATAGGGCTGTATCTTGAAAAGAGATTCTTTCTTTGGTTTTTCTGATGCTCCTGCTTTTACTTCTTTGTTTATATTGTCTAAAATTGAAAGTTTAGACTTTTCAAAATAATTTTCGGGTACAGTAGTTCCTAAATATTCTTTATGGTGTTCAGAAATACCACTTTTTAAATTTTCTTTTAAAAAGCGCTGTTTACTATTATTTTTTTTAAAATTTTCCATCGTATACTAGTTAGACCCTAAACTTTGTAAATAGTTTGGATGTATCATAAAATTTTTTCTTCAATAATTTTTACTGCGGTGTAATATGTTGACTTTAGTGTGCTTTGTGAGATGTTTAAAATTTCTGAAATCTGCCGAAAACTCAAATCGTCAAAATATTTCATTTGAAAAACCTGCTTTTGCTTTTCAGTAAATCCATCAATAATTTTATGTAGTTTTCTCTGAATCTCATCGCCATCAAAATATTCATCCTCAAATAAAACCTCCAAATGAGACTCGGAAATCGCATCCAAATCTTCAAACTTTTTTTTGTTATTCTTTTCCAAAAACCGAATAGACTCATTATACGCTATACGATACATCCAAGTATGTAACGTACTTTTTTCTTGGAAATTAGTAATACTTTTATATATTCTAATAAACGTATTTTGTAAGACATCATCAGCATTTTCATGAGTTGAGACTATCTTTCTTATATGCCAATACAATCTTTCTTGATAGACGTCAAGCAACTCACTAAAAGCTGTTTCTTTTAGCGCCGGGTTTTTTAACTTTTTTACAAGTTCCGTCTCGTTATTCAAGTATTAATTCATTAGTTTCTTTTCTTTGACCTATAATAAATGAAATAGTTTGAAAACATCCTGAAATAAAATTAACTATAAATGATAAGTTTTATAAATAGGTTTATCAATTTAAATTGATATTTTTATTTGAAAAACGTTAAGATCATTTGTAAATTTAACCATTCAATATTGTAATTCAAAAAAATGAAAATCATTATATCTCCAGCAAAATCCTTAGATTTTGAAAGCATTGTGCCAACAAGTTTACATACTCAACCGCGCTTTTTGGATAAATCTGTAAAACTTAATAAAAAACTAAAGTCGCTATCTAAAAGTAAGCTATCAAATTTAATGAAAATTTCTGATGATTTGGCTTCGTTAAATTATGAGCGCAATCAAACTTGGCAAACACCTTTTACAAAAGATAACGCTAAACAAGCTGTTTATGCTTTTACAGGTGCCGTTTTTCAAGGAATTGATGTCAATTCTTTATCCGACGAAAAAATACCCCTATTACAAGAAAACTTAAGAATTTTATCTGGTTTATATGGTTTGCTAAAACCTTTAGATTTAATACAGCCATACCGTTTAGAAATGGGTACAAGATTAAAAGTGGGTGCAACAGAAAATCTATATCAGTTTTGGAATGATACAATTGCAAATGCTTTAAACGAGGAATTGGCCGATGATGAATTGTTGGTAAATTTAGCAAGTACTGAATATTTTAAAGTGATTCCTAAAAAGACTTTAAAAGTACCGATGATTACGCCAGTTTTTAAAGATTTTAAAAACGGACAATATAAGACCATTATGACTTATGCAAAAATGGCTAGAGGTTTTATGGTACGTTACATTATTGATCAAAATTGTAAAACTATAGAAGATTTAAAAGGTTTTAATGTTGATAAATATCGTTTTTCTGAAGAACTGTCTAGTGGGAATGATTTGGTTTTTACACGTTAATTTTTCATCTTATACATTACCCAAATGTGTGGTGCAGTAACTGCAAATAATAAAACAAAAATAAAGGCCGAAAAAATATTTATTTCTGGTAACGCTACAAACAAAAGTATAAGACCAAGTATACTAACAGCCCAAAAAGGTGCTGCTTTTTTAATATAAAAGAGTATACTTTTATTATTTATAATATCTGATATATATATTATTTGATGCATCATAGAGGGTATGGAATGCCAAAAAATGAAGTAAATTGCAAAACCCAAAATAAGTGATGTCATTTTAAAAACTAAAAACAAAAACATCATATAAAATAATTCTAAACCAAACGCTTTAATTGTTAATTTCTCTTTTAATAAAAGGTAAACAGATAACAAAACTGTTATTGAACTACTCAGAATTAAACTTAAAGTAATTTGGTTTTTAGAAAAAATAATGCCTGTTAATTCTAGCATAATTTGGTTCACTTCTTTTAAAGAAGTAAAAAAAATCATACTAAAAATGATAAGACCGAAAGACAAAAAGTAAACAAAATCAAAATAAAAGTTAATAGAAAACCTATCGGAAAGATGTTCTTCTCCAAAATGATATGAGCTTATTAAAATGAAAAGTAATAATGCCAAGTAGGAATTAAACCAATACATCAAAACACATACTGCACTTATAACCACATAAATAAAAATATTCTTTATAATTTTATGTTTTCCACGCTCTCTTACAGAAAGTATTAAAAGGTCATTTGCTCCATGAATTAAACCAATTGTTAAAACAAGAAAAAATGCAATAGAATCTTCAACAATATTTCCAAACTGTATACTGAACCAAAACAAGAGAAATGTAAAATAAATCCTAAAGTTTTGATAATTTTCTAAAAAATACCTGTTCATAATACAAATATAACAATTTTAATTCTTAAATTTGTTTATGCTTATTTAAAATAAGTGAAACAAATTACTAACTTAAATTTTTTTTTATGAATTTTTCAACACAATTTTTGGCCGTTGCTAAAATGGCTACCGATGATTACGTTGGTTTTACATTTTTTGTAGGATGTATGGCTATGATGGCTGCAGCAGCATTTTTCTTTTTATCAATGAATAATTTTGATAAAAAATGGAGAACTTCTATTCTGGTTTCAGGTCTAATTACTTTTATTGCAGCAGTGCATTATTGGTATATGAGAGACTATTGGGCTTCTCATGCAGAATCCCCAACATTTTTTAGATATGTGGATTGGGTCTTAACAGTCCCTTTAATGTGCGTGGAATTTTTCCTAATTCTTAAAGTTGCAGGTGCAAAAAAATCTTTAATGTGGCGATTAATCTTTTTCTCAGTAATAATGTTGGTTACCGGGTATATTGGTGAAGCCGTAGATAGAGATAACGCTTGGTTCTGGGGTTTAATTTCTGGTTTAGCATATTTTGTAATTGCTTATGACATCTGGTTAGGAAAAGCTAAAAAATTGGCAGAAAACGCTGGTGGTGCTGTACTGAAAGCACATAAAACACTATGTTGGTTTGTTCTTGTTGGTTGGGCAATATATCCATTAGGTTATATGGCTGGTACTCCTGGATGGTATGATGGCCTATCGGGTCTTGGTCTAAATATGGATGTTATTTATAACATAGGTGATGCCATTAATAAAATTGGTTTTGGTCTAGTGATTTATAATTTAGCGTTACAGCAATCTAATGAAACATCTAAAGCATAATTTAGTTTTAACTTTAATATTAAAAGATCGTCTTTATAGACGATCTTTTTTGCTTATGACCACCCTATTTATCATTATTTATTCTAAAACTTTTTTCATATTTCTTAATTTATAAATTATTTAAATAAAGTTTATCGTAATTAAAATAATAATTAGGTGGGAATTTAAATAAATTATAAGCCTCAAATTTATTTTAAATATTTAAGATGTTCTTTCCTTTTAAAAAGTTCTGCTATCTTTAAAATAAATTATAACAGAAATGAAAA
>JBNMNV010000193.1:0-6103 GCA_051278125.1 Polaribacter sp. | reverse complement strand
TAGTAATACATTTACGAAGAAAGCAACATCTTATGTGAGTTGTGCTATTGGAAAATTTAATACTTCAAATCAATTGAGTAAGAAAGGGTGTTAAATGACCTAGGTCATCCTCAATGAGGACTAAATAAACAACCTTTGTACTTTAATAATTAGCATTAGTTGTTAATTAAAAAAACGCTTCTTAGTAACGTATAGAAAATGGAATCTCAAAATGACCTAAATGGAATCATTTTCTTGTGAACTCAAAGAATTCGCGAATAATTTCCAGAATTAATAAAATATTTAGATGAAATACCTGAAACATTTCAATCCGATACTCAAAAAGGAGTACATAATAAAAACCTAAAAGAGTATTTAGAATTCTTAAACAATTGATTAAAAACGAATAAAAACGAATAAAAAAGATCATAAAAAAACATAATAAAATGACAATTAAAATAAATACTGATAAAACACTTTCTGGCGAAAAAAGAAGTTCCGATTTTTTTACTGCTCAAATAGAGGAAGCATTGCAAAGGTTTGAATCTCATATTACCAGAATAGAAGTTCACTTAAAAGATGAGAATGGAAAAAAAGACGGATTTCATAACATCTCTTGCCTGTTAGAAGCCAGAATTGAGGGCAGACAACCTATAGCAATTACGAATCAAGCAAATACAATAGACCTTGCCTTAGCAGGTGCTATTGATAAAATAAAAGCAGCTATTGAAACCATTATTGGAAAAATCCAAAAACATTAATATGTATAATATGAAAACACAAAAAAACTTAGGAGTTTGGATGGATCATTCCACTGCCAATTTAATTGATTTAGATTCCACAAAAAAAACAGAATCTATTGTATCAAATTTTACTACGAACACAAAAGAAGATGCTTTAAACAAAAGTGAAAGTTTGATGCACAATAAAAGGCAGCAAATGAATGAAGCTTATTACAGAGAAATTGCAGATAAAATTTTAAAATATAACAGTGTACTATTATTTGGTCCAACAAATGCAAATGTAGAACTGCATAATTATTTGAGTAAAGATTTACATTTTAAGAACATAGATATTACGCTAGCATCTGCAGATAAAATGACAGATAACCAACAAGTTGCTTTTGTGAAAAAGCATTTTGAACACTCATAGATTTGTAAATTATTTAAAAATAATTCATAAAAAATCGAATTATATTCACAGCACCACACATTCACGCTATGGTTATTCATTTTCCAATAGCTTTAGTATTGGTCGGTTTTTTATCAGAACTGATAGGATTGTTTACCAAAAAACAATTTTTTAAGAACGCATCATTCTACCTGCTGCTCCTTGGCGCATTAGGTGCTATCGTCGCATTTGTGAGTGGCAGTTATACTGGCGACGGTATGACGACAGATGGTATTTTACAAGTACCTCTTACAATACATGAAGATGTGGCTATCATAACACTTTGGTTGGCAATAAAAACAGCACTTTTAAGAACTGCAATGTATTATTTTAAATATCAAAAACCCTTGCTCAAATGGATCTAGTACTATTGTAAATTCTAACACTGAAGAGCAACACTATGATGATGATTAGCGATGATTAAAACTGAAAAACAAGGATTTTGGCAGCTTATTAAAATAACATATCCTTATTTTTTTATAAGTGATTCGTATGCAATATTAGTATTGTTTTTAGAGGAGATATATGGCGACCATATATTCATACAATCAACACAAATTGGTGCTGTTTTTGGTCTTGCAGTTGCTTTTTTCTTGGGTTTTAGGATGAATTCAGCTTATGATAGGTGGTGGGAAGCACGTAAAATATTTGGCGAATTAGTTAATGTTTCTAGGAGTCTTTCAGCAAAAATGTATACGTATTTTCAAAATTCATCCAATATTATCATTGAAGAGCATAATAACAAATCAATGATCGCAATAGATTTGATTGATTTAACATGTTGTTACATAAGTCAGTTAAAAAATGAAATACACGAAAAACCATATCCTGATTATAGTGAAGACAATAAACGACTCTGTAAAACCTATAAAGTTGACCAAACTAATAAAGTTAGTAATGAGATTCTAATTTCAATATCCTCAACGATTGAAAAGGTGTTTGTAAACACTTCGAATATTGAAAAAAGTGACTTGATGCAGCAGATTAATCAACTTTATAATATTCAAGGTAAAGCAGAACGTATCAATAATACACCATTTCTCAAGATATATAGTGCGTTTACTAGAGCAACAGTAATTATTTAAGTATTAATGATTCCCTTTATCATTGGAGATATTGATATTGGTGGAGAAGAAAGTCATTTAGAATTGCTTGCTATTCCTTTATTTGCAATTGTTAGCACACTTTTTTTAACAATAAATAAGTTAGCAAATTTATATGGAGAGTCTTTAGAGGAAAATAAAACATCGGTTCCTATTGAACAAATTTGCCAAACAACAATAGAAAATTGTAAAGAGGTAAGGGCTAAACTTAATAAAGTAAGTTCATAATTAAGTATAATTTGACCTAATGTTAGACTTTTTATTTATTTCAAAAAGGAAGATAACTTAATAAAAGGAAGGCCTTATACTTACTAAAAATAACTAATTTGTGCTTTTCATTGGTTTTTGGCAGAAAATCGTTTACAATCATTTTACAAGCGGTTGTTATGATGTGCTAGAAGAACACCACGTAAACCTTAACTAAGGTTTAGAAAATTTATTGGCGAGGTTAATTATTGAATAATATGCAGATTGATAACAATCAATTTTAAAGATCAATTTTAGAATGGAACAAAATAATGATGCGGAAATCACTAAAGATAAAGTTTTTAGTATTCTTAAAAAAAGAAATCCATTTTCACACAAAGGAGATTTTGGAAAGGCAATTCTATTTTTAGGTAGTTTTGGCAAGATGGGTGCTGCAACTTTGGCTTCCAAAGCTTGTTTAAGAACTGGTGTAGGTCTGCTTACTGTTTATATTCCTAAATGTGGGTACACTGTTTTACAAACTTCAATACCAGAAGCAATGGTTGTTTGTGATCCGCAAGAAGAAGTGATTTCCACAACTGTAAATCTTGATAATTTTGATGTTGTAGGTATTGGTTGTGGTATTGGTACAAATAAAAAAACGACAAACGCTTTAAAACAAATTATTAGAAGTTTTAACAAACCGATGGTTATCGATGCTGACGCAATTAATATCCTTTCTAAAAATAAAGATTTTTTAGAATGGATTCCTAATGAAAGTATTTTTACGCCACACGCTAAAGAATTTGAACGCTTAATTGGAATAGCAACTAATACTGATGAAAGGAAAAAATTACAAATTGAGTTTTCAAAAAAATATAATGTTTATGTAATTTTAAAAGGACATCAAACAGTTATTTCTTGTCCAAATGGAACTGTACATTTAAACACTACAGGCAATGCAGGAATGGCAAAAGGTGGCAGTGGAGATGCTCTTACAGGAATGCTAACAGCTTTTTTAGCGCAAGGTTATTCATCCGAAGAAACTTGTATTGCAGGGGTTTATTTACACGGTTTAGCTGGAGATATTGCTGTACAAGAAACTGGTGAGTTTTCCTTGCTTGCCTCTGATTTAATTAACACTATTGGCAAAGCCTTTCTAGAAATAATTCAAAGTAAAAAAGAATAGTCGATATAAATGAAAAATTGACACACCATAAACTTTGACTTTTTATGGCGATTGGACAAAGGCGATTTCAGTGATGCAAAATTCAATATTACAGAAGTGAAATACAACAATCCTAAAAAATTTTAATTGTTAGATAAAACACCAAAGATGAGCGAACAACAAGACGATTATTTAGACAATCACTACATCCACAGAAGCAATTGGTTACGTGCTGCTGTTCTTGGAGCAAATGACGGTATTTTATCAACAGCGAGTATTGCTATTGGTATTGCTGCTGCAAGCGATGTGAGAGAACCACTTATTTTAGCAACTTTAGCAGGCTTGGTTGCTGGAGCGTTATCGATGGCTGCTGGAGAATACGTTTCTGTAAGTTCTCAAACGGATGTGGAAAACGCAGATATTGAAAGAGAAAAAATTGAATTAGAAGAAATGCCAGAAATTGAATTACAACGATTAGCAGAAATTTATGAAAAGAGAGGACTCAAAAAAGAAACTGCTATTAAGGTTGCAAAAGAATTAACGGAACATGATGTATTAGCGGCACATGTTCGAGATGAATTAGGTATCAATGAAATAAGTCAGGCAAACCCTATACAAGCTGCAATGGCTTCAGGAGCAGCATTTACAATAGGTGGATTACTTCCATTTTTGGTGGTGCTTTTTCTTCCATTAGATAGTATGGAATATACGCTGTATGGTTTTGCATTATTTTTTTTGATAATTTTAGGCGCTTTATCAGCAAAAACTGGTGGTTCAAGTATTAGAAAAGCTATTTTAAGAATTACATTTTGGGGAACAATTGCGATGGGATTAACAGCTTTAGTTGGCTATCTATTTAATGTGAATTTAGGGTAATAATAAAATAATAGTATGATAGAATTCAAATCATTGAATAGATTATCGGTTCATTTAGAGTACCTTATAAAAGGCCGTTTGTGGCTTAAAGTAATTATTGGGCTTCTTTTGGGCGCTGGTATTGGTGTGCTATTGAATCCGTCCACAGGAATTCTTTCTGAAAACACTAGTTTACGAATTGCAGATTGGATGGATTTACCCGGTCAAATTTTTATGCGATTGGTGCAAATGATTATGATTCCATTGATATTTACCTCGATTATTACAGGAATTGTAGGAAACACGTCAGAAAATCTAAAAACTTTTGGTGTTAGGCTATTATTGTATTTCGTTTTCACCACTACTGTTGCTATTGTAATTGGTGTAGTAGTTACATTAATTTTAAAACCAGGCCAATATATTTTTGAGTTAGGAGGATTTCCAAATAGTGGTGAACCCCCAGTAATACCTGATGAGCAAACTGATCTTATTGGGAACATTCCGAATGCCATATCGAACCTGATTCCTAATAATCCTTTGGAATCTATTTTAACAGGAGAAATGTTAGGTGTAGTGATTTTTACCATTATTATTGGTGTGGCAATAACCCAACTTCGTCAGCAAACAGCGGCTCCTATTATCCGTTTTTCAGAAGCTGTTCAGAAAATTTGTATGATTGTTGTATCGTGGGCAATGATGCTAGTTCCTTATGCCGTATTTGGCTTAATGGCAGCATTACTGTCTAGAACTAGCATTGAAGTATTTCTTGGTTTAGGATATTATATGGGCGTGGTTTTGATAGGTCTTATACTACTATTAACTTTCTATGTACTATTGGTTTTTATAGTTGCTAAGAAAAATCCATTTAAATTTTTAAAAGCTATAAGAGACCCTCAATTATTGGCATTTTCTACGGCTAGTTCTGCTGCTGTTATGCCACTTTCTATGAAAACAGCAGATGAAAAACTAGGAGTTTCGTCTAATATTAGCGATTTTGTAATTCCAATTGGTGCAACAATTAATATGGATGGTACAGCACTATTTCAATGTGTAACCACTTTATTTATGGCACAAGCTTATGGTATTGAATTGTCTATACTAAGCCTACTACTAATTGTGTTTACGGTTGTGGCTGCTTCTATAGGCACACCAGCCATTCCTGGAGGTGGCGTTATTATTTTGACAACTGTTTTACAAAGTGCAGGAATTCCTATTGATGGATTAATCATTATTATTGGAATAGATCGTATTTTAGGAATGTTTAGAACGGCTGTAAATGTAACGGGAGATTTAACAGCCTGTATCATCTTTAATAAATTTTATGGAGCAAAATCAAACTCGAATACGCTGTCCCAACATTGATAAACGCTATTTAAAAATGTTTTGCAGAAGAAAATACAATTCCTTTTTTGATATATCAAAAAAGGAATTGAAGTAATTAATGATCTTTTCATTTTTAATCGAAAAGAATTCCTCGATGCTCTGCGTCGGGGTTTCCGTTGAAATTGTCATTCCCGTGAAATTTATGCTCAACTAGATTGGGTAACGGGAATCTAAATAATAGAATTTTGGTTTTTGACTTTTTTAGGTCAAAGCTTGTGCTCAACTTGATTGAGTATGAAACGAGCGAAACCTGCCTGCC
>JBNMNV010000192.1:0-6109 GCA_051278125.1 Polaribacter sp. | reverse complement strand
GGAGGCCCTATATTTAATGCGAAGATTGAAGAATTTGAAAGTGCTTTTACACAACACTTAAAATGCAATCATATTTTGGTTCAGAATTTAGTTCCGTTTATGAAAACTCAGTGTTTTGGTAGAATTATCAATGTAATTTCAACATCCGTAAAACAGCCTTTAGATGGTTTAGGCGTTTCCAATACCATTCGTGGAGCAGTGGCAAGTTGGTCAAAAACTTTGGCAAATGAGCTGGGCGAATTCGGAATTACCGTAAATAATGTTTTGCCAGGAGCCACAGGGACAGAGCGTTTAAAAGAAATCATCAACAACAAAGCTAATAAAACAGGAAAGTCTTTTGAAGAGGTTTCTCAGAACATGAAAAATGCTTCACCCGCAAAACGTTTTGCAAAACCAGAAGAGATTGCAAACGCCATTGTCTTTTTAGCAAGTGAAAAAGCAAGTTTCATTAACGGAATTAATGTTCCTGTGGATGGTGGTAGAACAAAAAGTTTGTAAATTTATAACGGAACTTGCGTTAGGGATTGCAGTGACATCCTTTTTATGTCAGTTCGAGTGAATTTGTGAAGCATGAACAAATTTTTATCGAGAACAAATAAAAAGATAAAACGAAAAGCCCGACCTTTAGGGAACGCCCAAAAAATTAAAATATGAGTAAACTAGTACAACCTTTAAATTTTAAAAAGTGGATTGATGAACATCGTCATTTATTAAAACCACCAGTTGGTAACAAACAAGTTTGGGAAAATGGCGAGTATATTGTGATGGTTGTTGGCGGACCCAATAACCGTAAAGACTATCATTATAACGAAACTCCTGAGTTTTTTTATCAAGTTGAAGGAGATATGATTTTAAAAATCATTGATGATAAAGGAGAAATGATTGATGTAGAAATCAACGAAGGTGATATTTATTTATTACCAGGAAAAGTTCCACATTCGCCTCAAAGAAAAGAAAATACAGTAGGTTTAGTGATTGAGTATCCGCGTTCTGAAGGAATGTTAGATGCTTTAGAATGGTATTGTGAAAATTGTGGAACCCAATTATATAGAGAAGAATTTGCGTTAAATAATATTGAAACTGATATGCCTGTGATTTTCGATAACTATTATTCAGACACCAAAAAATGTACTTGTGGTAGTTGCGGATCTGTAATGGAAAAGCCAAATAAAAGCTCATCCTAACCTTCCCAAAGGGAAGGAACTCAAACCTAAAAGTATTGACCAAATTTAAAACTCAAAAAAGTTATGTCAAATCCATTAGAAAATAAAAATATTCCCCCTTTGGGGCATAGGGGGCTTCGCAAACTACGCATCAACGGACATTCACATTTATTACCATATCCAGAAGAAATTCCTGATTTTATGAAGGAAAAAGAAATTTTTTGGGTAGATGATGAACGGAAGCATATGTTACAAAAAGGGTGGAGAAGACCTGTAACAGACTCTAGTTTTTTTCTTGATGAAAAATTATTGTGGATGGAAAAAAACAAGCTAGACCACGCAGTGGTTTTAAATCTTTCTCAACTGTATGGAAATGGTTTGCGTTTAGAAGAAATGAAAAAAGCATTGCGTTTTCAGAATGATTTTAATGCGAAGGTGCAAAAAAATCATCCAGATAAATTTACTTGTGGTTTTGTGGTGCATCCGGGTTTTATTTATGGTGCTTTAGATGAAATGAAACGTTGTGTTGAAGAATTAGAATTAAAAGTACTGTGTTTACCAACTCATTTTATGGATTCTATAGGGCAGTGGAGATGCGTTTTTGATGAAGAAAATGATCGAATTTTTGAATTAGCAGATAAGTACAAATTAGCCATAGAAATTCATCCCTATGATGGAGATAAAATGATAAAATTAGAAAACACCAACTGGCGTTTTCACTTAATTTGGATGTTGGCTCAATGTGGAGATGCCTATCATTTTTATACCTTAAACGGAATGCAAGAACGTTTTAAAAATATTAGAACTTGCTTTGCACATGGGGGGCAATTGGCCCAAATGAATTTAGGAAGACGTATTCAAGGTTTTGATGGAAGACCCGATTTGTTTGAAGGAAAATATCATCCAAGAAAAGCTGTGGGGCATAAAAACATCTTTTTTGATACTTTAGTTCACGATACAGATTCGTTAAAATTAATGCTGGAAAGACAGGGAACTAAACAAGTTTTAATGGGTTTAGATGATCCTTATCCTTTAGGCGAAATGGAAAGTGACAAACAATCTTCGTATCCTGGAAAAATTTTAGATTTAGCAGTAGAAAAAAATATTATTTCAGTAACTGAAAAAGGGCAAATTTGGGAAGATAATGTTTTACAATGGTTGTTTGGTGATGATGAAAAAGCAAAGCGAGATTTAATTGATAAGATTTTGAAATAAGTTGGCAGTTTTCAGCAGCAGTAAACAGTAAAAAACGGCGACTGCTAATTGGATAGTATTATTAAAAGTTTTATAGCAAAGTTTGTCTTTCTGTATTCTATGACGCTTCCAGCCTGACAAACTTTTTGGTAGTTAATGTTTAAAACTGAAGACTGCTGCTGAAAACTGAGAACTGTTTTACTGAATATACTATTCCTCACATCCTTTTAAAACATCTTCTGCTCTAGAAACCATGAATTTAGGATAAAATTCTTCTTCAATTTTTTCTTCTTTTCCCATTTCAATAGCTCTTTTAACTTGATCACAATAAGGTTTTGTAGATTTTCCGAAAAATTTTGCAGCACCCATATTCCATTCTGCATTTCCTAAAATTACACGCGGATTGTTGGGTTCAATTGTCAACGCTCTTCCGTATAATTGACTGTTTTTTCCTGATAAAGACATTCCATATTTCTGTCCGTCAAAAGCAATATACGCCGTATTTAACAATGCTTGCGTTATAATGATTTCTGGGTTATTCTCTGAATTTGATTTGGCAACATCTAAAAACTCTTGTGCTTTGGTTAATTTTGCAGTTAATTTTACCTCATCATTTAAACCAAAACTCCCTATAATTTCAATTTGAGCAACATAATAAGATGGCAACCAGTTTTCTTTTTCTACTTTAGAAATTCTCTCGAAAATTTGAGAAGCCTCTGTGATTTTTCCTTGTTCCCAAAGAGAAAAAGCTTTTTGCATTCCTTTTTGATAAGGCGTTTGAGCAGCTACATTTAGCGCAATAGATAGCACTATGAATAAAAATAATTTTTTCATGATACATAAGTTTTAAAGTGATGGGTACGTAAATAGAGTAGTCTTAATTTATATTTTAATATCGATGGTTTTACTTGCTTCCAATTGAAATTTAGCATCTTTGTATTTTGGAGGCCCCATAAAACCGGTTGCATTATTGGAGCAACCATAGTCCTCTTTCGGAATTCCTATAAAGTTGGTATCCATTTTTTTATTTTCATTTTCATCGTGTACAAAAGAAACTGCATATTCTCCCTTTGGTAAATTTTTAAAAGTTGCTACTGATTTTTTGTCGCTTATCGAAACCGTAACACCTTTAAATGTTTTCTTTAAAAAACTCGCTGAACTTTTGTAAACACCTACAATTAAGTTTCCCTTGTTAGAATTTAAGCCTGAAATACGTACTGTTAAAGTAAACGTTTCTTCTTGGGCATTTATGGAAAAAATTCCTGTTAAAATGATGGCGATGGTTAGTATTAAATTTTTCATAAACGTGGTTTTATTTGTTATTGATGGTTCAAATATCTGATGTTTTTAATAGAATAAGACAAGAAATATACCGAATTGTAATTTTTTGATTCTGAATTGTGTTTTTTGTGATTTATTGTTATAATTATGAACTTTTTTCGCACAATTTTGTCATTTCTACTTTGGGGGAAATCCCATAAAGCATCTTAACTTTGTATTATACTTTTATGCGACTTCTCCTTAGGTCGAAGTGACAAGTTTGCGGGTATTCTTGTTTACGGTCTTGTTCTTCACAAAAAAAGATATACTGGAAAGCAGGAAATTGTTTCAAAAAAAATTATAAATTGTCTAACTGATTGCTTTTATTATCATCACTAAGGGTCCAGAAAAAGCCTATAAAAAAGAAACTATTCACGTTGGGCAAGATGGCTTGTCTGTCGAAATTTCCGATTGAATTTTGAGTATTTTTATAGTTGTAACCAAATACATTTTGAGTTGCTAAAATATTAGAGGCAGATAAATATAGTATTTTTTGTTGATCTATTAAATATGCCCAATTAAAACTTAAGGAATTAAAGTTTTTTGTTTGGTTATTTAAAAAACCAGGTTCATTAGGATTTGTATAGGTTCTACCCGAAGCAAAATTGTAACTAAAACCAACTTGGCTTTTTAAATCTTCAATCCAATGTTTTGCAACAATCGACAAATTGTGTTGAGAGGCAAAATTAGGACGTGCAGCAACTGGATAATTTCTATAGTCTCTTTCGGTGTCTAAAAAGGAGTAAGAAACCCAATAATCCGTGTTTTTAATTTTACCATTTTGCCTCCAAAATAAATCGATTCCTTTGGCAAAGCCGGTTCCGTTATTATTAAAGTTTGAACTGAAATTTGCCATTTCCGTATCAAACTTTACCAAATTTTTATAGTCTTTATAATAGGCTTCCAATCTAAATATTTCATCTTGTTTGGCAATTTGAAAGTTGGCAATAACATGCGATGTATTTTCAGCTTTAAAATCTTCATTAAATTTTAAATAGTTGTTTTTCGGATTTTGATAAAACTGTCCATACGCTAATGAAAATTGCGATTTTTCGCCTAATTTATAAGCTACAGAGGCTCTGGGCGATAGCGTAAATTCATTTAATAATTCAGAGTTTTCTGCTCGAACACCTATTTTTGCTGCAAGATATTTTGAGAAAAAAATATCGGTTTCTACAAAAGAGGCAAACAAATTATTTTGAAAACCATAGTGAAAACTATTCTCTACCAAAGGATGATAATCCTCTGTATAATGTGTTATAAAATATTCAGATCCCAAACTGATTTTAAATCGATTTGAAAAATTCTTTTTAAGTTTGAGTTTAAAATGTGCGGAGTTTTCATGGTTGTTTATTTTATCATCGATGACCTTAATTTCTGAATGATCGTTCGTAAAACTAAATCCTGTTTCAAAGCGCCAATTGTTGCCAAACTTATTTTTATAAGAAGTGTTGATGTATAGATTGCTGTTTTTTAATCCAAAACGAACACCTTCGTCAAAATTAATATCTTCTTGAATTAAATCAAAGTTCGTAGCGCTAAAGGCACCATAAATTTTTAGCATAGAATCGTCTTTAAAACTATACCTGTAAACGGTTTCTCCGCTGATGGCTTCTATAGGTTTTATCCATTTATTTCTATCGGGTAAAGCAAATTGATAAGGCGCCAAATTGGTGTATGAGGCGTTGACACTTAACGAATTTTTACCCCAAATTTGAGTATTTCCAAGTCCTAACCCAACAGTCATAAAAGATACATCAGTTTTCTCTTGGTCGGGTTTATCAATCGTATTTAATAGTAATACACTAGATAATGCTTGTCCATATTCTGCGGAATATCCTCCTGTAGAAAATGAAATTCCTGAAAATAAAAAAGGTGAATAACGACCACGTACGGGCAAGTTGTTGGCACTTGGTGTGTAGGGCATAAATACACGAATTCCGTCAATAAAAATTTGAGTTTCTTCGGCTTCCCCACCTCTCACAAATAATCGTCCATCTTCATCTACTGTTGATGTTCCAGGTAATGTTTGCAAAGCGCCCAAAAAATCGCCCATTGCACTTGCCGTTGTAACAATATCTAAAGGTTTTAACACGGTTACTTTTCCTTTTTCACCGGCTTCAAACATCCCTGCATTAATCACAACGGCGTCCAATGAATTGACATCATCGCGCAACTTTATTTGTAAGTTTTTGAGTGATGAAACACCAGCGGTGAGAATGTAAGTTTCAAACGAGATAAAGGAAATGACTAAAGTTTGTGTTCCTTGTTCTTCCGTTTTAAATGAAAACTCTCCTTGTTCATTCGTGGATCCACCATCATAAGTGCCATCTAAATATATATTTGCCCCAAAAATAGGGTGGTTTTTTGAATCGGTTACAATACCCGAAATAGTGGTTTGTGCATTGCTTTGAAATTGAATTAAAATACAA
>JBNMNV010000191.1:0-6138 GCA_051278125.1 Polaribacter sp. | reverse complement strand
AATGTTAATCGTAATATTGCAATAAATAAAAAAAATGGGATTAGTTAAAACTGAAATGTTTACCGACCAACAAAATGAAATTGCACTTTTAGCAAAAGTTTTTGGACACCCGGCGAGAGTAGCTATTTTGCAACAACTCTTTAAAATTGATGGATGCTATTGCGGGGATTTAGTGAACGAAA
Source organism: Polaribacter sp. (assembly GCA_051278125.1). Taxonomy (GTDB): domain Bacteria; phylum Bacteroidota; class Bacteroidia; order Flavobacteriales; family Flavobacteriaceae; genus Polaribacter. The sequence continues at coordinate 5,956 of JBNMNV010000191.1, read as the reverse complement.
TTGGACTAGCACAGCCAACAATTTCGCAGCATTTAAAAGAACTAAAACAGGTAGGATTAATTAAAGGAAATGTAGAGGGAACGAGTGTTTGTTATTGTATTCACGCTGAAAACTGGACAAAAATGAAAGCAACGATTTTGCCGTTTTTAAATCAAGATATTTCCAACAATGAAGATTGTTGTTAAAAAAAGTAAAAGTTAATTGATCATCTTAAAAATTAAATAATAGTAGAAACATGCAAGCAAAATTATTTTCAGAAATAGAAAAATTATTGAAGAACTTAAAAACTGAAACTATTTCAGAGGAACGTAAAGAAGTTTTAAAACCACTTATTGAATATATTCAGTATAAAGTTACACATCACCAAGAAATTAGAATCAACTTTATTTGCACTCATAATTCTCGCAGAAGTCACTTGTCACAAGTCTGGGCTCAGACAATGGCTTGCTACTTTCACATTAAAAATGTGCTTTGTTATTCAGGAGGAACAGAAGCTACAGCATTGTTTCCAATGGCGGCCGAAACTTTACAGAAGGCAGGTTTTAAAATTGATCAACTTTCAGAAGCGGAAAATCCGGTGTACAGCATCAAATATGCTGATAACGAGCACCCTATCATTGGTTTTTCTAAAAAATTAGACCACGCATTTAATCCGAAATCTGAATTTGTGGCCATTATGACTTGTGATTCTGCGAATGAAGCATGTCCCATTATTTTGGGTGCAGAAAAACGCATTCCTATTACGTACAAAGATCCGAAAGCGTTTGATGATACACCACAGCAAGCTGAAAAATATAAAGAAAGAAGTTTACAAATAGCAACCGAATTATGCTATGTTTTTTCTCAAATAAAATTATAATAAATGGCATCAAAAAAATTAAGTTTCCTCGATAGAAATTTAACGCTGTGGATTTTTGTGGCAATGGCAATCGGAATAGGACTTGGGTATTTTATTCCAAGTTTCCCTAAAATCATAAATTCATTCAATAGCGGAACAACAAACATTCCTATCGCAATTGGTTTAATTTTAATGATGTATCCGCCTTTGGCGAAAGTCAATTATGCACTTTTGCCAAAAGTTTTTAGAAATACAAAAATTCTGTTTATTTCATTACTTCTTAATTGGGTTATTGGACCTGTATTAATGTTTCTTTTAGCCATTACCTTTTTGCGTGATTATCCAGAATATATGGTTGGGTTAATTCTCATTGGTTTGGCGCGTTGTATTGCCATGGTTTTGGTTTGGAATGATTTAGCAGAAGGAAGTACCGAATATGGCGCTGGTTTAGTGGCCTTAAATAGTATTTTTCAAGTGTTTGCGTATAGTTTTTATGCATGGATTTTTATAACGGTTCTTCCTCCTTATTTCGGGTTTGAAGGGGCTATTGTAGATATTTCAATCGGAACCATTGCAGAAAGTGTCGCTATTTATTTAGGGATTCCATTTGTCTTGGGAATCTTAAGTAGACTCATATTCGTAAAATTAAAAGGGGAAGAGTGGTATACACGGGAATTTATTCCTACAATTTCACCGATTACTTTAATAGCGCTATTATTTACAATCGTGGTGATGTTCTCTCTAAAAGGAGAGTTAATTGTTGAAATCCCGATGGATGTTTTGATTATTGCCGTTCCTTTATTGCTCTATTTTACGATCATGTTTATTATTGGCTTTTTTGTAACCAAAGCAACAGGAGCTAGTTATGACAAAACCGCTTCAGTGGCTTTTACAGCAGCCGGTAATAATTTTGAATTGGCAATTGCAGTGGCGATTGCAGTTTTCGGACTGAATTCTGGACAAGCATTTGCAGGAGTTATTGGTCCTTTGGTGGAGGTTCCTGCATTAATTTTATTAGTTCGTGTTTCATTTTGGTTAAAGAAAAAATATTATTCATAAATAATAAATGTAATGTGACTTTTGTCATATTACATCGCAAATACCTATCGTATATTTGCGATAAAAAATATGAAAAGAAGTTTAGCGCATATAGAATATAAGGAAGATACCGAAGCTTTGGCAAAATTTGCTAAAGCTTTAGGACATCCAACACGTATTGCCATTTTAAAACATCTCGAAAATCAAACGTGTTGTTTTACTGGAGATTTGGTTGACGTATTACCAATTTCTCAATCAACAGTTTCACAGCATTTAAAAGAATTAAAAAATGCAGGTTTAATTCAAGGAGAATTGAAACCACCAAAAATAAAGTACTGTATCAATCAAGAAAACTGGAACATTGCAAAAACGTTATTTCAACAATTTTTTGATTGATATTTTTTTAATAATCATATCGTCTATTTGCGATAAACAAATATTAATAGTATGACTAAAGTAATTAAAATTTTAGGGACAGGATGTCCAAAATGCCAATCAATGACTGGTGTCGTTAAAGATGTAGTTTCAGCAAACAACATCGATGCAACTATTGAAAAAGTTGAAGATATTATGGAAATTATGAAATTCAACGTAATGACAACACCTGCTTTAGTAATAGATGATGTGATTACAATAAAAGGGAGAGTGCCTTCAAAAGAAGAAGTATTGGCTCTTTTAAACTAATACAAATCTATTATGAATTATCATATCAAGGCTTCATCCATTTCAAATCAATATGCAATTGTTTATATAAAGCAATCGAGTATAGATTTTGGCACAACTTCAAAAACTGACGAAACCTTGCCAAATCCTGCTGAATTATTCTTGGGTTCTTTTGCTTCTTGCCTATTGAAAAATGTGGAACGGTTTTCAGGTATGATGAAATTTACCTATTCAAAAGCCAACATTGAAGTGAATGCAACGCGTCTTGAAAACCCGCCAAGAATGGAAAATATCTTCTACAATTTGACAATTTACAGCAACGATAAAAAGTTGAATTCAGATTTACTTAAAAAGAATATTGAAAAATTTGGCACTATCTACAATACGGTAAAATTATCTTGTTCAATTTCCGGCACTATTAGCACGATTCAAAATGTTTGATTGGATACAAAACATAGCGGATTGGTTTGTTTATGATGTTTTGCATATGAAACAAGGACAACATCTTGCAGAAGCCTTAAATTTCTTTATTTATGACACCACAAAGATTTTAATACTTCTTTTTGTTGTCATCTTTTTTATGGGAATTGTCAACAGTTACTTTCCCATAGACAAGGTTAAAAACTATCTATCAAGAAATAAATTATATGGATTGGAATACCTAATGGCAAGTCTTTTTGGTGTGGTAACACCTTTTTGTTCTTGCTCCTCAGTTCCCTTATTTATCGGTTTTGTAAGAGGTGGAATCCCTTTAGGTGTCACCTTTTCTTTTTTGATTACTTCACCTTTGGTTAATGAAGTTGCCATTGGACTTTTTGTTGGCTTGTTTGGCCTTAAAACAACCATAATTTATGTGGTGAGTGGTGTTTTGTTAGGCACTATTTCTGGTGTAATCCTTCAAAAATTAAAATTGGAATCCTATTTAACGCCTTGGGTAAAAGAAGTTTTAGCAAACGCTCAAAGAGATCAAGATATATTTCTAGCAGAAAAACAAACCTTTAAACAACGTATACCAATTATTTGGGCAGAGGTCGTAAAAATCCTTAAAGGTATCATTCCTTATGTTTTAATAGGAATCGCCATTGGCGGATTAATGCACGGCTATATTCCTGAAGGATTTTTTGAAAAATATATGGACAAAGACAATCTTTTTGCGGTTCCTATAGCAACCATTTTGGCTGTACCAATGTACTCAAACGCATCAGGCATACTTCCTGTAGTTCAGGTATTGGTTGCCAAAGGAATTCCGTTGGGAACTGCAATTGCCTTTATGATGGGCGTTGTTGGACTTTCGTTACCAGAAGCGATGCTTCTAAAAAAAGTAATGACTTTAAAACTAATCGCCATCTTTTTTGGAGTCGTTACACTTTGTATCATCATATCAGGATATGTATTCAACATTATTATATAAACCATAAATCAAAAAAAAAGAATAAAACAATCAAATTTTTTACACTTTTAGCAATCGGTCTAATGTTCTCGTATTGCAATAGACAAACGAATAGTAAAGACCAATCTTTAGCCCAATCAGTTTCAAAAATAGAAGTTTTAGATTTCCATTCCACGCACAGATGTATGACGTGCAATGCCATTGAAGCAAATACGAAATACACGTTGAACACTTATTTTTCAACGGAATTGAAAGAAAATAGAATTACGTTTCAGGTTATCAATGCAGATGAAAAGGAAAATGAAAAGATTGCCGAAAAATTTGAGGCATCTGGAACAGCCTTAATCTTAAAGGTAATAAAACAAAGAAAGGAAACCCAAATAAATTTAACCGATTTTGCTTTTATGAATGGAAATGACCAGAAAGCCTTTTCTAAAGAACTGAAAACTAAAATAGATATGGAATTAAAAACGCTCTAAATGGATTTTTTAAAATCGCTTTTAGAGAATTACAATATCCCAATTTTATCGGCATTGATATTCGATCAATGACAGCCATAAGTCCGTGTCCTTTGGCGACCAACATAACTGCAACAGCTTTTATTTCAAAAAACATTGCGAGTAAACGGAAAGTGTTTTTAAGCGGAATATTGTATTCTTTAGGCAGAGGGTTTAGTTATACTGCAATTGGTTTAATACTATGTTTTGGAGCAAGTAAATTTCATATTGCTCGATTTTTCAATCAGAATGGAGAGAAGTATTTAGGACCTTTATTGATAATCATTGGTTTGATTATGCTAAATATTATCAAACTAAATTTTTTAAGGAAATCGAATTTTCAAGAAAAACTATCTGACAAATTTAAGGATAAAGGACTTTTAGGCTCTTTTTTGATGGTGTAGTTTTTGCTTTGGCATTTTGCTCTTATAGTGGAGCATTGTTTTTTGGAATGTTGATTCCTATGACAATTGCATCAGCAGATGGACTTTATTTACCCATAGTATTTGCATTTGGAACAGGATTACCTGTAATTATTTTCACCTACTTATTGGCTTTTACAGCAGGCAAAGTAGGTGTATTTTACAACAGAATTACGAAAATTGAAAAAGTTATGCGAACAGTAGCAGGTGTCGTTTTCATATTAACTGGATTGTATTATGTTTCCATTTTCACGGGAATATTGGAATAGCGAACTATACAGGAATAACCAACGCTACATACTTTATTGACAGATCCATTGCTAAGGATAAGGGGGGAAACGACGGTTTGGGTTTGGGTTTTAAAAGGAGGGTGACTGGGGAAAGGAGAGAGTTTTCAATATTTCTATTACATACGAGCTATTTATGATGCGTTTTTTTATTTTTAGTCCTTTTAGATTTTATTTTATTGCTCATTTTTTGAGTTAGGCACTAGTATTCGCTATATGCAATTCGTTTTTTAGTTTATTTTAATTTTTAAGTCGGACTCAAAATTAATTAATGAATAATGATTTCAGGATTCTCTTCTTAGAAAATAACTTTTTAAACGATTGCTACTACTTTAAACTCTTAAAAGAGTTTTTTAAGCTAGTATCTTTTTTTTAAGGAAGTGTTCTAAGCCCTTTTTTGGAACCTTTTTTTAAAACGATATTTGAGTAATTTAAGTTTTATAATTTCTTCGCCATACTTTTGCGCCCCCCGGTATCGAAAACAATATAAACTTGAGATATTTACAAAGTATTTTGGGACATAGCTCTCCAAAAACAACAGAAATTTATCCCAAAACCATTCACATAAATAAAAGAAACATAAAAAGTCATTTGGATATACTACCGGATATTCTTGAAATGCCATATCTTGAAAAAATGAGAAATAAATATTCAGAAAATATAAATTTCATTGGTGTTACTGTTTTGCCCCCTGTAAAACGAGAGTATTCTTTTAAATTTCGATTATTAATTAAGCTGTTAATTTTTTCATGATAATTAGATGCTTATCTGTATTCCATTTTTCCATTGGTGTTATACGTCCCAACAGTCCGTGAAGCCTT
>JBNMNV010000190.1:0-6140 GCA_051278125.1 Polaribacter sp. | reverse complement strand
GTATTGCAAACTCATTCCTTTGCCTAGATGATTCTTTCTTTTTGTAATAATTTCATTGGAATAGTCGATTAAATTTTCTTTAAAACCATCTAGTTTAAATAGTAAATTGGGGTCTGGGCATACGCTTTTCCAAACATCAATTTGATTAAAATAAGCCACGCCAGGAAAATCATTTTTATAATCTAATAAAGAAAGCATTACTTGAAAATGTAGATGAGGAGCCCAATTTCCATTTTCAGGATAATTTGCCAAAACAGCAACTTGTTCTCCTTTTTTAATGGTATTGCCAATTTGGTGTCTCAAAACACTTGCTGCCGTATTATGCCCATACAAAGTATAGAAACAAAAATCTTTTAGTTGATGCTTTAAAACGATTAATCCGCCATATTCTTTGTCTCCAATATCATTTTCTACAATCACAACTTCTCCATCGAAAAGTGCATGAACTGGGGTGTTTTCTGGTAACCAGAAATCGATTCCTAAATGAATTGTTCTGCTTTGTTTACCGCAATTACCTATGGTGTCATATTCTGTAGAAGTATATAAATTTCTTGGTTCTAAATAACCTCCAGCCAGTATTTTAGTCGGCACTTCTTTCTGTAATTGGTCAATTTTAAATTGAAATAAATCTAAATTATTAAACTCTTTTTGGTGACCAACAAATGCGCTAGCAACACTTAAATCTAAATGATGAATTTCAGTTCTGTTGATTGTTGGGAATAACTCTGACAATGAAAAAGTGTTTTCTTTTGTCCAGTTTTCAAATTTTTGTTGATTTGGATGAGCTCTATAACTACAAGTATTCCGAAAGCTAAAATGTGCAAAATCTTCAGATACATGAATCCATTTTTTTAAGACACTCCAAGCAGGCTTTTCGCTTATTAATAAGTATTCATTTTCAGGGTGTTCAATTTTATTGATGGCTGATTTGGTTACTGAAATAATCAATCGAATTGCAATTAAAACGTATAAAAATTTCAATTCTTTTTCCTCTAATGGAAAAGCAGTATGATAACCTTTTATGATGGGTAAACTTGCTTCTAAAGGATCTTCATGATGCATCATGGCATAACAACACGTAATAGCCACATCGTTTATGATTTGGGTTTTTATTGCATCGCCAAAATCTATAATGGCTGTTACTTTTGGGTGTATTAAATCTTCGGAGACTAAAACATTATTGTCATTGGCATCATTATGCACCACACTTTTTCTTAAGTTTTGAAATTCATCTTGGAAAGCTTCAAACTTGTTTAAAAAGTAAGAAATTGTCGCTTTTTCTTCATTTTTAAAAAGGTGTAAATAATCTTTTATCCATGCACCTTGCGCGATATCCCAATCAAATATTCTCTCTGCTTTCGGGTGATGAAAATCTTGTAAATTGTTGGCAATTTTTCCTGCTTTTTCTCCCAAACTAAAACGTAAATCAGTTAATTGCGGATTTACAGAAGACCAAACTCTGCCATCAATCCAACTTAATAGCCGAACTTTTAAAGTGCTTTCATCATCAAGAATTAGTTTAGAAATTGAGTTTTTATTTTTATCTAAAACTACTTTTGGAGTATTTGAAGATTCATCTTTTTTGTGTAAATATTGAAGAATACTTTGTTGAAAATCTAATTCTTCATCAGAACTGTGTTTTGAAATTTTCAGAATATGAGTAGTTTTTTCACCAACTTTAATTTTAAAATTTAAATCTATTTCTCCCGGTAATTTAAAAGCATTACCTTCTATATGATACAATTCTAAAAGAATTTTTTCAGCTTTAATAGCATTCATTTAAAAAGCTATTTTAAGTTTTTGTATTTCTTATTCATTTCTAAGAAGTCTTTTGTGTTTTTATTTGAAAATGGAACTAAATAAAAACTATATGAATAGGTTTTATCACCTGTAAATTGATATTTCTCTTGTGGTTTAGAATACCAACTATCATCTCCTGCAACTCCACGTTGTCCTAAATCGATATTTAATTGCACTAATTTTTTTTCTTTAATATCAGTAGTATGCTTGTTTTTATTAGAGTTTTTATATGCTAAACCTTCAGTAGTATCAAAATCTTCATTTTCCATATGAAGCGCACTAAAACTAATTAAATTTTTATCAGTAGAAATAATTAAAAGTCCGTTCTTAGAATCATTTGAAAGGGCTAACCATCTTGTATCTGTTTTGTAGCCATTATCTTGAGGACGAATGTAAGGTACGTATTGCTCTTTTACTTTAGAATTGTATAAACCTACAAATGCAGATGCTTTCCTATCTTGATAGTTTTCCCAAGGACCACGTCCAAAATAGGTAAGATTATCGAATTCTTCTTGAATTTGCATGCGCATTCCAATTCTTGGAATATCACCCTTGTAATCTGTAGAATTTAATATATTTTCAATTTTGATAATTCCATTTTCTAAAATAGAATAAGAAGACAAAAATGTAGTATGAACTCCAGGCAACTCATACTCTATGTTCACCAAAACTATATTACCTTCAAGAGTTTTTGTCTCTATTTTTGTTGCTTTTGCATTAATAGAAGCATTTTTCCACTCAATATTTTTTCTTTCCATTCCATTACCAAAATCGTTATCTGTAACAGCTCTCCAAAAATTTGGTTTTAGTCCTTTTTGATTTTTTAAAAGTTCTTTATTCTCAAAAATATAAGAAGATATTTGACCTTTATTTTTGTTAAAAACAATTTTAAAACCTTTATTAGAAACTATAATTAAGTTCTTTGTTTCTGTAACTTCTGGTTTGCTATTTTTGATTTGTTTTGTGGCTTCAGTAATGTATTTTTTATCTAATAAAATTTGCTCATGAGCTACTTCAAAATCTTTTGGCAATAAGTCCCATTTTTCTTTTGTAGTGGCAGAAATCTCAACAAAATATTCTGTATTGGATTTAAATGTAATCTTTTTTAAAGGAATTCTAATTAACTTTCCTGTATGCGTGTCAACAGAAATATCAGTAAAATATATTTCTTCTAAAACAGAACCATCTGCTTTAATTTTAGCTGTAAAATTAAAATTATTTAAGTTTGTGAAATCGTATAAATTTTCGACTAAAACTCTTAATTCATTGTGTTTGTTAATTCCTTTTTGTTTAAAGTTGATATACTCGTGTGCTTTTTTAACTTCATACAAAGCTGGTTGAGGAGTTCTGTCTGGAAATACAATTCCGTTATTTAAAAAAGTATTATCAGAAGGCATATTCTTACCATAATCACCTCCATAAGCATAAAATTTTTCACCTTTTTCGTTAGTTTTCCAAATAGATTGATCAACCCAATCCCAAATAAAACCGCCTTGAAGATTGTCATAGAGTTCAATAATTTCCCAATAATCTTGAAAATTCCCAGTACTATTGCCCATAGCATGCGCGTATTCACTTGGAATAAAAGGACGATCAGTTTTAGACCTACCAATTTCTTCAAATATTGCTGGAGAAGGATATTGAGGAACAATGATGTCTGTATTTGAGTCCATATCATACAAACTACCATCATAATCTTTGTAAGGCCTTTCGTATTGAACAGGTCTTTTTGTTTGGTCGTTTTCTTTAATGGCATTATACCCTTTAAAGAAATTCACACCATTTCCTGCTTCATTTCCCATTGACCAAATTATTACAGAAGGATGATTTTTGTCACGTTTTACCATTCTCACCATTCTGTCTACATGCGCTTTTTCCCAATTTGGTTTTTTAGCCAATGAATATTTGCCATAATACATTCCATGAGATTCAATATTGGCTTCATCAACAACATAAATCCCATGGATATCACATAGTTCATAAAAACGTTTGCCTCTTGGATAATGACTTAAACGCACCGCATTTATATTATTTTCTTTCCATAGTTGAATGTCTTTTAAAATTAATTCTTCCGACATTACATGACCCGTTTCTGGGTCTGCTTCTTGTGTATTTACACCTTTTAAAGTAATCCGTTTTCCGTTTATTAAAAGTAAACCGTTTTTAATTTCAACAGAACGAAAACCAATTTTTGTATTTGTAACTTCTAATAAATTTCCTTTAGAATCTTTTAATTTTATTACTAGTGTGTATAAATTTGGGTGTTCTGCACTCCATTGTTTAGCACCAGTAATTATTGAAGAAAAACTAATTTTACTTTTAGAATTTTTTAAAGTATTGATGGTTTTCTTTTCAGTTTTTATAGATTGATTGTTTGCATCTAAAAGGTCATATTCTACAATAGTATTTTTTGTTTTATTAAAATGATTTTCAATTTCAATATTTAAATTTAGAAGACCATTTTTGTAACCATCATCTAAAATTGAAGTCACTTCAAAATCTTGAATTCTAACTTTTGGTTGTGCATAAACAAAAACGTCACGTTCAATTCCGCTAATTCTCCAAAAATCTTGACATTCTAAATAAGCGCCATCTGTCCATCTAAAAATTTGGATTGCTAATGTGTTTTTGCCAGGTTTTACAGTTTCAGTAATATTAAATTCAGCTGGTAATTTACTTCCTTGAGAATACCCAATATATTTGCCATTTAACCATACAAATCCACCAGACTTCATGGCACCAATATGTAAAAAAATTTCTTTTTGATTCCAATTTTTTTCAATGGTGAACTCTTTAACATATGATCCTACAGGATTGTAATTATCTGGAACATCACCTGGGTTTTTTGGGTAAATTCTATCTACCAATTCCATGTCATCAGCAATCATAGCTTTGAAATCGGTAAATTCGTATTGATGATTTACGTAAATAGGCACCCCAAAACCTTCAACTTCCCAATTAGAAGGAACTTTTATATCGCTCCAATTTTTAGTGTTAAAGCCCTTATTCATAAAAGTAGTAGGTCTTTCTTTAGGGTTTTTGACCCAATCGAATTTCCAAATTCCATTAAGTGATTTATAAAACTTAGGTTTGTTTTGAAAACTACGTTTTTCATCAGAAAAAGAGGTGAAGGAAGCATGAGCTTCTAATTTGTTTTCGCTAATAATTTGCTCATTTTCTATATAAAATTTGTATTCTTTTATTGGGGCTTTTTTTTGAGAACTCAATGTTGATACAAGTAACAATAAGAAAATAATAATCGTAAAATAATGTTTCACGGATTTGGAGTTTGGCATAAAAATAGCTAATTCTTATCAACCTTCAATGATTATTTGTAATTTTGAACAAATATTTTTTATGATTATTCAAGGAAACATTGTAGATATCTTACAGAGAAAAATTTTTAAAGGAGAAGTTGATGTTGATAATGGAAAGGTTTTAGAAATTAGAGAATCAAACCATAACAATGAAAACTATATTCTTCCTGGTTTTGTAGATGCTCATATTCATATAGAAAGTTCGATGTTGGTGCCTTCTGAGTTTGCAAAAATTGCCGCAGTTCATGGCACGGTTGCTACGGTTTCTGATCCGCACGAAATTGCCAATGTTTTAGGTGTAAAAGGAGTTGATTTTATGATTGAAAACGGAAAGAAAGTTCCGTTAAAATTCAATTTTGGGGCGCCAAGTTGTGTGCCAGCCACTTCTTTTGAGAGTGCAGGAGCCATCATTAATGCTGATGATATTAAAGTAATGATGGAAAATCCGGATATTACATATTTAGCAGAAATGATGAATTATCCAGGAGTGTTGTTTGATGATCCCGAAGTTTTGGCGAAAATTAAACACGCCAAAAACAATAACAAGCCCATTGATGGACACGCACCAGGATTAAGAGGAGACAAGGTCTCCAAATATATTGCTGCAGGAATTTCTACAGATCACGAGTGTTTTTCTTTTGATGAAGCGCTGGAGAAGTTACAAAAAGGCATGAAAGTACTTATTAGAGAAGGTTCTGCTGCAAAAAACTTTGAAGCCTTGATTGATTTGTTACCAGAGCATTTCGAAAATATGATGTTTTGTTCAGATGATAAACATCCAGATGATTTGCTGTTAGGGCATATGAACCAACTATGTGAAAGAGCCGTTGCCAAAGGAATGGATGTTTTTAAAGTGTTGCAAGCAGCTTGTATAAACCCAGTAAAACATTATAATTTGGAGGTTGGTTTACTGCAAAAAGGAGATTTTGCTGATTTTATTGTGGTAGATAATTTAAAGAATTTCACTGTTTTAGAAACCTATATAAACGGAGAATTGGTTGCAAAAAACGGAGAAAGTTTTGT
>JBNMNV010000189.1:0-6237 GCA_051278125.1 Polaribacter sp. | reverse complement strand
AGTTCTAAAGGATCTGTATATGCGCCGTCTACACGTCTTAAGATAACATCAACCTGAATTAAACCTTTTAATGTTTTGATAAAAACATTATTATCTCTCACAATTAAATCGTTTCCTTTTACCAAAGGATATCCTAAAAATGAAGATAAATAGGCATGCTCAAAATACGTCTCATTATGAGGACCTGGCGTTAAAATAACTATGGTCGGATTTTTTTTTGAATTCGTAGCCGCATCAATTAAAAGTTGATGAAAATCTTTAAAGTAATTAGAAGGTTGCTCAACATTGATATTGTCAAATAAATTAGGAACCGTTCTTCGGATAGAAAATCTATTTTCTAGTGCATACCCCATTCCTGAAGGGGCTTCAGAACGATCATTTACAACCCACATTCTGCCATCGGGTCCTCTTGCCAAATCTGCAGAATGAATTAATAAATTCTTTGATGTTTTGTATTTAATTTGATCACAATTTCTTAAAAACCCTCTGTGAGCATAAATAATTTCTGGCGGAACAATTTTATTTTTAATAAGTTCTCTTTTACCATAAATATCCTTTAATATGAGGTTTAATAATTCTGCTCTTTGCTGCAACCCTTTTTCGATTCCTTTCCATTCTTTTTGATCGATGATAAAAGGAATAATATTCAAATTCCAAGGTCTATTTAAACCTTTTGGGTCATTATAAACGTTGTAGGTTACACCATTTTCTGCGAGTAACCAATCTACCTGATTTTGTTTTTCTGCTAAATGATCCACACCAATATTAGCAAAGTTGGTTAATAACTTTGTCCAATTAGGATTGATGGTCATGTCTGATTTTAAAACTTCATCATAGTCTTTAAAATCGCTAAAATATTTTTGAAACAAATTTTTAACCGGCATATTCCTAAAAAATTATTTTTTTAGTCTTAAATCTAAGGTGTTTGGAAATTCTGCGTTCACCGGAGTTTCTTGATATTTAAAACGTTTAGAAGTCTCTTGTTTTTTTACAACAATCGCTCTGCTTCCTGGTATAAAATCTTCTTTAGGTTTTTCCTTGATATTTTCAACTTCACCTTGTGTGTGGTTAAAATCCCAAAAACGGTTAATTCTTCTAGATTCTGCTTCAAAACTATTTACAGGATACGTATCATAAGAACGGCCTCCTGGATGCGTTACAAAATAGGTGCAACCTCCAATAGAATGTTTGTTCCAAGTATCAACAATATCAAAAACCAAAGGAGTATCTACATCAATAGTTGGGTGCAAGGCAGAATAAGGATTCCATGCTTTATAGCGAATACCCGCAACAAATTCACCTTGTACGCCCGTTTGTTGTAACTGAACTTTTACACCATTACAAGTAAGTACATATCGATCTTCCATGAAATTATTTACTTTTACTTGCAACCTTTCTACGGATGAATCTACATACCTTGCCGTTCCGCCACCAGTCATTTCTTCCCCTAAAACATTCCAAGGTTCAATACCAGCTCTCAATTCTACATCAATATTATTTATTTGAACCATCCCATGTAATGGAAATCTAAATTCAAAAAATGGATTAAACCATTCCGTTTCAAATGCGTATCCTGCTTTGTTTAATTGCCCCACAATGTCTTTAATATCTTCTCTTACAAAGTGTTCTATTAAAAATTTATCATGCAAAGAAGTTCCCCATCGTACTAGTTTTTGTTCATAAGGTTTTTTCCAAAACCAAGAAACTAACGTCCTAACCAATAAGTTTTGCAGTAAACTCATTTGGGCGTGCGGAGGCATATCAAAACCTCTTAACTCTAAAATACCTAATCTTCCTGTAGAGGAATCTGGTGAATATAATTTATCGATACAAAACTCTGCTCGATGTGTGTTTCCTGTTAAATCGGTTAATAAATGTCTAAACAATCTATCGGTTAACCAAAACGGAACTTTTCCGTCTTTCGGAATTTGACTAAACGCAATTTCCAATTCGTACAAACTATCTTGTCTTGCTTCATCTACTCGTGGCGCCTGACTTGTTGGTCCAACAAAAGCACCTGAAAATAAGTAAGAAAGTCCCGGGTGATGTTGCCAAAATGTTAATAAACTTCGCAACAAACTAGGTTTTCTTAACAGCGGACTATCTTTAGGAGAAACCCCTCCTAAAGTTACGTGATTTCCTCCACCAGTTCCTGTATGTTTGCCATCTAGCATGAACTTTTCTGTTCCTAATCTAGCTTTTTTAGCCTCATTATAAATGGTAAACGTATTGTCCATTAATTCTTGCCAATTATTAGAAGGATGCACATTTACTTCTACAACTCCTGGATCTGGCGTAATTTTCATAGACTCCAATCTGTTATCTTTTGGAGGTCCGTATCCTTCTAAAATAATCGGAATTTCTAATTCTTTTGCCGTTGCTTCAATAGATGCTAACAAATCTAAATAAGAATGTGCATCTTCTAAAGGCGGTAAAAAGAGATGTAATTTATCGTCTCTAATTTCTGCACAAATTGCAGTTCTCACAAAGTAATTTGGTAAATTGGTATTGATTCCCTCGTCTAATACTTTATCATGTCTTTTAGAAACTACCTGTTTAAAACTTGGTAAACGTTTTTTCTTTTCAAAAAGGTTCGGCTCATGAATCGGAAAAACTTCATTTTCTGGTTCAGCTTGTAAAGAGTCTAAAGGCAATCTTAAACCCAAAGGAGAATTTCCCGGTGTTAAGTATATATAATTTCTTCTAAATTTCCAATGACTAGAAAACCAGTTTCCTTCAGTTTTATTTAGAGGTAATACATAACCAACGGGCTCTGACGTTCCGTTTTCTAAAATCTCCTTTAATTTTTTTTCTGCTAAAGAGCTATCTTTATCTTCACCTGGATTTAAATCTACAGGTAGCTTGCCTTGTTCCCATAAAAAATAAAAAGCATCTTCATAAGCGGGAGTAATATGCTGATTTGAAATTGCTAAATATTCAGTCAGTTTATTTAAAAAGAGTTTTTCATCTCCTTTATTGACTTTTTTAGTATTGGAAATAGCCGCAAATAAATCCGTGTTAAACCAAATTTTCCGACCATCTTTTCGCCAACATAATTCAATTGACCATCTTGGTAAAGGTTCTCCAGGATACCATTTTCCTTGTGCATGATGCATAAAACCGCCGTGTGCAATTTTATCTAATAAACGAATCGATAAATCTTTAGAGCGTTCTCTTTTTTCAGGACCATCTGCATCGGTATTCCATTGTGCAGATTCCATATCATCAATAGATACAAAAGTAGGTTCACCACCCATTGTTAAACGCACATCATTTTTTTGAAGTTGTTTCTCAACTTTATGACCTAATTGTTCAATGTTTTTCCATTGATTTTCGGTGTACGGTTTTGTAACTCTTGGCGATTCTAAAATTCTTGTTACTGAGTTTTCAAATTCAAAGGTAGTTTCACAAACATCAGACATTCCAGAAACCGGAGCAGCACTTTCAAAAGTAGGAGTACAAGCCAAAGGAATATGCCCTTCACTGGCTAATAAACCAGACGTTGCATCAAAACCAATCCAACCTGCACCGGGCAAATACACTTCTGCCCATGCGTGTAAATCTGTAAAATCTTCTGGAGGTCCAGAAGGGCCGTCTAAAGATTTTTCATCCGATTTTAACTGTACCAAATATCCAGAAACAAAACGTGCTCCAAATCCTAAATGACGCAAAGTTTGTACAAATAACCATGCAAAATCTCTACAAGAACCAGTTTTTCTATCCAAAGTGTCTTCGCAACTTTGCACACCCGGTTCCATTCGTATATTGTAACTTAAATATTCATAAATTTTCTGATTGATATCAATCAAAACATAAATGGTTTTTCTAGGCGATAAATCTAATGTTTTAATAAAACCGTCTATTAGTTTTCCTTTTTCAGTAACTTCTAAATAAGGGCTTAATTCCTTTTTTAAGTTATCAGAATAGTTAAAAGGATACTCTTCTGCAGATTCTTCCACAAAAAAATCAAACGGATTAATCGTTTTTAAATCGGCTATAATTTCTACATCAATAGAGAGTTCTTCTGTTTTTTCAGGAAAAACAACTCTTGCCAAATAATTACCAAAAGGATCTTGTTGCCAATTAAAGAAATGATCTTTCGGTTCTATTTTTAACGAATACGATTCTATGGGGGTTCTGCTATGCGGTGCAGGTCTTAACCTAAAAATATGAGGTGATAGTTTTACTGATCGATCGTATTTATATTTAGTTTTATGAGAAATTACTACTTTTAATGCCATAGTTTAATCTGGTATTATTTTAATGTGAAATTAGTTAAATTGAAACAAATCACACTAAAATTAAGGTGAATATTTTAGTTAGTATAAATTTTAGCTTTCTACTATTTTTTTGCTTTTCTACTAAAGTTAAATTATTCTTTAAATCTGATATTATTCGTTAAATCTGATATTATTTGTTAATCAATAGCTGTTTTTACAAAAAGAACATTTATAGGCAAAATTAATACTAATTACCCTAATCTTTTAAAACAAAGGTCAGTAAAATTATCAATAATGTAAAGAAAATCGTAATTTAATAAATTTAATTCCCTGTTTAAAAATATTTTCATGGAATAATTTAATATAATATTGTCTTTTTCTAATTATTTTATTAATTTTACAATAAACATTTTTATTTTGGCGACCCATATGAAATTACCCATATTTTCTTCTTATCAGTTTGATTCAAAGCTTTACGATGAAATATTTAATAATAACAAGGAAGTTAGAGAAGTATACCAAACTTTATTTAAATTATTTAGTGAGTATTCTGTAAGTGATTTTGCATCTTTAAACGATAAAGTTAAAGATGCTTTTTTTAATCAAGGAATTACATTTCAAGTATATGGTGATAAAGAAACAAAAGAGAAAATTTTTCCTTTTGATTTATTTCCAAGAATTATTGGTAATGACGAATGGTTAAAATTAGAAAGTGGCGCATTGCAAAGAAGCAAGGCGCTAAATCTTTTTTTAGAAGATTTATATCATGATCAAAAAATACTAAAACAAAATATTGTTCCAAGAGATTTAATTGCTTCATCAGCCAATTATTTAAAAGAGATGGAAGGTTTCAATGCTCCAGGAGGAATTTATAATCACGTTTCTGGAACAGATTTAATTAAACATGCAGATGGTGAGTATTATGTTTTAGAAGATAATATTAGATGTCCGTCTGGTGTAAGTTATGTTGTTGGAAATAGGGAGGCGTTAAAACGAACTTTATTTGGTGTTTTTAATTCTTACAAACCACATAATGTTTCAGATTATGGAGAAAATTTATTAGAAATTATAGAATCTGTAAAACCAAAAGGGGTTGATATTCCTAAATGTGTGGTTTTAACTCCAGGTGTTTATAATTCGGCGTATTATGAGCATTCTTTTTTGGCGAAACAAATGGGAGTAGAGTTGGTTGAAGGAAGGGATTTATTTATAGAGAATGATTTTGTGTACATGAAAACCATTAGAGGTTTGCAAAGAATCGATGTAATTTATAGAAGAGTGGATGATGAGTTTATTGACCCTAAGGTGTTTAATAAAGACTCTGTTTTAGGAGTTCCAGGGCTTTTCAACTCCTATATAAAAGGCAAAGTTACTTTGGTAAATGCACCCGGAACTGGTGTTGCAGATGATAAGGCTATTTATACATATATGCCACAAATTATAAAATACTATTTAGATGAAGAACCAATTCTAAATAATGTGCATACATATCATTGCAGCAGACCAGATGAATTAAAATTTGTGTTAGAAAACGTTGATAAGTTAGTTGTAAAACCTGTAGATGAGTCAGGTGGCTATGGAATTTCTATCGGAAATAAATTGACCAAAGAGGAAGTAGAAAAAGTAAAAAAGACAATTAAAGAAAATCCAAGAAAATATATTGCCCAGCCAATTATGTCTCTTTCTACACACGCAACGTATATAGAAGATGAAAACTCTTTTGAACCAAGACATGTAGATTTAAGAACATTTACTTTATTAGGAAAAGACAAAGATTTTGTCTTAAAAGGAGGGTTAACAAGAGTCGCTTTAAAAAGAGGTAATTTAGTTGTAAATTCCTCTCAAGGAGGAGGTTCTAAAGATACTTGGATATTAAAAAAATAAATTAAAATTTTATGTTAGCAAGAGTAGCCAATAATCTTTTTTGGATGGGCCGGTATTTAGAACGTTCAGAACATATTGCAAGATATTTAAGCGTAAATTATTTTTCATCTTTAGATGCACCAAATGAAGTATC
>JBNMNV010000188.1:0-6248 GCA_051278125.1 Polaribacter sp. | reverse complement strand
TTGATTTTCAAAATAAATGCAATTTTTCCTTCGCAAAGGATATGAATTTAGATGAGGCATCAGAGGCTATGCAAAACCGTTATTATGATATGTATTCTTATGATGGTATTAAAATATATTCTGGTTATGATAGTTATATGCAGATTTTTAGAAGATTAATAGTTCCGTTTTATCCTATTTATTTACTTATGAAATTGAAGATAGTTCGTAAAGTTGGAGAACGTTATTATCGAAAAGTAGCTGATAGCAGAGCTTGTAAGATATAATTAAATTTCAAATCAGTATCCGTTCATCTTTTTGTAAATAAATTGGGTTCAATTCCAAAAAAAAAGGAGTAGCTTTAGATGCACTATTACTAAAAGAAGTAGGACTAATATCCCACCGAAAGATTCAATTTCACATCAGTATTTAGTTAAGGTTAATCATGAAGATATTGACACATTAAATCCCATAAATAATCTGGTTTATTTGAAATGGGTTAATGATGCTATAGAAAAAAATTGGGCAATCCTTGCTAATGACAAAATAAACCGAAAATATTATTGGATTAAAAGACATTAAAACAGAAAATAAGGGTATTGGTATTTTTTTACTTTCGATTGATTTGAACTAAAAACACATCTATTTAAAAAGTCTGCTAGGTATGTAGGAATACATAATAGTTTAAGTACCTTAGAAAAGCTAAAACCCATGTTAAAGAATATTCTGTAAAAGCATTTTAGAATTGTCTGGAGTATACCATTGAAAGTTAAGCTACACCTCAAAAAATACAATACTGCATACAAATACGGAGGTACTTGGAAGAAATAATGAAGTATTCCTTTGCTAATGCATTTAATTCCTTTCCAAAATAGTAATTAATCAAAAAAATGCTTTGTATTTTTTGGCAACTACTTCCGCATCTAATTTTAGATATTTAAGAAACGAGCGCTCACTGCTATGACCAGAAAATTTCATAATCACAGAAGCGGGGAGTCCCTTTAGAAATTTATTAGTACAAAAAGATCTACGCGCTGTATGTGAACTTACCAGTTCATATTTTTTAGAAACCAGCTCACGAGTTCCATATTTGCTTACTTTCTGTACTAAAACCTCTTGGTCTATGCCCGCTTTTTCACACAACGGACGGAGGGTTTGATTGAAAACAAACGCATTATAGGTGATTTTTGGGAGTTCGTAATTGTAAGAGCTGGCAATCTCTCGATGCAAATCGCTTAAAGGAATGATTAGTTTTGCTTTGATTCCCGAAGACTTTACTTGAAAGAAAATTAATTGGTCATCTTGGTAGTTTGCTTTTTTAATCTGAGTTAAATTTTTAAAGCGCATTCCGGTTTCACATGCAATTAAAAATAAATCACGGGTTTCCTTTTCTTTAGTTGATAAATCTTTAAGTGCATATAGTCTCTGTATCTCCTCTTCGGTTAGATAAACTTTATCAGATTCTACTTGTTCTACAACCATATGTTTTAAAGGAAAGCGTGTACATACCTCTTTGTCAAAACACCAATGTAAAAATGCTTTTAGGTTTTTTACATTTTTCCCTACGGTATTCACAGAAAGTCCTTTATTGCCTTCCTGGTTAATGGCTTCATAACTTAGGTATTCATAAAACAGGTCGTAAAAACTATCACTTTCTTGTTTTAAGCAAGAAAACTCTGCTAAACGCCCATACATTGCCTCTGTTGCTTTTAAGTGCTTACGGAGTGAATAATGATAGTCTCTATAGACATAACTAGACTGACTCTTTTTTTTAAAGGCTACAAATGCATCAAAATAATACCATAAAGGTTTTCCGTCTTTCACGTAGGAGGGAAGTTGTGCTTCTTTTTTAATACGTTCTTTAAATTCTTGTGCACTAATTGTTGTCTTTTTATCAATTAGTTCATAGGTGATTTTTTGAAAGGAAGCTTCAAAGTCCTGGAGTCGCTCATTCATTTTTTTTGCCTCAGGAAAAGAGCTATGAACTCTGGCTCTCATTTGCTTTTGAATCCACATACTTGGTTTAACGGTAAGACCAGTTGCCATCTTAATACGCAGGTTGTTAAAACGACAAACTAATTGTATGCTCGTAGCATAATTAGCATGTGGGTCTCTAAGATAGAAGCTTGTTTTCCGCATATCATATGGTTTTATAAGTACAAAAGTACAAAAAAATCGGGGGACTAAACCGGGGACTGTTTTTGCTTAGCAACTTTTGTGAAAATATTATTTTTGGAAATAACTAATTGTTCTTCAAGTAGTTAAGTGGTGTTTTTGGGAATAATTTTTTATGCTTAAAAATAATATTTTAAAAACTTATTGTATTGATAGTCAATAAGTTGAGTGTTTTTCTAAGTCCCGTCCAGACCGCAAAAGCATCTCATTTATGGGATGCTTTTTTGGTTTTTACAACCCTGTAATTTATTTTTTTTCAAGTATTTTGCACTGTAAAATTCCACTATTTTTTCGCAATCTCAAAAAACTGCTTGGGGACTCAACCGGGGACTCTTTTTTTTTTTGTAACTCAAAATAATTTTAGAACAAGTAAGTGGGTTAATACATATCCTGAAAAGAATGCTGTTTTTTAAATAGCTTAAAAAACAACTTATTGTAACGAATCCATTACAGAGTAACTACACCTTGATTTTTCATTGTTTTTTAGCTCTTTTAAAACGCGCTCCGCTATTCATTTTACTTGGGGTTTTCCTTTGTTTGTATGTTCATGTCGTTTTGATGATTTTTAATGAAGTTAAAGGATCAAACCCATTAAAAGTTCGATTGAAAACAATGAAAATAATTGTCAAAAAAAGAATTGAATTTTTCAAAATTATTCTAGGAGATAATTTTTAAGTTTTTAATACCTTTTAGCACTCTTTTTCCACTGAAAACAAGCGTTTTTTCCTTTGTGAATTTTAGCATCCTTAAAATCACTGAATTTTAAGCATTGGTTACCTTGAAAATCTTGCATATTATCGTCAGGTGGTATACTGGTTTTATTGGGGAAACGATGGATTGTTGTTTTTGTACTATTTTATAGCAATAGCTTGATTAAAATAGCATTTAATTTAACTTTTTAGTGGCTTATAATACCTAACCTTATTACAGCTGAAATAGCTGTAAAATTATTGACAAACACAGTTTATGTAATTCGTATTAAAGATGGTTCAGAAAAATTTTATGACAAGCGAAACCAGGGGCAACTGCAATCAATTATTTTTAATTGGTAATAAGATAAGTCAATGCGATTATAGGAGTTTTTATTAAAGATTTAATCTCTTCACTTTCCACAAAACCCTTAATGCAATTAAAGGAAATATTTAAACCAGTTGCTTTTCAATTCTTCTTTTTCTTCTTCTTTTTTTTAAAGCTAGATGGCAATACTGCTTTTTACCACTGACTTACTCGACTAATTCCACTTAAATTTATAGCAAATTAATTGCAGCCAATAGAAAGTTGCAGCACAACCAATATGCACCCACAAACAGTGCCTTTTGTTGGGGTATATTGGGGGGTCCGTGATTTAAGAAAAATGAATTAGTATTATTTATATAGATTACATATCTTTAGTTTTTATCTATTGCTAGTCAAAATTGCGGAAAAAACACTAATGTTTAATTAGCCATTTTACCATTATTAAGAGTTAGAATACTTGGAATATTATTGGTTGGGTGGTAATGAATTTGATGAAGCGCTAAATTTAACTTAAAGAAACAAGATCTATCTAAAGTGTGTTTAAGCGTTAATAGAGTCTGTAAAGACTCTGTTTGGTCGTGTTCCTCTTTTTTTTAGATCTGTTTAAACGTTAATAGAAAAAAAGCAGTACAATAATTAACTTTAGATGGTGATTTATAACTGAGTATAAATCTGTTTCTGAAGCTTCTTAAGGTACTTATTTTAATAAGATGAGTAGTGCATGAGATCCGAGGAATTAAGCACTTATGATAAATCTAAATTATTAAAATAAAAGTTTTTTATAGTTTTGCCATATTTACGGTTTACCGTAAATATATTTCAATTAGATTTCGTTACTTTAGACCATAAATCATTTGCTATGAAATTTAACGAAGACTCAAGAGTAAAAATCCCCTCAATTTTACATTTAATGCAGTTGGGGTATGATTATCTTTCATTGAAAGATAATGATTGGGATACGAGTACAAATATCTTTACTGATATTTTCTATGGGCAACTCAAAAAAATAAATACAAACCTTTCGCAAAAAGAAGCTGAAAGATTTTATAATGAAGTTTCTCTTACATTAGAAAACGAAGATTTAGGAAGAGTTTTTTATAATAAACTTATTGATCAATCAGGAATTAAATTAATTGACTTTGAGAATTTTGAAAACAATTCTTTTCATGTAGTTACAGAATTGCCTTATGAAAAAGATGAGGACAATTTTAGACCAGATATTATTCTACTAATTAACGGAATGCCATTAGTTTTTATCGAAGTTAAAAAACCAAACAATAGAGATGGGGTTTTAGCAGAACATAAACGAATGCAAACCCGTTTTCAGAATAAGAAGTTTAGAAAGTTTATCAATTTAACACAGCTAATGGTTTTTTCTAACAATATGCAGTATAGCGATACTGATACGCAGATGTTAGAAGGTGCTTTTTACAGCACTACAAATTATAGAAAACCAATATTTAATTATTTCAGAGAAGAGGAAACTTTTGATTTAGATAAAATATTATCTCCAGTTTCAGAAGAGGCAGAAAACTTTGTACTAAAAGACACCAATCTGGTCAGTATTAAAAATTCTAAAGAGTTTGCCTCTAATAAAAACCCAAATTCAGCAACAAATAGAATAAGCACTTCTTTATTTCAAAAAGAACGTTTACAATTTATACTGCAATATGCTTTTGCGTATGTAGAAGAAGAAAATGGTTTGGAGAAACACGTAATGCGGTATCCTCAAATTTTTGCAACAAAAGCCATTGAAAATAAACTAGAAAACGGAGTTAAAAAAGGAATCATTTGGCACACACAGGGTTCTGGTAAAACTGCCTTGGCATATTTTAATGTAAAACATTTAACAGACTACTATCAGCAAAAAAATATCATTCCTAAATTTTATTTTATTGTAGATAGAATTGACTTATTAAATCAGGCTGCAAAAGAATTCAGTGCGCGTGGTTTAACGGTTCATAAAATTAGTAGTAGAGAAGCCTTTACAAAAGATATTAAATCGACCAACGTAATTCATAACAATTCTGGCAAAGCAGAAATTACGGCAGTAAATATTCAGAAGTTTAAAGATGATCCGGATGTTATTAAAAACAACGATTACAATTTAAGCGTACAACGTATTTTCTTTTTAGATGAGGTACACAGGAGTTACAACCCGAAAGGAAGTTTTTTAGCAAATTTAGAATTAGCAGATAAACATTCTATTAAAATAGGATTAACAGGAACGCCGCTTTTAGGAAAAGAATACAATTCTAAAACCTTATTTGGCGATTATATTCATAAATATTACTATAATTTATCCATCAAAGATGGATATACATTGCGTTTAATTCGTGAAGAAATAGAAACGAAATACAAACTAACACTTCAAGAAACCTTAGAGAAAATTAAAGTTTTAGAGGGTGGCACGGATAAAAAGAAAATTTATGCACATCATAAATTTGTAGAACCCATGCTAAACTATATCATTCAAGATTTAGAAAAAGCAAGAATTTCTATGGATGACGCTACAATTGGTGGCATGGTAGTTTGTGATTCTTCTGATCAGGCAAAAAGGATGCAAGAAATCTTTGATGAAAAACATGCAATTAAACCAGAAACTTATTTTCAGCAAGCAGCAGAAGATCCAGAGCACTATGGAAATCAGAAAATAAAGAAAAGTAAAGTAATTAAGGCACAAGTAATTTTACATGATGTTGGCACGAAACAAGAACGTAAAGATTGGGTGACCGATTTTAAAGCAGGAAAAATAGATTTGCTTTTTGTGTATAATATGTTGTTAACTGGTTTTGATGCCAAAAGATTAAAGAAATTATACATTGGACGTAAAATAAAATCACATAATTTATTACAGACATTAACAAGAGTAAACAGAACTTATAAAAATCATAAGTACGGTTTTGTAGTAGATTTTGCTGATATTCAAAAAGAATTTGACAAAACTAATCAAGATTATTTTAATGAGTTGCAGAGTGAGTTAGGAGACGAAATGCAACACTATTCTAACTTATTTAAATCTGCTGAGGAGATTAAAAAAGAAATTGAGGAAATTAAAGATGTTATTTTTAAATTTG
>JBNMNV010000187.1:0-6249 GCA_051278125.1 Polaribacter sp. | reverse complement strand
ATGTATTTCTTTTTCAATTGTATCCAGCAA
Source organism: Polaribacter sp. (assembly GCA_051278125.1). Taxonomy (GTDB): domain Bacteria; phylum Bacteroidota; class Bacteroidia; order Flavobacteriales; family Flavobacteriaceae; genus Polaribacter. The sequence goes on along the minus strand of JBNMNV010000187.1, from coordinate 6,219 downwards.
ATTGATGTAAGCCTTGGTGTCCAGCTTTACATCCTCATGCAGTGCAGCATAATAAGCTAGTGTTCCCCACCCCGCAGAAGCAACTGTCTCTATTTCCGATTGAATCCATTTTAGGCCCAAATCGAAACCGAATTCTGTTTCAGCAGCAACCCAGGGTACAGTATATTCACTCAAATATGAAAAGTATGCTTGGCCCACCCATAGTTCAAGTTGTTCTGCGGTAATTTGCTTTTCATCAGCCATTAAACCAGCAAGGTACATAGCATCATAGTTTCCAGTAGCGTATAACTCCAAAGATAGTTCGTGGTTTTTCTTTGTCTTTTTTAGAACCTTCTTCAAGTCCTGAACTTTAACGCCAAATAACGGTGCTTTTGCTCCGATCGTGATATACGTACTTTTGGTTTTCTCATCTCCGTATTCCTCAAGTTCAGATAGAATTTCCTTTGTTGTCATATTTTTTCTGTTTTATTACTGCCAACACTTGTATATAAGTATTGCCGATATATCGCATATATGTTCTCTGTGTGAAAATTAGTCTTTTCCATTAAGCTTTCCAAAGGACTTTCTATATTTTCTTATGAATGCATCCAAAAATGAAAGTATATGCGCCACAGCTGCACCAGCAAGAAAACTAAATATTCTATTATAAAGACTTTTTTCTATTTTAGTCTCGGTAACGCACATTACACAATTCATAGGAATAAATACTACCAATCAATTTCAGTTATAATTTTAGATTTTAAAAATAAATTAATTTTCGAAAAATGCTCATTTCCAAACCAATACCCTCTATTAGCACTTAAGGGTGATGGATGTCCGGATACTAAAACATAATGTTTATTTGTATCAATTAATTTTAACTTTTTCCTTGCAAATCCGCCCCAAAGAAGAAAAACTACATTTTCCTTTTCATTAGAAATTTGTTTGATAACTGAATTTGTTAACGTTTCCCATCCTTGTTTTTGATGACTACCTGCCTCGTGCGCTCGCACTGTTAAAGTAGCATTCAATAATAAAACACCTTGTTTAGCCCAATTTTCAAGATTTCCACTTTGTGGATATTCGTTCCCTAAATCCGTAGAAATTTCTTTAAAAATATTTTTTAAAGAAGGCGGATGTGCCATGCCTTCTTTCACTGAAAAACACAAACCATTTGCTTGGTTTTCCCCATGATATGGATCTTGACCAATAATAACAACTTTTAAATCTTTTAAGCAACAAAAATCAAATGCAGCAAAAATATCGGATTCTTTAGGGTAACATGAATTATTTTGATACTCTGATTTCACAAAACTAGTGAGTTCTTCAAAATAAGGTTTCTCAAATTCTAATTGCAAAATATTTTTCCAACTATCAGCTATTTTTACTTGCATAGTTTCTTATTTTTGTAAGAATTCCAAAGATAGTATTTTGAACAAAAACATATCAGACAAAACATTACAAGATTTAGAGTTTTCAACGGTTTTACAGCATTTGTCCGAATTCTGTATTTCTGGTTTAGGGAAAGAAAAGGTTTTTGAAATTAAACCAATTCAAAACAAAAAAGAGCTCTTTAAGGAACTTGATTTAGTCAATGAATATCTGTCTTCTTTTCAAAGTGAAAACAGAATTCCTAATCATGGTTTTGATAATATTATAAACAGCGTAAAGCGTTTAGCTATTGAAAATAGTTTTATAGAAACAGATGCTTTCTTAAAAATTGCTACGACTTCACTAACGGTCAATGAACTTATTAAATTTTTTAAAAAGTTACAGGTTCAGTTCCCAACGTTCTTTGCGCTTTCTCAAAAAATTGAGTTCATCACTTATGTAGATGATGAAATTAAGAAGATCATTGATATTTCTGGCGAAGTAAAAAATAATGCCTCATCGGCTTTAAAACAAATTAGACGAGATATTAATAATATTCGTGGTAAAATTGGTGCTAGTTTTTCAAGTGCCTTATCAAAAGCCATTTCTGCTGGATATTTAGATGATATTAAAGAAACTGTCGTAGATAATCAGCGTGTTTTGGCGGTTTCAGCAATGCATAGAAGAAAAATTTCTGGTAGCTTGCTAGGTTCTTCAAAATCTGGAAGTATCGTATACATTGCGCCTCAAGCAACCCTTGCTTACAGTAGAGAATATCAAAATTTAATCTATGAAGAAAAGCAAGAAGTTGTAAAAATATTAAGAGATTTAGCCACAACAATACGTCCTTTAGTTCCATTAATAGAAGACTATATTGAATTTTTAATTCATATGGATGCCATTGGAGCAAAAGCAAAATATGCGAAAGAAATAAATGCTGTTTTACCAAAAATATCTAGAGAAAAAAGAATATTTTTCAAGAATGCCTATCATCCTATTTTATGGAGAAAAAATAATACTCAGAAAATACACACCGTTGCTCAAAGCATTGAACTAAACGAAAGACAACAAATTATTGTAATTTCTGGACCCAATGCAGGTGGAAAAAGTATCACGCTAAAAACAATTGGTTTACTTCAAATAATGTTACAAAGTGGTATTTTAATTCCAGTTGATGAACGTAGTGAAACCTATATTTTTGAAACTATTTTAACAGATATCGGAGACAATCAATCTATTGAAAATCAACTAAGTACTTATAGCTATCGTTTAAAAAATATGCGCTATTTTTTACGTTCTTGTAATGAAAATACCTTGTTCTTAATTGATGAATTCGGTACAGGTTCAGATCCTGAGTTAGGGGGTGCTTTGGCAGAAATTTTCTTGGAAGAGTTTTATCATAAAAAAGCATTCGGTATTATTACCACCCACTACTCTAATTTAAAAGTACTCGCAAACGAATTAGATAATGTAACCAATGCAAATATGCAATTTGATGAACGAACTTTAGAGCCTCTGTTTCGCTTATTTGTTGGTCAGGCTGGTAGTTCTTTTACTTTTGAAGTAGCTCAAAAAAACGGAATTCCTTACAGTATTATCAACAAAGCGAAAAAGCGTGTAGAAACTGAAAAAGTTCGATTAGACAAAACTATTTCCAAGCTTCAAAAAGAAAGAAATACACTCCAAAAAAGATCTGATAATTTAGAAAAACAGCAAGTTCAAGGTCAAGAACATTTAGATAATTTGCAAGAAAAAGAGCAACGCATTCAAGATAAATTATCTGGCTTTCAGGAGTTATATGATAAGAATCAAAAAATGCTTTCTCTAGGAAGAAAAACAAATGAGTTATTGAATAAATACTTTCAAACCAATAACAAGAAAGAGTTAAACAGTAATTTTAATAAATGGGTTAGCGATGAAAAAGTAAAACATCTAAAAAAGATCCCCAATACCCCAAAAACAAAATCACAAAAGGAAAAAGCAAAAATTGTTGAAAAACAAATAGAAGCCGTAATTCAAAAAGTTGAAAAAGAAGTTTTAGAAAAAGTTGTCGAAGTTAGAAAAGAGAAAAAAATAGAGGCGGCAAAAGTTGCTAAAGAAAAATCTTTATACATTTATAAGGTGAATGATAAAGTGCGCATCAAAGATTCTAATTCTGTAGGAACCATTGCTAAGATTGATAGAAAAAGTGTGACCATTAATTACGGATTTTTTACAACCAAAACATCCGTTGAAAAATTAGAATTGGTGGAACAAGCAAAAAAGTAATTTTAAAAGAAATAAAAAAAGCCTATCAAAATTTGATAGGCTTTTAAATAAAAATTTAACTACTAGTAATAGATATATATTATAATACTCTAACGTTTACTGCGTTTAATCCTTTTTTTCCATCTTGTAAGTCGAATTCAACTTCATCGTTTTCACGAATTTCGTCAATTAATCCTGACACATGCACAAAATGTTCTTTGTTTGATCCTTCTTCAGTGATAAATCCAAATCCTTTAGACTCATTGAAAAATTTTACGGTACCTTTATTCATTATAAAAAATTATGTTGTTGTCAATTTAATTATTAACAACATTTTGAGCTGCAAATATAAGTACAATAATTGGAGAAATAATCAAAAGATATGTTTTATTTCAAAAATTTGACATTAATCTTATCGAAACAAAAAAGCATTAAAAAAGCCTATCAAATTTGATAGGCTTTTAGATAAAAAATTAACTAGTAATAGATATATTATAATACTCTTACGTTTACTGCGTTTAATCCTTTTCTTCCATCTTGTAAGTCAAATTCAACTTCATCGTTTTCACGAATTTCGTCAATTAATCCTGACACATGTACAAAATGTTCTTTGTTTGATCCTTCTTCAGTGATAAATCCAAATCCTTTAGATTCATTGAAAAATTTTACGGTACCTTTATTCATTATAAAAATTATTGTGTTGTTAAGTTGATTACTAACAACGTTTATATTAAATACAAATATAATGATAAATAAAATTATTTACAAAAATTAAAAGAAATAATTCATGCTTTTTGTTAAAGCCCACCAATATTGGCTTTAATGAGATTAAATTCTTCTAAAATTCCTTTTAAAACCTCCTTTACTGGTTTTATTTGATGAATTAAACCAGCAATCTGACCTATTTCTAACTCTCCTTGTTCTAAATCGCCCTCAAACATCCCTTTTTTGGCTCTTGCTCTCCCTAATAATTCTCTTAATTTTTCTTTTGATGGGTGCTGTTGATATAATTCTTGTATTTCCTCATAAAACTTATTCTTCACCAAACGCACTGGTGCCAGTTCTTTTAAAGTTAATTGGGTATCACCATCTTTCACTTCAACAATCGTTTGCTTAAAATTTCGATGCGCAGAAGATTCTTCCGTAGCTGCAAACCTACTTCCTATTTGCACACCATCTGCACCTAAAACCATTGCTGCGAGCATTCCACGACCAGAACCAATTCCGCCTGCCGCAATTACAGGAATTTTCACTTGTTCTTTTACCATAGGTATTAATGTAAAAGTTGTGGTTTCTTCTCTTCCGTTATGGCCGCCTGCTTCAAAGCCTTCGCAAACAATAGCATCTACTCCAGCAGCTTCTGATTTTAAAGCAAATTTCACGGAGCTAACTACATGAATCACCGTAATTCCTTTTTCTTTTAAAAAAGTTGTCCAAGTTTTTGGATTTCCAGCGGATGTAAAAACAATCTTAACACCTTCTTCTATAATGATCCCCATGATTTTTTCAATATCAGGATATAACATCGGTACATTAACTCCAAAAGGTTTGTCTGTTGCTTTTTTACATTTCTGAATATGCTCTCGTAATATATCAGGATACATAGAGCCAGCACCAATTAAACCTAAACCGCCCGAATTAGAAACTGCCGAAGCGAGCCTCCATCCAGAAACCCAAATCATTCCTCCTTGAATGATAGGATATTTTATACCGAATAATTCTGTGATTTTATTTGTCATTATTGTTTGATGAATTTTATCGTATTTTCCTGATTTCCTTTTTGAATTTTTAACAGATAAACACCTTTCTCTATATTAGAAATATCAATTTTATCTGAAATTAATTGTCTCTTTTCCAAAATTTTCTTTCCTAAAATATTATAAATTTGAACAATGTATTCCTTAAAATTATCCCCATTACTTAAAATTGTAAAAAAATCTTTTACAGGATTAGGATAGATTTTAATACTCGTTTCCTCAAAATTAGGTACTGACAAAACAGTCTTGTAAGCTGCTTGAAAATTAGGGATTCCATATCCTTCTTGGTCTTTAGGGTTTGAAAATCGATCTGAGGTAGCTCTAATCAAATCCATGATTTCAAAGTTATTTTTGTTAGGAAAAGCTTGCCAAAAACAAGCTATTACTCCTGCCATTACTGGAGATGAAAAAGAAGTTCCGTTAGAAGTAATGGAATTTCCAGAAGAAAAATTAATAATTGCTGTACCTTGACCTTGTGCCAAAACATCTGGTTTTATCCGACCGTCTGCAGCAGGACCAAAAGAACTGAAAGAAGCAATATTTCTTGAGGCGTCTACCGCTCCAATAGAAAATACAGATGCTGCATCTGCCGGAGCTCCAATATATTTCCAGGCATCATTACCACTATTCCCCGCAGCATTTACTAAAATCATTCCACGAGAAACCCCTATTTCTGCTCCTCTTGAAATAAAGGTCGTTTTCCCATCCATATCTGCATAAGAATGGTTGTGATTTGAATTGTCAAAAGTTGTATATCCTAAAGATGTATTTATAATATCAACTCCTAAACTATCTGCTCTTTCTGCAGCTTCAACCCAAAGTGTTTCTTCTAAAACCGTTTCTGTTTCTGCGATTTCAGAAATGA
>JBNMNV010000186.1:0-6265 GCA_051278125.1 Polaribacter sp. | reverse complement strand
GGATGGGCTTTTTACAAGCTTCTAACCGCTTTTTTAAATTGACGCCCTCTATCTTCATAATTTTCAAACAAATCAAAACTTGCACAAGCCGGAGAGAGTAAAACTGTTTCTCCTCTTTCCGCCAATTTATGCGACACTTTTACAGCTTCTTCTGCTCCTGCGGTTTCTACTATAATATCAACCACATTACCAAACGTTTGTTTAATCTTATCATTATCCAAACCTAAACAAACAATGGCTTTCACTTTTTCTCTTACTAAAGGCAACAAATCATTGTAATCATTTCCTTTATCTACACCACCTACAATCCAAACGGTCGTTTTATCCATGCACTCTAAGGCATAGAAAGTTGCATTTACATTGGTCGCTTTCGAGTCATTAATGTATTCTATACCATTAATTTTTGCAACCTCTTCCAAACGATGTTCTGCCCCTTCAAAACTTGACAGACTTTCTTTGATAAACTCTTTTCTTATACTTAATAATTCAGCTGCCATTGTTGCAGCCATTGCGTTTTTAATATTATGTTTTCCTTTAATTGATAAAGTTGATATTGGCATCTTAATTTTGTCTTTATTAATGTTGATAATAATGTTATGGTCTTTGATATACGCTCCATATTCTAATTCTTTTTCAATTGAAAACGGAACTAATTTTGCTTGTGTTTTATTTTCTTTTAACCAATTATTAATGGCTTTATCATCTGCGTCATAAATTAAATAATCAGACGCTGTTTGATTCTTTGTAATTCTAAATTTTGAGGCGATATATTTATTAAAATCGTACTCATATCTATCTAAATGATCTGGAGTAATATTCGTTATAATAGCAATATGACTATTAAAATTAACAATGCCATCCAACTGAAAACTACTTAATTCTAATACATAATTCGTGTAAGACTTTTCAGCAACTTGCTGTGCAAAACTATCTCCTATGTTCCCTGCCACTCCAACATTTAATCCCGCATTTTTTAAAATATGATGCGTTAATAATGTTGTGGTTGTTTTTCCATTTGATCCTGTAATCCCTATAATTGTTGCCTTTGTAAATTGTGCTGCAAATTCTATCTCTGAAATAACGGGAATCGTATTTTTTATCAATTTTTGAACTAAAGCTATTTTATCTGGAATGCCAGGACTTTTCATGACCAAATCGGCATTTAAAATTTTACTTTCTGTATGCTGATTCTCTTCAAAATCTATCTCGTTATGTACAAGAACTTCTTTATATTTTTTTAATATTTCGCCTTTATCAGAAACAAAAACTTTGTATCCCTTTTGTTTTCCTAAAAGGGCGGTACCGACTCCACTTTCCCCTGCTCCAAGAATCACAAGCAGTCCTCTTTCCTCCGAAGGAGAAAAAACTGGAATTATTTTGCTATCTTGGTTATTCATCTTACTATGTTATTTTTATTACTATTATTTTTACTATTTCCATCTTCAATTCAACCTCAATAATCTCTTCCCTTCAAGAAGATTAAGTTGGCTTTTTACCTCAACTTTAAAGTCACGATTGTAAAAACCGCCAACATAATTCCAACAATCCAAAAACGAACTACAATCTTACTTTCATGATAGTTTAATTTCTGATAATGGTGATGTAAGGGCGCCATTCTAAAAATCCTTTTACCTTCTCCAAATTTCTTTCTGGTGTATTTAAACCAAGAAACCTGCAGAATTACAGAAAGATTTTCTAACACAAAAATTCCTGCTAAAATTGGCAACAATAATTCTTTACGAATTGAAATTGCAATTACTGCTATAATTCCGCCAATCGTTAAACTTCCGGTATCTCCCATAAAAACTTGTGCCGGAAAAGTATTGTACCATAAAAAACCAATTAAAGCACCAGCAAAAGCTGCAATGAAAACGGTCATTTCTCCAGAATTGGGGATGTACATAACATCTAAATAATCTGCAAAAATGATATTCCCTGAAACCCAAGCAAAAACAGCTAGCGTTATAACAATAATTGCTGATGAACCTGCGGCTAAACCATCAATTCCGTCCGTTAAATTTGCCCCGTTAGAGATTCCTGTGACAATAAATACAGTGATAAAAATAAAAACAATCCAGCCATATTTTTCATAACCCTCTCCCAGAAAACTCAATGCTTTTGCATACTCTAATTCATTATTTTTTAAAAATGGAACCGTCGTTTTGGTCGATTTATGTTCTTCACCAAAAACTTTTTTCCTTCCATTTTCTTGCACAATCTGTTGCCCAACTGGTAGTTGCTCCTTGATCGTAACATCCTCATTAAAATACAACATAGAACCTACAATAAGCCCTAAACCAACTTGACCTAAAACTTTAAACTTACCTTTTAAACCTTGCTTATCTTTCTTAAAAACTTTAATATAATCATCTAAAAAACCAATTAAACCCATCCAAACGGTCGTTATTAGTAAAATGATCACATAGATATTATTTAATTTTGCCAATAGAATTGCGGGAATTAAAGTGGCTAAAATTATAATGACCCCACCCATTGTTGGTGTACCCGATTTTTGTTTTTGACCCTCTAAACCTAAATCTCTAACCGTTTCTCCTACTTGTTGTTTTTGAAGAAAATTAATAATTCTTTTACCGTAAATCGTAGAGATCAATAAAGACAAAATAAAAGCTGCTGCCGCTCTAAATGTGATGAATTGAAACACACTTGCCCCCGGAAAGCGGAATTGATTTTCTAAATATTCAAATAAATAATACAGCATACTACTTCTTTTTTAGCTGATTAAAACAACTTTTTACTTCCTCTAAATCATCAAAATGAGAACGAACACCATGTATTTCTTGATAATTTTCATGTCCTTTTCCAGCAATCAAAATAATATCTCCCGTTTTGGATAATTTACAAGCTGTTTTTATAGCTTGTCTTCTATCTAAAACTGAAAGTGTTTTTCTATAATTTTCTGACGAAACCCCTACTTCCATCTCATCTAAAATAGATTGTGGATTCTCAGTTCTTGGATTATCCGCAGTAAAAATTGCTTGATTGCTTAATTGAGAAGCAATATGCGCCATTTTTGGTCTTTTCGTGGCATCTCTATCTCCACCGCAACCCACAACCGTAATGACTGTTTCGTTACCAGTTCTAATATCATTAATGGTTTCCAACACTTTTTTTAAGGCATCTGGTGTATGCGCATAATCTATAATTGCCGTAATTCCGTCATCAGAAACAATATATTGAAAACGACCACTAACACTTTCTAACTGACTTACAATTGTTAAAATTTCTAACTTTTCTAAACCTAATAATTCAGCAGTAGCAATAATTGCCGTTAGATTATAAATATTGAAAACACCAATTAATTTGGTCCAAACCTCAATACCATCAAAAGAAATTAAAGTTCCTGAAAGTTGCTTTTCTAAGATACGAGCTTTATAATCTGCTCCTGTTTTTAAAGCATATGTTTTCTTGCTTGCCTTGGTATTCTGCAACATAAAGCTGCCGTTTTTATCATCTATATTTGTCAATGCAAAAGCTGATTTTGGCAAAGCGTCAAAAAACGATTTTTTAACATTTCTGTATTCAGCAAACGTATTATGATAATCTAAATGATCATGAGAAAGATTGGTGAAAATTCCGCCTGCAAACGTTAAACCTTCTGTTCTTTTTTGATGAATGCCATGAGAACTCACCTCCATAAAACAATATTCTACACCCGCCTCTAACATCAAATCTAAAAACTTATTAATGCTGATAGAATCTGGAGTTGTATGTGTTGCTTTATATTCAGTTTCATCAACCAAGATTTTAACAGTAGATAACAACCCAACTTTATAACCTGCTTTGTGAAATAACTGATATAATAGCGATGCAATCGTGGTTTTTCCGTTTGTACCTGTAACCCCCACAACAGGGAATTTTGTTGAAGGATTTTCATAAAAATTAGAAGCCATAATTGCCAAAGCTATATTGGCATCTTCAACTTGAACATAGGTTACTCCTTCTTTTTTATCGAAAGGAATATCTTCACAAATAATAGCAATTGCTCCTAGAGAAATCGCTTTATCGATGTATAAATGACCATTTACGGTAACACCTTTTTGAGCTACAAAAACATCTTTATTTCCAACTTTTCTAGAATCGAAAACAAGCTCATGTATCTCCATATTTGTAGTACCAAAAACTTGTTGGATAGAAACCTTATATAGTATGTCTTTTAAATTTTTCAGCTTATGATAATTTTAAAATAATAGTTGCCCCTTTTTCTAATTTTTCACCTCTTTTTATCGATTGATTTTCCACTTTACCAACTCCTGAAACCTCTACTTTTAAACCGATATTTTCTAAGAAAGAAACCGCATCCATACCAGACATTCCTTTTACATTAGGCACTTCTGCATATTCTTTATTAACGATCTTATTATAATTTTTATACTGATTTTCTATCGATGTAAAATCAATTTTATCATCTACGGATTGATTATCAATAGGAGTCGTTGTATATATTTTTTGCGCTATTTCTTTAAAAATTGGTGCCGCAACTGTAGCACCATAATATCCTTTGTTTTTATCCGGATCATGTACAACTACAATACAAGAATACTTTGGCTTATCCGCTGGAAAAAAACCAGCAAAAGAAGCTACATAATGTTCGTTAGAGTAATAACCGCCTTCCCACTCCCCACTTTTATTTTTTGTTCTCGGAATGTATTTTTTAGCGGTTCCGGTTTTACCTGCCATCGAAAAATTAGAAGAATAGATGCCCTCTGCGGTTCCTTTAATCACAACATTTTCCATGATCTTTCTTATCTTTTTTATGGTCTCTTGCGATGCAATTCTTGGATTTACAACTTCTGTTTCAAAAATCTTTTCAGTTTTGTCTTGCCTTCTTAACTCTTTTACAAAATAAGGCTTTACCATAACTCCATTATTAGCAACCGCGTTATAGAACATTAAAGTTTGCATGGGGGTTACAGAAATTCCATATCCCCAAGACATCCATTCTAAAGAAATTTTACTCCAACTTTTATCAGTTGGTCTTGGCACATAAGGTTTTCCTTCTCCCTTTATCTGAAAACCAATAGGTTTTGTAAATCCGTATTTTTCTATTTTACTAATAAATTTTTCTGGTTGATGATCGTAATATTTTCGAATCAACTTTACAATACCAACATTTGACGAAACTTCTAAAACTCTCGCCGCAGAAATCTTTCCATACCCCCCTCTGTGAGAATCTTCTACTTTTCTATTATTTATATATATTTTACCTTTTTCGGTATCTACCACGGTAGAAGTATCAATTAGTTTATCATCTAAAATTGCCATTAAACTAGCTAACTTAAAAGTAGAACCTGGTTCATGACTTTCCCAAACAGCATAATTTCTTTTCTCAAAATATTTCCCTTTAGATGTTCTTCCTAAATTAGAAATCGCTTTGATTTCTCCAGTTGCCGTTTCCATCACCACCGCACAGCCATGATCTGCTTCGAAATATTCTAGCTGACGCAACAAAGCATGATGTGTAATATCTTGAATATTTACATCGATTGTAGTGATGACATCATGACCATCAATGGGTTCTTTTTCATTGACATCAGAAATTGGTTTCCATTGGTTTTTTGCAATTTTCTGTTTCCATCGCAAACCATTTTCACCTTGCATAAAATCTGCAAAAGCACCTTCTATTCCTGCTTCTCCTCTAAAATCATCATAACCAATAGTACGCTCTGCAATTTTACCAATTGGATGTGCACGCACCGTTTTATGTTCCGCTATAAAACCACCTTGATATACGCCTCTATTAAAAATTGGGAATTTTTTCATTTTTAGGTAATCATTGTAGCCCACATTTCTAGCAATTAATAAATACCTGTTTTTACGTTTTTTAGCAGATCTTAACTTATTTTGATAATAGCTCGCAGAATTACCAAACATAGCAGACAACTCCTTAGACAAACCTGCTATATTTTTTTCAAAAACAGCACTATTTACTGCAACGGCATCCATTCTTATGGTGTATTTGGACATGGAAGTTGCTAATAAATTACCATCCGCAGCATATACATTTCCTTTATTTGAACGAATTGTATCTTGCTTAATGGTTAATTCTGTAGAAAGTTTCTTGTATTTTTCTCCTTGAACATATTGAATATGCACAACTTTAACAATAATAGCCACCAAAAAACAGGACATAAAAACCCCTACAATGTAGAATTTGGTAAGAATGCTTTTTTTGTGAGTTGCCAATTTGTTAGTTTTTTATAATTACTTTTATTTTTTTTGGAGGGGATTCTGATGGCTGTAAGCC
>JBNMNV010000185.1:0-6302 GCA_051278125.1 Polaribacter sp. | reverse complement strand
TAACAAATAGTGGCTATACAGCGTTTCAAATTTCTGCATGGAGACCAAGAACACATGTTTTAGCGTTCTCTACGGATAAAAGAATTTTAGGTAAACTAAATTTACTTTGGGGTGTAAGAGCTTATTTTTATGATGCTAACTTATCTACAGATGACACCGTTTTGGACATCAACAAGATCGCAAAAGAAAAAGGATTTGTCAATACAGGCGACTTGGTAATCAATTTAGTATCAATGCCAGCAGAGGCAAGAGGAATGGTAAATACTTTGCGTGTTTCTGAGATTGAGTAAATCATAAATTTACATAATATTAAGCGTTCTGATTATTCAGAGCGCTTTTTTTGTGCAATGCATACTGTTGGTTAAATTTTTATCTTTTTACTAGTTATAATTGCATCATTCGTAACAAATGGCATTGGCATCATCTCGTTAGCTCTAGGGTTTATAGAAAAATTAGGATTGGTTAATAAATCGTAAGAAATTTCGTTCAAAAAAATATTTAATTCTTGCTCTTTATCCACCATAAAAGAAAGGGTTACTTCTTTGTCTGAATTTGCAATCGTGTATGCTAAAAAAGTTCTTCTTTTTATATCATAATTTCTCCCTTTCATGACCAAAGCCTCATTTACTTTAAATTGTTTTAACGTCATTTTACGATCCGTTATAAATTCTAATTTGCTCACTTTTCGCTGGGGAGTGACTATTATTTCTAAAAAGCGATTATTGCCAATAATTGTGTCCATCTGGATACTAATATCAGAAGAACTCATATTTTTGTATTCGGCTTTTTTATGATAAGTAAAACGTGTACTGTATTTACTCGTAGTTTCTGCGTTTGCAATACTTCCTTTGAGAGCTGTATTGTCAAAAATTTGTTTCGTGTAGCTATCTAAAGAGGTATTATATGTACCGAAAAAAGCGGTTTTATCATCAGAATTCTGAAAATATACGATGCTATTTGGTTTTTTATTATCCACAGAAAAACCACTTGTATAGGTAGCGTATCCGAAGAAAATAATCGTAAAAAAGCCACATAATTTTAAAAACCAATTAGATTTTTTTTGATGAAAAGTGAGGACCATTAATCCAAAAATTAGCGAAATAATAATACCACTAATAAATAGATTTTTTAACCCTAAACCTACTGGAAGCATTTTAATTATAGGAGCAAATATGTAAATTGTAGGGATAGAGATAATCGTAAAAAGGATGCGTTTTGATCGTGTTTCTATGGTCATAAAAATGTCGATGGCTAGTATTAATAGAGCCGAAAAAACAGGGATGATAAAAAAACCTCCACCCTTTAAATACAAACTGATGATAAAATTCAAAAGGAGCCAAATAAAAATGGGTGCAATTAATAAATCCGTTGTGTGTTCTTGCTTTTTAAAATAACTATATATTTTTAGTAAAATCCATAGATTTAAGAATACAAAAGCCAGTATATATACATATCCATTATAGGTAAAGCCATGAAGCATATCTGTGTATTGAGGATGTATAATGAGTAATAATTTCCATAAAAAGAATGAAATACCACCGCATAGAATGATTGAAACCATAAAAGGAATACATCCTTTCAAAACACCTTTTAATGTTATTTTATGCAAAGAAAACCCGAAGAATAATAAAATGATAAAAAGGAGACTTGCAATAAGTAAAGACGGAATAACATATGAAAACGAATAGGTAAGCAAGCCAATAAATGGAAAGTTTACAAACACAAAATCCTCATCAGAATTTAAGTTTTCTAAATTGGAATTCGCAAAATAATTTAGGGTTGAGGTTAGATAATCTGCTTGATGTAATAAGGATTCACGGTCTAAACGATCATAAGAATCTTGTGCTGTATGATAATCGAAATGATCGCCAATAAAGGCAAAATTAAATCCATTGATGTTAGCATCTTCCCTAAAAACGGTTAAATCGGTATCATTAGGTAATTTCTTATAAGCTTCGTACAGTAAAGAATTGGCTGCTGGAAAATTGGGTTTCGCAGCTAAAAATTCTGATAATAATTTACTGTTTTTTCCATTGGTTTCTAATAACATGTAACTAGGACCGCCACTTCCTCTTGCTTCAAAATTTAAAACTAAACCAATATCTTTTGTCCAAGGATGATGTGCAACAAAAGCTCCTGCGCCCAATAAACCTAGTTCTTCTGCATCAGAAATTAAGATGACAATATCATTTTTAGGTGTTTCATTTTTTGCTAAATAGGCTCTAATTCCTTCTAAAATAGTAACAACTCCAGAGCCAGCATCACTTGCGCCTAAAGAAGAATGATCACGCGAGTCATAATGAGATAATAACATTAAAGATTTTCCGTTTTCAGAACCTTTAAAACGAGCTAAAATGTTTTCTGCAGTGGTTGCAGTTACCCTTTTTTTATCCACATACGTTTGCCTTTGTATTTCAGTTTCTAAGCCTAACTTCTGTAGCTCTGCAACAATATAATTTTGAACATTTTTATGCTCTTTTGTGCCAACATAATGCGCTTTTTGACTTATTTTTTTTAGGTGTTGTAAGGCATTTTCTACAGAGAAATTAGTTTTCAAAGTCGGTTTTTCTGTTGTTAAAGAAGGCTTTAAATCAGAAAAACTCCAATAGATGACAACTAAAATAATGAGTATAGATAGGATAGAGGATACTTTTTTCATGTAAGAGATACGTTTCAATAAAAGTAGTAAATATTTTTTTCTCTCCTAATGTTAATTCATAAGGAAAAATCTGTAAATTGTGAGGCAACTTAAAATTTAGAAATTATGGGAATTAAAAGCTTTCAAGGAAAGAGAGATAAGGCACAAGAAAAAGAGGAGTCTGAAATTTTAGTATCAGATTATATGACTACAAAATTAATTACTTTTAGAGCAGAAGATTCTTTAGATCATGTAATTAAACAATTAATAACCTATAAAATTTCTGGTGGGCCTGTAGTCAATGATAAGAATGAGTTAATAGGTATTATTTCTGAAACGGATTGCATCAAACATATTTCTGAAAGTAAATACTACAATATGCCGTCAGATACCAATAATACAGTAGGGAAATATATGGTTACGGATGTGGATACTATTGATAAGGATATGAATGTTTTTGATGCTGCTTTTAAATTTATCTCATCACATAGAAGAAGATTTCCAGTGATAGAAAACGGCAAATTAATAGGGCAATTAAGTCAGAAAGATGTTTTAAAAGCGGCGATTAAAGTGAAAGGGAATACTTGGAAGTAAATTTATCGCTCTTTTCTAATCCATAAATAGCCTTCATCATATGCATAAAACCAGATACATTTATTTAAGATGCTTAGAAAAGTATTAATTATGTATATCTGATAATCCCAATTAAAATTAAAAAAAGAAAACAAAATTTTACTTTCTGAAAAGGCTAATTGCACAAAAAAAACTCCTATTAAGGTGAATAGGTTACGGTATCGGATTCTGACGTTTTAGCCCCAAATTCAATAGTTAAAATAATTATAGAATACAATACTTCAAGGCAACGAGACATTCACATTTTCTTGCAAAACACTAAAAATTAGTTACAACCACTTAAGAAAAAAAAACTGTAGGAGCAGGTTCTGTTAA
Organism: Polaribacter sp.; assembly: GCA_051278125.1. Taxonomy (GTDB): domain Bacteria; phylum Bacteroidota; class Bacteroidia; order Flavobacteriales; family Flavobacteriaceae; genus Polaribacter. The sequence continues at coordinate 2,716 of JBNMNV010000185.1, read as the reverse complement.
TACTGCGGTAAAATTTAAAATTCCAAGACTACCAGACGGTATTAATAGATACTGGTGTAGAGTTTACCCTACAAAGGTAGGTGTAGGCTATAAAAATGAAATCAGAGAAGAAGCTTTTATTAATGAAGTAGATATTAAAATAAAAAGTTTTAATTCAGTCTTAAACTAAATAATACTACAAAAAAGTTGATAGAATTATATTTCTTTCGACTTTTTTTTAGACCTGACGATACAATTAAGAGTTGAAATAAAGAAAAAATGTGTTGTACATTTTAAGAAGTTTTTTATTTAAAGATCTTTTGTTATGAGCAGAAATAGCTCATTTTCTAAGGCTAAATATCCCTCATTGTATACATAGAAATAGATGTTTCCTGTTTTTGTTTTGTAGATAGAGGTAAAGAGTTGAAAATCGAAACCTTTGTCATATAATTTTGTGCGGGTTACTTTTGTTTTACCGGAAACATTTAATTCTGATAAAATTTTATAATTTTTTCTCAATCTATTATTGATGTTTCTAATGAGATTTTTACTGTCTTTATTGACGCTATTATTATATGAATTTCTGCAATAATCCGAACAGAATTTCTTATCCACTCTGCCTTTTACTGGTTCTTGGCATTCTAAACATTTTCTATTTTCCATACGTTAAAGGTAAGTAAAATTATCCAATTACAAACGACTACAAATACTTACAACCGAAAGTAATTGTTTTGGAACCGAATAAAAATCAAATGGTGTCGCAACTTTGCAGTGTTGAATGGAACGAATGAAATTCAATATAAAATAAAACTTATCTTATGAATACGTTAAGAAACAAAGTACAATTAATTGGTAGATTGGGTCAAGATCCAGAAATCGTAACTTTTAAAGATGGCAACAAAATTGCAAAATTTTCTTTAGCTACAGATGACAGTTACAAAGATAAAAACGGTAATAAAATTGAACGCGCTTACTGGCATTCTATAATTATAAAAGGTGGATTGGTTAACGTAGTAGAAAATTATGTAAACAAAGGACAAGAAATCGCAGTAGAAGGCAAACTAACCAACAGATCTTTCGAGACTAAAGAGGGCGAAAAGAGATATGTTACTGAAATTTTAGTGAATGATTTACTTTTATTAGGTAGCAAATAGTTAGAGAATACTTATTAGAAGTATCAAAATCCACTTTTTTAGTGGATTTTTTTTATGCCATTGATCATTTGAAATTACTGTAATAAAGTGCGCTTTTTTCCCTTCTATTTCGACTAAAAAAGGAAAAAATCTTCATTTTCTTTTTTTAGTAATTTTTAACAAAAACGGTACTAAATTACAGCGAAAAACAATTAATTACAAAATTGAAATATTTTTTTGTAAATTACACAATAATTTTCCAAAATCATTTTATATGCCAAACTATACATTACAAATTAACGGAGAAAAAAAATCGTTTACTGCAGACGAAGACACCCCTTTGTTATGGGTTTTAAGAGACGAACTGAATTTAGTAGGTACAAAATTTGGATGTGGAATTGCGCAATGCGGCGCTTGTACAGTTCATATTGATGGAGTGGCAACAAGAAGTTGTCAAATGCAAGTTTCTATTTTAGGTGATGTAAAAATTACAACGATAGAAGGTTTGTCGCCCGATGGAAAACATCCTATTCAAGAAGCTTGGAAAGAATTGGATGTGCCACAATGTGGGTATTGCCAATCTGGACAAATAATGACAGCTTCTGCTTTTTTATCAGAAAATAAAAATCCTTCTGAAGAAGAAATTAGACAAGCTATGAATGGAAATATTTGCAGATGTGCTTCTTATAATAGGATAGAAAAAGCGGTTAAATTGGCATCAGAAAAAATGTCTTCATAAATAAAGACCTCAAAGTTTTAAAATGAGGAAAATCTTTCAATGATTATTCCTGTAAAATTTATCAACGATTTCGTTGCGAAACAGGAATCTAAAAACATAAAAAATGAAATCTCAACTCAATACAAATCTCAATAGAAGAAATTTTTTAAAAACCTCATTGCTAGCAGGCGGAGGAATGTTAATTGGCTTCAACTTTTTAACGGCTTGCAAACCAGAAGCAAAAATGCCTGTAGATATTGCAAGTCTAAATTTCAACGATTTTAATGCATTTATAAAAATATCGGATGATGGTTATGTTACTATTTTTTCTCCAAATCCAGAAATTGGTCAAGGTGTAAAAACATCGATGCCGATGATTATTGCAGAAGAATTAGATGTCGATTGGAAGAATGTAACCGTTTCTCAAGGTGCATTAGATACTAAAAATTATACAAGACAAATTGCAGGAGGAAGTCAATCGATACGCTCTAGTTGGGATGCTTTAAGGCAAACCGGCGCAACAGCAAAGCAAATGCTAGTCAATGCTGCAGCTCAAAAATGGAATGTAGATGCAAATACTTGTATGGCATCGAAAGGAATTATTACCAATGCAAATGGAGATACTTTTGGGTATGGTGATGTTGTAAAAGAAGCTGCCTTATTAGAAGTTCCAGAAGATGTAAAGTTAAAAGAAATAAAAGATTTTAGCATTATTGGCAAAGACGCCATCAATGTAGATATTGAAAAAATTGTTACAGGAAAGCCACTTTTTGGCTTGGACTATAAGGCAGATGGAATGGTGTATGCTTCGGTTTTGAGACCTCCGGCATTTGGTCAAGTATTAGAAAGTTTTGATGCTTCTGAAGCAAAAAAAGTGAAAGGAGTC
>JBNMNV010000184.1:0-6353 GCA_051278125.1 Polaribacter sp. | reverse complement strand
AAGGTAAAGAAGCTGGTTTTTTCTTAATTCCTCTTGCTCCTGGTATAGAGGATACTGAAGCTTTGAGAGAAGAATATTTTCATAAAATAATAGACAGATTTGAAAAGTTAACGAAGCAAGAAGTTAAAAGCAGTGTCTTATTTAAAAGATCTTTTTGTGTAAAGGATTTTAAAGAAGAATATAATTCTTATAAAGGAAATGCTTATGGTATGGCAAACACATTGCTTCAAACTGCATTTTTAAGACCAAAAATTAAAAGTAGTAAAGTAAATAATTTGTATTTTACAGGGCAATTAACAGTTCCTGGTCCTGGAGTTCCGCCGGCACTTATTTCAGGTAAAATAGCGACAGATTTAATTATTAAAAATCAGTAGTATATGAAAGAATTATTTGATAGTGTTTCTAATAGTTGCAGTGAATTAGTTACTAAAAAATATAGTACATCTTTTTCTATGGCTGTGAATACTTTATCGCCAAAAATAAGGACTGATATTTATAATATTTATGGTTTCGTTCGTTTTGCAGATGAAATTGTAGATACTTTTCATGATTTTGATAAAGAAGCGTTGATGGATCATTTTGAGCGTGATTATTACTTTGCCATGGAACAAAAAATTAGTTTAAATCCTATTTTAAACTCTTTTCAACAAACGGTACATCGCTATAATATTCCAGATCATATGGTGCAAGCTTTCTTAAAGAGTATGAAAGCTGATTTACATAAAACACAGTATGCAACAAAAGAAGAATATGATGAATATATCTATGGCTCTGCAGATGTTGTAGGCTTAATGTGTTTAAAAGTATTTGTGAATGGTGATGATAAAATGTTCGAGGATTTAAAACAGGCAGCAATGCGTTTGGGTTCTGCTTTTCAGAAAGTGAATTTTTTAAGGGATTTAAAGGATGATTTTGAAGTTTTGAATCGTTCTTACTTTCCGAATATAGATTTAGGAAAATTAAATCAAGAATCAAAACAATTGATCATTGATGAGATAGAAGCTGATTTCGATTATGCATACAATAACGGAATTTTAAAATTACCTGTTGAAGCCAAATTTGGAGTGTATATGGCGTATAGATATTATAGAAGATTGTTGAAAAAGTTGAATAATGTACCTTCAGAAAAAATTATGGATACAAGGATTCGTATTTCTGATCCTATGAAAATTAACTTATTAGCAAGAAGTTATGTAAAGTATAAATTGAATATTATTTAAATTTATTGTCTACAATCAAATTCTTTTTTTATTTAGCCTCAAAAGGTTCAATTTAAAAATTAGAGCCGTTTTGTTGGATTTTTCAGCTTTTAATGAATATAATTATTAGTTGTATCCGTTGTACTAAATGGTGTTTCTTTTATTTTCTTGCTTTGTGCAGTGAATGTTAATTTTACTTACAAGTTTATCAAAATAAATAATTCAGCTATTTTAAATCAGCCTATATTTAAAATAATTTAAGTTTAAAATCCTTGACATATACTAAAAGAGTGCTTTAGTTGATCGTTTATGAATACATTATTATCATTAATATCTTTATGAATACCTACGACTATATAATTGTGGGCGGTGGAGCATCTGGATTAATGATGGCCTACAGAATGTCAAAAGATATTTTTTTTGATGATAAGAAAATATTGATTGTAGACAAAGAAAAGAAAAATTTAAACGATAGAACTTGGTGTTATTGGGAGCAAAACAAAGGTGAATGGGATGATATTTTAAGTACATCATGGGATAAAATTATCTTTAAAAGTGATTTTCACAAATCTGAAGAGAGTATAGCCCCTTACTCCTATAAAATGATTCGGAGCAAAGATTTTTACTCAAAAATTTGGAATGTTTTAGACCAAAAATCAAATATTAGTTTTCAGAAGGAAACGGTTTTAGAGATTAAACAGCTTCATACGGAGGCGGAAGTAATTACAGAAAACCAAGTTTTTAAAACAAGAACGCTGCTCAATAGTATTCTTTTTGATGATGCTTATAAAAGACAAACTCAATATCCTGTTTTACAACAACATTTTGTCGGCTTTTTTATCCGAACTGAAATAAACTCTTTTAACGATACCGCTGCAACTTTCATGGATTTTACCGTTGATCAAAAAGGAAATACCCGTTTTATGTATATTTTGCCAACGAGTAAAAAGGAAGCTTTGTTCGAATATACCTTGTTTTCAAAAGATTTATTGGCATATGATGTTTACAAATCAGAAATCGAAAAATACTTAAAACAAAAAAATATTATTGAGTATAAAATTGTGGAAAAAGAGCAAGGTTCCATCCCTATGACCTGCTATAAGTTTTGGGAAAAAAATTCAGAAAATATAATTCATATCGGTACGGCAGGAGGTTGGTCTAAAGCAAGCACAGGATTTACGTTTAAAAATACAATGAAAAAAACAGTCAATCTGATCAATCATCTAAAGGAACATAAACCTCTTCCAGAATTCCATAAAATTACTAAATTTTGGTATTATGATTTGTTGTTATTAGATATTTTATACCAAAAGAATTATCTAGGAGCTACTTTATTTTCACAACTTTTTAAAAAGTCACCTGTTCAAACTATTTTTAAATTTTTGGATGAGGAAACAAGCTTTTATCAAGATGTAAAACTGATGCTAAAAATGCCTGCTATAAAATTTATAAGCGCCATTTTACGACGGATTTTTTAAGCTTCTTTTAGATTTGATAAAAGGATTTAAAACACAGTTTCTTTTATAAAATGAAATAAAATAGACCAAACACTTAACTTCGGATTTGGTAAATCACCTTTACCCATCATTTTCATTTGTTGAGAAAAATAAGCAATGTCTAAGAACCCCATTTTATCAATAAATTTTAAACCTGTTTTTACAGGTGGAATATGTACCTCTGTTTTTGTTCCTTCAAAAATATCTTTAGAAAGGTGAGGGAATACAGTAAACGGACGTGCTAAACCAACGAAATCCAGTTCGTTATTTTCAATTGCTTTTGCCATAACATCTACAGTTCTAAAACCTCCGGTTAATAAGAGCGGAGCCTTTGTTCGTGCTCTTGCTTTTACAATAAAATCGGTAAAATAGGCTTCCCTTTTTTGTGTACTTTCTTTTATTTTTTTTCCTGCTCCCATCATCGCAGCTTTTTCATACGTACCCCCAGAAACTTCTATCATATCCATACCCTCAGCAGAAAGCATATCAATAACTTCTAGCGATTCTTCCTCTGTGAAGGCTCCTCGTTGAAAGTCTGCAGAGTTAATTTTTATTCCGATAGGAAAAGTAGGGCCAACTTTCGTCCGCATATTTCTATAAATTTCTATAGCAAATCGAGCTCTGTTTTCTAAAGAACCGCCCCATTGATCTGTTCGTAAATTTGTAAGGGTAGAAAGAAATTGACTCACCAAATACCCATGAGCACCATGAATTTGCACACCTTTCCAACCTGCTTTTTTAGCAATGAATGCACAATCACCAAAACCATCTATTGCTTTCCATATTTCATCTTCCGTCATAGGACGTGGCTTTGGAAACATAGATTTCATAGGCAATTGAACATCTGAAGCGCTTACTACATCTTTATTAAATTTAGGCGATTGTCTTCCTGGATGATTAATTTGCATCCAAAGATGGCTTCCATGTTTTTGTGCAACATCTGCCCATTCTTTTAACTCTGCCATGTAGGTTTCGTCTTCTACCACCACATTTCTAGGCTCATTTAGAGCCTTGCTATCCATCATAACATTTCCAGAAATCAAAATTCCTGTACCACCTTCTCCCCAAGTTTTATAGAGTTGTATAATACGTTCAGAAGGTCGTCCACCTTTATCAGCATTGTTTTCACTCATGGCAGATTTTACGATTCTATTAGGAATAGTAACACCACAAGGTAAAGTAAACGGTTGTTTTAAGGTTTTTGCTGATTTCATGATGAAGTTGGATTATTTGTGAGTGGAAATTTGAAAGGTGCAAATTAGCTTATATTAATGAAATCTGAAAGCCTAATTCCTAAAGAAAATAAGATAAAAAGGATGATAAGACCCTTGACATTTTGATTTTAAAAATATAACTTCGCTTTTATGCTGAACTTGTTTCAGTAACTAGAATATAAGTCAGTAAAACGACACATATTCGATACCACGTTGGGCACAATGAAACCACAAATTGAACAATGGGACATATAATTAGTAAAATTCAAATTGAAAATTTCAAATCAATAAAAAATCATGAATTTGTTTTTTCTGATTTCACACCTCTTGTTGGTTACAATAATGCAGGGAAATCAAATATTTTAGAGGCCATAAAATGGATTTTGAGAAAAACGTCATTAAAAATTGATTCTTTTAATGATATCAATCAACCTATAACAATGATTGGCCAAATTGAAGGAATTTCAACTGATATTTTAGATAACATTGACCAAAATCATCGTACAAGAATAGAACCTTTTCTCAACAACGAAACCTTAACAATTAAGAGAATACAGACAATGCCTAGTCAGTTAGTATCCCAAATTAAATTACAAGTTTTAGACCCTACTGATGGAGTTACTTGGCAAAACAATCCTACAGGTATAGATAATGCGATTAAAGATTTGTTTCCTGAGCCAATACATATTGGAGCAATGGAAAATTCAGAAGATGATATTTCGAAATCTAGTACTTCATCAACTATTGGAAAATTATTAGCTGAAATTATTGGTCCAATAGAATTACAATATAGCCAACAAGTTAGTGGAGCTCTTGATGGGCTTAAAGCAATTTTAGATGCAGAAGGTATTAACCGAGCACCTGAATTAGAAACTTTCGACCAAGAAATTAATGATAAGTTAGATGCGTTTTTTCCTGACATAAAAGTAAAAATTCATATTCCGACACCGGAATTAAAGGAAGTATTTAAAAAAGGAACTATTAAAGTTTATGAAAATTTATTACCTAACCCTAAAGATGTTGGCCTACTTGGACACGGAGCACAACGTTCAATACAAATGACTCTAATTAGACATTTAGCAGATTTAAAATTAGCAAGTCAATTAAATAGAACAACAACTTTATTATTAATTGACGAACCAGAACTTTATTTACACCCACAAGCTATTGAAATATTAAGAACTTCTTTGAATATCTTATCTAATCAAGGTTATCAAGTCATTTTTTCTACACATTCACCTTTTATGATAACTCAAAAAGATGTTGGAAATACAATCTTAGTAAGAAAGAACAATACATTAGGAACTTATAAAAGAACTACATTAAAAACTGCAATTCCAATTGTAGAGCAACAAGCTCCACATCAATTAACTTTATTATATTCCTTAAGTAATTCTAGTAACATTTTATTTTCCGAAAAAATAATATTAGCAGAAGGCAAAACAGAAAACAAGTTACTACCGATAATCATTGAAAAAATCACAGGTAAAATAATTTTACATCATAAAACAGCTTTAGTTAAACTAGACGGTTCTGGTAATACCAAAAAATCTATGCAAGTTCTTTCTACTATGGATTTGCCAACTAAAGCAATTGTTGATTTAGATTTTGCTTTGAAAAATGGTATAAAAGAAGGATACTTACAAGTAAATGACACAGATATTAATGCATGTTTGACTGAATTAACAAACATAGCATTTACAAATAATATAGCTATAGGAACTGATGGTTGGCCAACAAGAAACAACGGTTCTATTTCAGCTGCTGCAGGTTTTACAATTTTAGCTCAATCTCCAAATACACAACAAAACATTCAAAATATATGCGTAAAAATGCAATCTCATAATATTTGGGTTTGGAAAAAAGGAACAATTGAAGATCATTTAAATCTAAGCGGTAAAAGTGAAGCGATTTGGGCATCATTTACTAATACATTAGAACAATCTGATTTACAAACTTTGTTGCCATCCGAACATCAGGAAATTGAAAATTGTATAAATTGGGTTTTGACATAAAGGAAACACTTTACGTAATAATGGCTATAGTTAATAAGGGTTTAGGTGTTTAATCTAAAGTTTACTACTTTTAATTCCTGTATTAACTATAGCCAAGACGTTAGCGAAATTCTTTAATTTTTTATCAAAAACCTTACTCATACAAAAATTTCTCATCAGTTTTTTTAGATAAATATTCGACTAATTCCCATTCAAAACCAGCAGCATCAAAATAATAAATTCTTTTTCTAAATTTTTCTTTTGGTGTGTCAATTCCTTTATGATAACCAGCCTCAATTAATTTTTTTTCAATGTCATCAATATGATGAACAACTAAACCAATATGATTAAAACCATAATTAATATAGGTTTGATTTGGTTTTTTTGGTTTAGTTTCTAAAGGTGATTCTTGTAAAGCAAAATAGAATTCTTTATTACCAATATGCATCC
>JBNMNV010000183.1:0-6393 GCA_051278125.1 Polaribacter sp. | reverse complement strand
CATTCATCACAACTTTACCAGATTCTTGGGCAATTAATAAACGTTTTATCATGTTGCCATTAAACAAATGGAACAGACAATATGAGCGTGTTTTATTAGGTGGTTTAACTTGTGATAGTGATGATTACTACAACTCAGAACAACACGTAAACGGAATTTACTTACCTGTTTATGAGAAAGATAAACCATTGTACATTGGTTTTTTTAACACAGGTGCGTATCAAGAATCAATAGGTGGTTTTGGAGGATTACAACACTGTTTAATTCCACATCCTAAACATTTAATTATTGATAAAGATGCAGATGGAAACATTACCACAAGAATATTTAAGGAGCAACAAAAAAGTAGCGAATTACTTTCTATTTTAGGTTATGGAGAGGCGACTGAAGCAACACAAAAAGAAGAAAAAATAATCAAAGAAAAAGTGTTATAACATTGCAACATATAAAATGAATACAACGAAAACATATGCAGGAATTCCGCAAGAGTTTGGAAAACTGTCAACATCAAAAATAGTGATTATCCCTGTTCCTTATGATGGAACAAGTACTTGGCAAAAAGGAGCAGACAAAGGGCCACAGGCGTTCTTAGATGCTTCAGAAAATATGGAATTGTATGATATTGAAACGGATTCTGAGGTTTACAAAAAAGGTGTTTTTTTAGCGGAAGCCGTAACAGAAAATACTTCACCAGAAGCAATGGTAGAGGCTGTGCATCAAGAAACAAAAAAGTATATCAACAGAAACAAATTTGTGACTATTTTTGGTGGAGAACATTCAGTTTCTATTGGTACAATTCGTGCTTTTAACGAGTGTTTTAGTAATTTATCTGTGTTACATATAGACGCACACGCAGATTTAAGAAAAGAATACGAAGGTTCTAATTGCAATCACGCATGTGCAGTTTATGAAGCAAATCAAAATACTAATTTGGTGCAAGTGGGAATTAGAAGTATGGATATTTCTGAAAAAAGAACCATGAATCCAGATAAAGTATTTTTTGCAAGCGATATGGCTGTAAATGAATATTGGACGGATGAGGTGATAGATCAACTAACTAATAATGTGTTTATTACGTTTGATTTGGATGCTTTAGATCCATCAATTATGCCTTCTACAGGAACACCAGAACCAGGAGGTTTATTATACTATGAAACGCTAGAATTCTTGAAAAAAGTTTTTGAAGAGAAAAATGTGGTTGGTTTTGATATGGTTGAATTATGTCCAAATAGAAATGAAAAATCTTCTGACTTTTTAGCAGCAAAATTATATTACAAAATGTTAAGTTATAAATTTGTAGAGAATGATGATACGTATGATAATGGAGATGATGAAATTGTAAATCCGTTCAGCAAATTATCAAAATTTAAAAATGACGATGACGGTTTTTAAGAAATTATGAAAGTCGAAAACATCGAAAATATAGAATTGCAGTATTTAACAATTAACGATTATCAAGAGTTAAAACAGGTAATGATAGAGGTGTATGCAAATATGCAAAGCACCCATTGGGAAGAGCCTCAAATACAGTCATTAATCAGTAAATTTCCTGAAGGGCAGGTGGTTATAAAAATTAATGGTGAGCTTGCTGGTTGTGCACTTTCGTTAAGAGTAGATTATGATCAGTTTGACGATCATCATACGTATAAAGAAATTACGGGTAATTATACCTTTAATACACATAGCAATGTAGGCGATGTTTTATACGGAATTGATGTTTTTATCATGCCAGAATATCGAGGTTTACGATTAGGTAGAAGATTGTATGATTACCGAAAAGAATTATGTGAAAAGCTGAATTTAAGAGGTATTGCTTTTGGAGGAAGAATTCCTAATTATCATAAACATTCAGACTTAATTTCGCCAAAAGAATATATAGAAAAGGTAAAACGTAAAGAAATTCACGATCCCGTGTTAAACTTTCAAATTTCTAACGATTTTCATCCTTCAAAAGTGATGAAAGGCTATATAGAAGGAGATGCAGATTCTAACGATTTTGCTGTTTTGCTAGAGTGGAACAATGTGTATTACCAAAAGGAATCTACAAAAGCCGTTATTAAAAAGAAAGTAGTTCGTTTAGGTTTGATTCAGTGGCAAATGCGGTTGTACAAAAACTTAGAAGAATTGATGCAGCAAGCAGAATATTTTGTAGATGCAGTTTCTGCATACAGATCAGACTTTGCCTTGTTTCCTGAGTTTTTTAACGCGCCTTTAATGGCGGATAACAATCATTTACCAGAGTCGAAAGCCATTAGAGAATTGGCAAAATACACACCAGAAATTGTGCGGAAATTTTCTGAATTAGCAATTAGCTATAATATTAATATCATCACAGGAAGTTTCCCAGAATTAAAAAACGAAATGTTATACAATGTTGGGTATTTGTGCAGAAGAGATGGCTCTACAGAACGTTATGAGAAATTACACGTAACTCCAGACGAAGCAAAAATATGGGGAATGCAAGGTGGAAATGAGCTAAAAACATTTGATACAGATTGTGGTAAAATAGGCGTTTTAATTTGTTATGATTCAGAATTTCCAGAATTAAGCAGAATTTTAGCAGCAGAAGGAATGGATATTTTGTTTGTTCCATTTCTAACGGATACACAAAATGGATACTCTAGAGTGAGACATTGTGCACAAGCAAGAGCCATAGAAAACGAGTGTTATGTTGCCATTGCAGGTAGTGTTGGTAATTTACCAAAAGTGAACAATATGGATATTCAGTTTGCACAATCTATGGTGTTTACGCCTTGTGATTTTTCATTTCCAGCAAACGGAATTAAAGCAGAAGCAACCACAAATACAGAAATGATTTTAATTGCGGATGTAGATTTAGATTTGCTTAAAGATTTGAATCAATTTGGAAGTGTTCGAAATTTAAAAGACAGAAGAACAGATCTTTATGAAGTAAATAAACTTCAAAAAAATAAATAGTAATAAAAAAGATTATCAAAATTAATATTGATAATACTGTCAGTTCGAGTGATTTTTCTTTTTTGAAAAATTCTATCGAGAACAGTTTAGAGATGATAGTCAAAAAATAATAAAAAATGAACAAACCAATTACAAATTTTATAGAAAAATACTTTTTACACTTTAATGCGGCTGCTTTAGTGGATGCTGCAAAAGGGTATGAAGTACAATTAAACAAAGGCTCTAAAATGTTAGTTTCTTTGGCAGGAGCTATGAGTACTGCAGAATTGGGAAAGATTTTTGCTGAAATGATTCGTCAAGATAAAGTGCAAATTGTTTCTTGTACAGGTGCCAATTTAGAAGAAGATGTGATGAATTTAGTCGCACATTCTCACTACAAACGCGTGCCGAATTATAGAGATTTAACGCCACAAGACGAATGGGATTTGTTAGAAAAAGGCTTAAACCGAGTTACAGATACTTGTATTCCAGAGGAAGAAGCGTTTAGAAGAATTCAAGAACATATTGTAAAAATATGGAAAGATGCAGAAGCAAATGGAGAACGTTATTTACCACATGAATACATGTATAAATTATTATTATCTGGAGTTTTAGAGCAATATTATGAAATAGACATCAAAGATTCTTGGATGTACGCAGCAGCAGAGAAAAACCTGCCTATTATTTGTCCTGGTTGGGAAGATTCTACAATGGGGAATATTTTTGCTTCTTATGTTTTAAAAGGGGAATTAAAAGCAAGCACTGTAAAATCTGGAATTGAATACATGACTTTCTTAGCAGATTGGTATACAAACAATTCTGAAAACGGAATAGGATTTTTTCAAATAGGAGGAGGCATTGCAGGAGATTTTCCTATTTGTGTAGTGCCAATGTTATACCAAGATATGGAAAGACCAGAAACACCATTTTGGAGTTATTTCTGCCAGATTTCAGATTCCACCACAAGCTATGGATCGTATTCAGGAGCTGTGCCTAATGAGAAAATTACATGGGGAAAACTGGATATAGATACACCTAAGTTTATTATAGAAAGTGATGCAACCATTGTAGCTCCTTTAATATTTGCATATCTTTTAGAAATGTAATTAAAATGATATTTGTTTATTAAAATTTATTATTTTTGAAAAGTAATGAGCTAAAATAAATATACTTTATCTAGAAATTAATATCTAATAAAAATGAAAAGAGTAATCGTAGAATACGCAAAGCTAACCAAAGATATTTTAGATCTGCTAATTGATAAATATCCTGATGGTTATGATTATGAAGACATTATTTCCTTTAAAAATGCAAAAGGACAAACTGTAAAAGCAGTAGAAGTAAAAACAGCAGACACCAATTTTTTAGTAAAAATTAGTGATCGTTTAGAAAACGCAATGGAGGAATATGCAGAAGATGCAGAGTTTTTTGATGATAACGATGATTTTGATGTAAATGATATTGAGGATGAGGATTAAATCCTTATAAATATTAGAAATAAAAATAGCTCCAAAATTTGGAGCTATTTTTATTGATTCTAATTATTCCAAAATAATAGATGTATACTTTCCAATTGCTTTCTTTAGACTTTCGGAAAGTGATTTTAACCAATTTAAATGATTAGATATAAGATATGCCTCTTGAAGTTGATGTAACGTTTCTGTATCTAATTCCTTTTTGCCTTTTTTAATATTTTCATCTCTTAAATTTGATAGTTTTTTATAGGTATCAAATAATTTATCTTGCGCATCTTCATTTTTTTCTTTGCAAACTTCTTTCTCAACTTTTTTATGCTCTAAAATATCAGAAGACAACTGTAAGTTTCCAGAAATAGTATTGATTAGTTGTTTAAAACCTTCTGAAGCAGGTGTGGTTTTATGATTGATGATAAAATTACCAATTGCAGCAATTGCAGCAATCATAGTTTGATTGATGGTTACAATCTCATAAATTAATTCAAATTCTTTTTGTTTTGATTTAGGATCTTGTGTTAACCTTTGAAAAGACGCGTTCAAATTACTTACTGCAAGAAAAGCATCTTTTCTTGCTAAATTATAAGTAAGTTTTCTCGTTGTTGAATCTTCATATAATACTTGTGCTGCTAAAAGGTAATTTTTGTTCATCTTCAAAGCATTTAAAAGAACCTGTCTCAAATTATCAGCTTCCCAAGTTGGTAGAATTATATAGTTAGCAACTACTGCAATAGCAGCTCCAATAACTGTATCTAAAACACGATACTGAATTACTTCAAAAGCATTAGGATTAATTAGGGAATATAAAAAAATTATACTAATTGTTACAAATGTAGCAGCAGATTTATAATTTTGCTGAATTAAAGAAAAAGATAATATCAAAGAAATAAAAGCTAGCACTGAATAGACGATTTCATTTTGAGTTAATAAAACAATACAAAAAGCAATGAATGCACCAATAATTGTTCCGATAACTCTATCTTTTGATCGTTCTTTTGTCAAGCCGTAATTAGGTCTCATAATTACAATTACAGTTAACATAATCCAATAAGCATTTTGAATTTCTAAAGTAAAACCTAAAAGATAGGTACATAGAATTGTAATTGTAAGTCGAAAAGAGTGTCTAAACATTTTAGAATTTAAACTTAAATTTTGCGTTAAAACATTCCATCTATATTCTTGTAACGTTAAAAACTGACTTGAATTTTCTCTTTTAAAAGATATTTTAGAAGCATCCTGTACATTTGCTAAGACTCTTCTTATCGTTCTAATTTCTTGCAATAATTGCTCTTCATAATCATACAAATTTTTTAAAATTAAAGCGCCTTCTCTAGCTTCTGGTAATTTGAAAGTATCAATATAACTTACGATAGAGTCGTTTGCTTTCGATAAAGCAGTTAATAAGGTTTCTTTATTCGGTATTTTTTTATTTTGAATTAATAAATCTGATAAAAGTATCAGATGATTTCCCATAACATTATTTAAGTTTTTTGAAGCTTTTAAAAAGCTCTTATGATCTCCAAATATTCGATCAATTAACTTATAATCTAAATGTTCTGCCTCTATAAGCTCAAAAATTTTAATACTAGATACTAAAATTAATAACTGTTTTTCTTCGAAACGAGATCTACCTGAACGTTTCCTTGCGGTTAATAATATTTCTCTTAAAGTTTCATGCTTCTCATTAATTTGAGTTTGTAGTGCTAGTGTTTCTTTAAGAATTTCATCACGATTTGTTTTCTTGGTTAATAATTTTGCTCGTAATTTTAAATAACTACCTAAAAGAGAAAGTGTATCCGCTAATAATTGATTTTGTTCTCTTTTGGGTGCTAACTGTTGTATTAAAAGAGATACAATTAAATACCAAATACCACCAATTGCTGTTAAACCCACTTGAACAAAAATACCTTGTACTGTTTGCTTTTGAATTGCAAATGAAATAACCATAGCTAACAAACCAGAAAACGAGACCAAAGATGCTCTAAAACCATAAACAGAAATTATG
>JBNMNV010000182.1:0-6397 GCA_051278125.1 Polaribacter sp. | reverse complement strand
TGTAAATCAATATCAGTATAAGTAATATTTGCTTCATTATATAACGTTACCGTTTTGTTTTTAGCATCTTGAATTGTGTAGTCTTTTGCAGTATGAACAATAAGGTCTTCAAGAGTTTCTTTGGGCTTTATGGAATCTAAAGCGATAGAATCTTTATTTTTTAAGAGTAAACTATCTTTTTTAAGAATAGGCAAGGAGTCTTTTTTCTTAAAAAAAGTGGTGTCTTTTTTTACAGCTGGAACAACAATTTTTTCTGTTGATTTAATATCTTGCGAAAACCCAATCTTCACAAAAAAGATACAGCAAAATAAAAGTAAGTATGATAGGTTTGATTGCAATGCTATAAATGCTATTTTTGTAAGTGAGTAAAAGTATGGCTCAATATTTGAAACTCAAAATTAATGATGCCAAAATTAGTTAAATTTTATTGATGAATTTTCTACAAAACAACAAATTTAATACCAAACTAAAAAATGTATTTTTTTTAGTGTTTTCAATGTTTCTTTTGGGCTCTTGTTTTACAACATTTGCTCAAAAAAAATATATCATTGTTCTAGATGCCGGCCATGGAGGCAAAGATCCAGGGAATTTAGGAAACGGTTATAAAGAAAAAAATATTGTTCTAAAAGTTGCTTTAATAGTTGGTGAAAGTTTATCAAATAATAAAGATATTAAAGTAATTTATACAAGAAAAGGAGATACATATCCAGATCTATGGAAAAGAGGTGAAATTGCAAATACCGCACAAGCAAATTTATTTGTGTCTATCCATTGCGATTCTCATACATCTAATGCTTTTGGAGCAGGAACCTTTGTTTTGGGTTTAAGGGGCAATAAAAAGAATTTAGAAATTGCAAAAAGAGAAAACGCATCAATTTTATTATACGAAGATAACTATAAAGAAAAATATAAAGGTTTTGATCCTAATTCAGCAGAGTCTGTGATCGGTTTGTCACTTTTACAAGAAGAAAATTTAGATAAAAGTTTAGAGATTGCAAGCTTAATTCAGAATAATTTTACGTTTAGATTGAAAAGAAATAATAGAAAGGTAAAACAAGATAATTTTCAAGTTCTACGAGAAACGATTATGCCAAGTGTTTTGGTAGAGTTAGGCTTTTTAACCAATAAAACCGAAGGTCGTTACTTAAACTCTAAAAGAGGACAACAACAAATGGCAAAATCAATTGCAGATGCCATTACAAATTACATTGACAATTTAAAAATGAATACAGTTGATGAAGAAGTAGTTCAGAACAATGAAATTGATTCTAAAATTACTCCTGATATTTTACAAAAAGTAGTTGAGTTTAAAGTGCAGATAGCCTCAGGTAAAAATAATATTCCAACAAAATCGTATAATTTTAAAGGATTGAAAAATATCCAAAGAGTAAAATTGGGGAGCTATCACAAATATTATTATGGAGTTTCTTCTTCTTATCAAGAGACAAAAAAGTCTCTATTAATCGCTAAAGAAAAGGGTTATAAAACAGCATTTATTGTTGCATTTAAAAATGGAGAAAAAGTATCTTTAAAAGAAGTTAATAAAATGCCTTGATTTTGGCAGTAGCAACCAAATATTATTAGTAATTTTGTTACTAAATCTCTATGTATGTCTAAAGAATTAAAAACAGGAATTATAGTAATTATTGTTATTGTTGCTTTTGTGTGGGGCTTTAACTTTTTAAAAGGGCATGATTTATTAGATGGTGAAGCTCGTTATTTTAAAGTTGAATATTCTAAAATAGGAGGTTTAAATAAAGCAAGTTCTGTAACCTTAAACGGTTTAAAAGTTGGAAAGGTTAACGAAATTACTTTTAATGAAACACCCGAAAAAAGAGGTGAATTAATTGTCCGTTTTTCAGTAGAAAATGATTTCGAATTCTCTAAAAAAAGCGTTGTTAAAATATACTCACCCAATCCGATATCAGGCTCAAGTTTAGCAATTATACCCAATTATGAAGGTGAAATGGCTGTTTCAGGAGACACTTTAGAGGGGGAAATGGAAGAGAACTTGTTTACTGCTATTGGAGAGCGCCTAGATCCGCTTCAAGAAAAATTAGAGAAAATTATGGTAAGCGCCGATACTTTATTTAATGGAGTGAATAGAATTTTGAATCAGAATACCATCAATAACGTAAATAATTCTGCAGAAGATATAGCAATAATTCTTCATGATTTTAAAAAAACGATCAAATCAGTAAATATATTAGTTCTTGAAAATCAAGAAAATTTAAAAGCTACGTTTGACAATACTAAGAATATTACAGATAACTTCAGCAAAGTATCAGATAGTTTAGCGAGTATTAATATCAATCAAATTCTAGCAAAAGCCGATAGTGCCGTTGATAATTTTAATCAATTATCAATGAAATTGAATTCAGGTGAAGGTTCTATTGGCAAATTAATTAATGACGAAAAGTTGTACGATAATATTGAAGCTGCTACCAAAGAATTAGAAGAATTATTAAGAGATTTAAAACTAAACCCTAAAAGATATGTTCATTTTTCACTATTTGGTAAAAAACAAAAAACGTTTACAGCTAGCGAAAAGGAAGATAAATAATTCAATAACTAGTAGTTTAAATAATTAATATGCAGTACTTACCCAATATACTTTTTGCGCTGGCTCTTATTCTTGGTATAGGTTTTTTTGTGATGAATATCAGAAAATTATCAAGAAACATCAAATTAGGCAAAGACGTAAATAGAACCGATAAAAAACCTGAGCGTTTAAAAAATATGATGATGATTGCTCTTGGGCAATCTAAAATGGTAAAAAGACCTTTTTCTGGGTTTTTACATGTCATCGTTTATGTTGGTTTTGTAATTATCAATATTGAAGTTCTAGAAATTATTATTGATGGTTTAGTCGGATCTCACAGAATTTTTCAAGGTTTAATTAATGCGGGTGTCTACGCCTTTTTAATCGGAACTTTTGAGATTTTTGCGGCATTGGTATTTATTGCCGTGGTTTTATTTTGGACAAGAAGAAATGTGGCAAATGTTAAGCGTTTTATGAGTTCAGAAATGAAAGGTTGGCCAAAAAATGATGCAAATTATATCATTTACTTTGAAATGGTTTTAATGACTTTGTTTTTGGTGATGAATGCCACCGATATTGATTTTCAAAAAGCAGGAATAGGAAACCCAATAAGTCAATTTATTGCTCCTTTATTTGATAGTTTTTCTCCAGAAACTATACATACAATAGAAAGAACCGCTTGGTGGATTCATATATTAGGAATTTTAGCCTTCTTAAATTACTTATTTTACTCAAAACACTTACATATTTTATTAGCATTTCCGAATACGTATTTTGCTAATTTAAATCCAAAAGGGCAGTTTAATAATTTAGAATCGGTTACCAAAGAAGTTAAATTAATGATGGATCCGGATGCAGATCCGTATGCAATGCCAGCCGAAGGAGCTGAAGAAGTGGTTCCAGAAAAATTTGGTGCTTCTGATGTTGCAGATTTAAATTGGGTGCAATTATTAAATGCATATACCTGTACAGAATGTGGTAGATGTACATCTGCTTGTCCTGCAAATTTAACAGGTAAAAAACTTTCTCCTCGTAAAATTATGATGGACACCAGAGATCGTTTAGAAGAAGTTGGTAGAAATATCGATGCTAATAAAGGTACTTTTGTGGATGATGGAAAACAATTATTAAACGATTATATTTCTCCAGAAGAATTATGGGCTTGTACAAGCTGTAATGCTTGTGTGGAAGAATGCCCAGTAAATATAGATCCTTTATCAATAATTATGGACATGAGAAGGTATTTAGTCATGGAAGAAAGTGCCGCACCACAAGAATTAAATATGATGATGAACAATATAGAGAACAATGGTGCGCCTTGGCCTTACAACCAACAAGATAGATTAAATTGGGCTCAAGAGGAGTAATTATTTGAATACTTACATGATTATCAATGAAGATTTTAAGAAAGTTTAGATTTCAATATTTAAATAAAAGTGAACTATTTAAGTATTTAATTTACGCTTTTGGAGAGATTATTTTAGTTGTAATCGGAATTCTAGTAGCTGTTTATATTAATAATGAGAATGAAGCAAGAAAACAGGAAAATGAATTAAAAAACGTTTTTAAAATAATTAAAAGTGATTTACGAAACGATATAAAAGAAGCGAATTATCTTTTATTAACAGAAAGAAACAAGAAAGAGTTTTATGATCGTTTTTTTGATAAAGAGTTATCTATAAAGGATTATAAAGAGCAATATAAGTTAAGAAAATTAATATTTGGTTATTATGAAATATCTTTCAATAATAGAGGTTTTAAATTATTAAATGAATTTAAACATATAGATGACTCTAATGATAGCTTGTTTATAAAAACAATTGAAATTTATACACACAGAATTGATGAAGTTCTGGCAGATGATGAATTAAGAGATTTAGAATTTAAACAAAACTATAATTTTTGGAAAAAGCAAGATTGGTGGTTGGCTTATGTATCAGACTCAAAAGATAAAAAAGATTTTAGCTCTGAAAAATTTATTAATTACGCTTTAAACAGTCAAGATTATAGAAATAGAGTAACATCTTGGCATTTTGTAAATACAAAAGCATTTATACCTGAAATAACCAGATTTATAAAAGAAGCAGAAGAAGTGGTTTTCTTAATCGAGAACAAACAATTAAACGAATAAACGTTTCAACACTAAAATAATACTATATGAACGTACCAACAATGGCAGATATGATGGCTCAGGGCAAGCAACCAGAAGTGTTGTTTTGGGTGGGCGCAGCCGGAAGTTATGATGATAGAGCAAAAAAAATATCAAGAGCATTTGTAAAAATTTTACAGCAAGCAAATGTAGATTTTGCAGTTTTAGGTGTAGAGGAATCCTCTACCGGTGATGCAGCAAAAAGAGCAGGAAATGAATTTTTGTTTCAAATGCAAGCCATGATGAATATCGAGATTTTAAACGGATATGAAGTAAAAAAAATTGTTACTTGTGATCCTCATTCGTTTAATACCTTCAAAAATGAATATCCTTCCTTAGGCGGAAAATATGAGGTGTATCATCACACTCAATTTATACAAAATTTAATTAAAGAAGGACGTTTAAATATAGATAACACTGTTTTGAAAGGAAAAAGAGTTACCTTTCATGATCCTTGTTACTTAGGTAGAGGCAATGAAGTATATGAATCCCCAAGAGACTTAATTAAAAGGTTGGGCGTTAATTTAACAGAAATGAAACGCCATAAATCGACAGCTTTATGCTGTGGAGCAGGAGGTGCGCAAATGTTTAAAGATGCCGAAAAAGGTGATAAAGAAGTGAATATTTTAAGAACGGAAGATGCCCTTGAAACAAAACCACAAATTATAGCAACAGGTTGTCCTTATTGCAATACAATGATGACCGACGGGATTAAATTTAAAGAAAAAGAAACTGAAATTGTTGTAAAAGATATAGCAGAATTAATTGCAGAAGCTAATAAACTTTAACAAATGAAAAATATAACCACTTTACTTCTTTTTTTAGTACTTGTCTTCTCTTGTACAAAAAAAGAAATTAAACCAGAAAATAAAGAAGTCCTAGAACCAGTTGTAACTGATACAATTGTTCAAGTTGATTATGAAAATCAAGAGAAAACCTCAGCGATTATTTTTACAGTTCAGATTGCTGCATTAAGAAAGGACAATGAACCATTATCAAATATTTCTAATGTAAGCATGTATCAAGAAGATTCATTAACAAAATATAGATTAGGTACTTTTGAAACTTACAAAGAAGCAAGAGCATACAGACTAAAAATGTTGAATACTTATAAAGGTGCCTTTGTGCAAGCTTTAAAGAATAATGTTCCTATTTCTATTACAGAAGCTTTACAGCAATAGTTTTTATGACAGACACTTTTCGAAATAATGCAGTGAATGATTTTCCAGATATTGTAGAAGTGGAATTTGAAAATATTGATAAAAACTATTTGAAAGTAATTTTTATTAATTTTCTATTGGTTTTTGTTCCGTTTTTAGTAAGTTTAATCGTCTTGCATCAACTGGTTTTTCCAGAGAACGTTAATGAGTTTATAGTTCCTATTTACATTGCTTTTTTTGTTATTTTCGGGTTTATTTTGGCATACTTAGCGGCAAGTTTTACAAAGAGAAAATATATTGTAAGAGAAAAAGACATTTCTTATAAATGTGGTTTGTTTGTAAAGACGCTAACCACTGTTCCGTTTTCTAGAATACAACATGTAGAAACCGATGAAAAACCAATTTCAAGAATTTTTGGTTTGTCTTCTTTAAGTGTTTTCACAGCCGGAGATAGTAGTGACGATTTAGTTATTAAAGGAATTACCAAACAAAAAGCGTTACAAATTAAAGAATTTATTACCTCAGAAATTAATGAATAACTCTTTT
>JBNMNV010000181.1:0-6454 GCA_051278125.1 Polaribacter sp. | reverse complement strand
AACCACCATCACCAGAAATGGAAACAACTTCGCGTTCTGGCGCTGCCATTTTTGCGCCAATTGCTGCTGGAAGCCCAAAACCCATGGTTCCTAATCCTCCAGAAGTAATATTACTTTTTGTTTTATTAAACTCTGCATATCTGCAAGCAATCATTTGATGCTGACCAACATCTGTTACAATTGCTGCTTCTCCTTTGCTTTGAATATTAATTTCCTTAATCACTTCACCCATCGTTAATCCTTCTTTCGTTGGATAGAGATCGTCTTTAATTACTTTTTCATATTCAATTTCATATAAATCTTTAAATTCTTGATGCCAATCTTCATGAGAATTTTCATCAATTAAAGGTAAAATAGCTTTTAAAGTTGCTTTTGCATCCCCTAAAACAGCCACAGCTGTTTTTACATTTTTATCAACTTCTGCAGGATCAATTTCAAAATGAATCACTTTTGCTTGCGTTGCATATTCATCTAATTTCCCGGTAACTCGATCATCAAAACGCATTCCGATGGCAATTAAAACATCACATTCGTTGGTTAATTTATTAGGTGCATAATTACCGTGCATGCCTAACATCCCAACATTTAAGGGATGCGAAGTTGGTAATGCTGAAGCTCCTAAAATTGTCCAAGCCGCAGGAATTCCTGCTTTTTCCACCAACGCTTTAAATTGTTCTTCGGCTTCACTTAAAACAACTCCTTGACCCCAAATGATAAAAGGTTTTTTTGCAGCATTTATCATTTTTGCGGCAGCCTCTAAAGTACCTGGTACTGTTTTCGGAATTGGCGTATAACTTCTTATTTTCGTGCATTTTTCATACGTGAAATCAAATTCTTCAAATTGGGCGTCTTTTGTAATATCGACCAAAACAGGTCCTGGTCTTCCACTTTTTGCGATGTAAAATGCTTTTGCCAATGCTCCTGGAATATCAGCAGCTTTTGTAACTTGGCAATTCCATTTTGTAACGGGCGTGGAAATACCAACGATATCGGTTTCTTGAAATGCATCACTTCCTAACAAATGAGACGCAACTTGGCCTGTAATACAGACCATAGGTGTAGAATCTATTTGAGCATCTGCAATACCTGTAATTAAATTAGTTGCTCCTGGACCCGAAGTTGCAATGGCAACACCTACTTTACCAGAAATTCTTGCAAAACCTTGCGCAGAGTGCGTTGCACCTTGTTCATGACGTGTTAAAACGTGATGAATTTTATCTTGATATTTAAACAGTTCATCATAAACTGGCATAATTGCTCCGCCAGGATACCCATAAATTATTTTTACATCTTCGGCTATTAAGCATCTAACAATGGCTTCACTACCCGAAATTATTTGGGTTGTTTTTGATGAAACTTCTTTGTTGCTTATGGTTTGAGTTTCCATAGTATTCATATTTTAAGCATCCGTAATACATCCTTTTGAAGCAGATGCAACTATTTTTGCGTATTTGTATAAGATTCCTTTTGTATGCTTTAATGCTGGGGCCACCCACTGAGCTTTTCTTTCTGCGATTTCTTCATCAGAAATTAAAACATTAATTGAATTGTCTTCTGCACTAATTCTAATTGTATCACCTGTTTTTAAAATCCCGATAGTTCCTCCAGATTGTGCTTCTGGCGTAATATGTCCTACCACAAAACCATGTGTTCCTCCAGAAAAACGACCATCTGTAATTAACGCTACAGATTTTCCTAAACCTGCGCCCATAATTAACGAAGTTGGCTTTAACATTTCTGGCATTCCCGGACCTCCTTTCGGCCCCACATACCGAATGACGACAACATCTCCTTTTTCTACTTCACCGTTTGAAATACCAGTATTGGCAGCCTGCTCTCCGTCATAAACCACCGCTTTTCCTTCAAAAAGCAAGCCTTCATTTCCTGAGATTTTTGCAACTGCTCCTTCCGTTGCAAGGTTTCCGTAAATTATTTGAATATTTCCTGAAGATTTTAAGGCTTTATCCTTAGGATAAATGACATCTTGATCTTCAAATTCTATGGCTTCTACCTCTGCTAAATTCTCTGCTAATGTTTTACCAGTGACCGTTAAACAATCTCCATGTAAATAGCCATTATCTAATAAATATTTCATGATTGCCGGTGTACCACCTACTCCATGCACATCTTCCATTAAGTATTTTCCTGATGGTTTTAAGTCGGCAATTAATGGCGTTCTATCGCTTACTCTTTGAAAATCTTCTAAGGTAAAGTCAATATCAGCAGCGTGTGCAATGGCTAAAAAGTGCAAAACTGCATTTGTTGAGCCTCCCAAAGCATTTACGATTGCAATGGCGTTTTCTAAAGATTTTTTAGAAATAATATCTAAAGGTTTTAAATCTAATTCTAATAAATTTTTTATTGCCAAAGCAGTTCTTTCTGCTTCCGATAATTTATTCGGATTTTCAGCAGGAATTGACGAATTATAAGGCAATGCAAACCCCATACATTCTATCGCAGAAGCCATTGTATTTGCGGTATACATTCCGCCACAAGCACCTGCTCCTGGAATGGCTCTTTTTATAATTTCTCTATATTCTTCTTCTTCAATTTCTCCTGCCATTTTTTGACCTAAAGCTTCAAAAGCAGAAACAATATTTAATTTTTTTCCTTTATAGTTTCCTGATGCCGTTGAACCGCCATACATCATAATCGCTGGACGATTTAAACGCAACATCGCAATAACAGATCCTGGCATATTTTTATCACAACCTACAATGGCAATAACAGCATCATAACTTTGCGCATTCATAACCGTTTCTATAGAATCTGCTATAATATCTCTAGAAACTAAAGAGTAATTCATACCCGAAGTTCCCATAGAAATTCCGTCTGAAACACCAATGGTATTAAACCCCAAACCCACTAAACCTGCAATATTACACTCTACTTTTACCTCATCTTTCAAAGTGTTTAAGTGCATGTTACAAGGATTGCCGTCATAACCTGTACTTGCAATGCCAACTTGCGCTTTGCTCATATCTTCATCCTTTAAACCAACCGCATACAACATTGCTTGTGAGGCAGGTTGAGATTCATCTTGCGTTAATCTTTTGCTGTGTTTATTTAATTCCATTTATTGTTTTGTTCAAATTGTTGACTAAATTACTATGTTTCTGTATTTTTACTACATAAAATGCAATATCATTCTTTAAATTCAGGTCTTAAAATAAACACTTAAATTTATGTAAATAAGTGTTTTAACTATAATTTATTATGATATTCAATGATTGAAATAAATTCATAAAAAAACCTTCTTTTTTAAGGAAGGTTGATTTTAAAAAGCATTGACTAAAGTTGGCAAAAATATCTAACCCAGATTGAAGCATTTGTTTGAGCTCTTTTTTGCCTTTTTCGGTCAAAAAAAGCGAGTTCGGAAAGCTGGAAATAGCTTCGAAAAAAATAGATTCCTATTTTCACAGGAATGACAATCTATCTGTTTTTTCGATAAAAAGCGAAAAGTATTTTTTAGATAATGGTACTTTGCCCCATATGAATGTTTGTAAAATTCATATTACTATCATCTTGATTGGTAATATAATCTGCGATAAAATCTCCTACTTTGGAGGTGGATGCAGAAAATTGCGTTTTTCGTTTGATATCTTTGGTTGTAATTCCTAGTGTAATTGATTTTTCTACCGCTCTTTCTATGGCGCCTGCCTCTTCATGCAGTCCTAAATATTTTAACAACATCGCTACCGCCAAAATAGCTGCTAAAGGATTGGCATAATCCTTACCTGCCGCCTCTGGATATGCGCCATGAATAGGTTCAAACAAAGCGTGTTCATCACCAATAGATGAAGATGCTAGCAAGCCGATGGTGCCGCAAATTGCACTTGCTCCATCAGAAATAATATCACCAAATAAGTTTTCAGTTAAAATTACGTCAAACTGTTTCGGATCTAAAATAAGTTTCATTGCTGCATTATCTACATACAAATATTCTAGGGCTACGTTTTTATATTCTTTGGCAATTTCAGTAACTGTTTTTCTCCACAAACGTGAAGTTTCTAAAACATTTGATTTATCGATTAAAGTTACTTTTTTACTTCTTCCTTGGGCAGTTTTAAAAGCTAGGTGTGTTATTCTAGAAATTTGATCAACCGTGTAAGAACTAATATCAAAGGCCTCTTTTTTGTCTGCGCTAAGTTCTTTTTTTCCGAAATAAATTCCGCCTGTTAACTCTCTAAAAATAACAAAATCTGTTCCTTTAACAACCTCTCTTTTTAAAGGAGAATTTGAAATTAAATTATCGTAGGCCTTTACAGGTCTTACATTACAATATAAGTCTAATTCTTTTCTTAATCGGAATAAACCTTGTTCTGGGCGCACTGTTGCACTTGGATTATAATCATATTTTGGATCACCAATGGCACCAAATAAAATGGCATCTGCTGCTCTACATATTTTTACAGTTTCTTCCGGCAAAGGATCACCGCATGCTTCTATCGCACATGCTCCCATTTGCGCTTCCTGATACAAAAAAACATGGTCGTACGCTTCCGCCACAGCATCTAAAGCTTTTTTTGCTTGGTCGGTTACCTCGGGACCAATACCATCTCCAGGAATTACAGCTATTGTATATTTCATGTATTTAAATTCTTAAATTTAATCATATCAATAATAGGTAAATTAGATGCCAACACAAAATTTATTAGGATTTTTTTAAGCCACTATTATTTTAGAGATTTTATTTACTTTATCCATAATTAAATGGATGTCTTCATCTCTCACTTCTTTTTGTTTATCCGCAGTTTCTAAAAAGAGTTCGTAGGCAGTATCTAATTGAATTTTAGTTAACTCGTATCCTATCTTTTTGGCTCTGTATGCTAATGCTGCTCTACCGCTTCTTGCTGTTAAAACAATAGCACTTTCTGTAACTCCCACATCTTCAGGATCCATAATTTCGTAGGTTTCTCTGTTTTTAATGACCCCGTCTTGGTGAATTCCAGAACTGTGTGCAAATGCATTTGCACCAACAATTGCTTTGTTAGGCTGCACAGGCATCCCCATACTTTCACGAACCAGAATACTGGTATCGTACAATAATCTTGTATTGATACTTGTTTCTAAATTTAAATAAGGATGTTGTTTTAAAATCATAACAACTTCTTCTAAAGCTGTATTTCCTGCGCGTTCTCCAATTCCATTGATTGTGCATTCTATTTGGCGTGCACCATTAATGACACCAGAAATAGAATTTGCAGTTGCCATTCCTAAATCATTATGGCAATGACATGATAAGATTACATTTTCAATTCCTTTTACATTTTCACGCAAATATTTCATTTTTGCACCATATTCTTCTGGCAAACAATAACCCGTTGTATCCGGAATGTTTAAAACAGTAGCGCCTGCCTTTATTACTTCTTCGCAAACTCGAGCTAAAAAATCATTATCGGTTCTACCGGCATCCTCTGCATAAAACTCAACATCTTCTACAAAACGTTTCGAGTAAGAGACTGCATGAACAGCTCTCTCGATGACTTTTTCTCGCGTTGAGTTAAATTTAAATTTAATATGAGAATCGCTTGTTCCTATTCCGGTATGAATTCTTGGGTATTTTGCATATTTTAAAGCCTCTGCAGCCACTTTAATATCATTTTCAACGGCTCTTGTTAAACCGCAAACTGTTGCATTTTTTACTATTTTTGCAATTTCTGACACCGAAGTAAAATCTCCAGGACTAGAAACAGGAAAACCGGCTTCTATTACATTTACACCTAATAAATCTAACCTTTCTGCAATAACCAATTTCTGCTTTGTATCTAATTTACAACCAGGAACCTGCTCACCATCTCTTAAAGTTGTATCAAAAATTTGTACCTTGTTATCTTGCATAATTTTGTAAAGATTATCTTTGTGAAGAATCAAATGTAAATATTGAAACTTAAAATTTTATGATTTAAATAGCCTTTACACGATTTCTATTCTCTTAATTAAAAATATAAATACTTCATTAAAAGATGTTTATGAGTAAAATTGATACATTAGCCAATCATCAAAATGATGCTCTTTTTGTTTTGATTAAGTCTTTAACCAAGTCAGAAAAGAGACAATTCAACTTATATGTAGGACGATTAGGAGGTAATATTGATGCGAAATTTTTCTCTCTTTTTAAGTTTTTAGAGAAATTAAAGGCATATGATGAAAAGGTTATCATAAAAAGTGGTATTGTTTCTAAACAGCAATTATCAAACTTAAAAGCACATTTATACAAACAAATTTTAATTAGTCTTCGTTTAAATCCTGCCCATAAAAATATAAGGATTCAAATTAGAGAACAGTTAGATTTTGCGACCGTATTATATCAAAAAGGATTGTACAAACAGAGTTTAAAACTATTAGATAAAGCGAAACATTTAGCGTTAGAAAATGAAGAAAAAAACATTGCTTATGAAATTGTTGAGTTAGAAAAAGTAATTGAAACACAATACATTACCAGAAGCTTAAG
>JBNMNV010000180.1:0-6472 GCA_051278125.1 Polaribacter sp. | reverse complement strand
CTTTTTTATCGCTATTCATCAACAAAAATACGGCGGCAACCAAGCCTATTACCACTAACACAAAAACACCAATCATAATAGTGCCGTTTACCCAAGAAACGAGTGGTATGTTTAAAAAATTCATATGTCGTTTATTTTGCTGTAAAACTAAACCATATGAAACTTTTAAATAATGATAAAAGTCAGGTTTTAGAAACTTACATTCAGAATATCGCCACTCAATTGCAATAATTGGAGCTCAATTAACTTGGCATCAAACTTGGCATTATTTAAAGCTGTCTTAGAATTAATTAAGTTAATTTGTGCTTGTCTGAATTCTAATGATGTAATTTGCCCTAGTTTAAAACGCTCTTGAGTTCTATCGAAATTGTTTTGATTACTCAACACATTTTGTTCTTGGGCTTTTAAAATAAATAGTTGGTTCTTGTAATTTTCCCAAGTGTTTTTTAAATTATTTTTAATATTTGCCTTTTGTTGCTCCAGTAATATTTGTTGATTGTCTAAAGCTATTTTAGAATTGGCAACTCTTGTTTTGTTACCTCCGCCATCGAAAATATTCCAAGTTAAATTTAAACCTGCATTTAGACCATCAGAAGTAATTAACTTTGCCCCAAAAGGATTTATTAAGTTCTCATTTTCGGTTCTATTAAAACCGTAAGAAGCATTAAAACCTAAGGTTGGAAAATAGTTTGATTGATTTACTTTTATATTAAATTCACTAATGGCAATATTCTTTTCATTTTGCTTTAAAAGCGAATTGTTCGCAATTGTTTTCTCCTCTAAATCTGCTAAATTTAACAACTTGTTATATGCTACTTGGGTTTCTACGCTATAATTGGTTTCTTTATCAACACCTAAGATTACATTTAAGCCTCTTTTTGCATTGCTTAATTGTTGCTTTGCACTTATGTATGTAATACTATCGTTATTAACATCTACTTGTGCATTTAAGTATTCTAATTTGGTAGATTGCCCATAATCGTATTGGTATTGAGCTCGTATTAAACGATTTTTTGAGATCGATAAAGCTTCTTGTAAATTATCTTTATTTTCTGATAAACGTGCAATTTGAAAATAAATCGTAAACAGTTGTAAATATGTATTCTCTATGGTTTCTCTTGCCTGTAATTCTGTTAAATTATAGGTTTCTAGCAATTGTTTGTAGTTGTATTTTCTACCCAAACCATCAAAAATTGTATAATTTACCCCTAAAGATGCATTGTACGTTTTTGAGACGATTCCGCTTCCTGATATTTCTGCGTCATCTCCAGTATTTCGATCTGTAAAAATTAAACTTTGATTATTTCTTCGATAATCTGCTCCAGAGGTTAAGGTTGCTGTTGGCAAAAAACCTGTATTTAAAATATTAGAATTATTCTTAGCAATTTCTAAATTATTCGTTGCTATTTTAATGCCAAAATTATTCTTTAAAGTAATTTCTAACGCTTCTTTTTTAGTTAAAATTTCTTGCGCATTCATTTGTATTGCCCAAAAAAAAGCAAAAAGAAATACTACGTTTTGTTTAAATTTCATCTTGATCAAATTTAGATTCAATAATTGCTCTTTCTACCTCTTCTTTTGTAATTTCATTACCTGTTCTTAACCACTTAATCCAGACTTTAACACTGTTAGAAACAGATAATAATAATGGCAACATGACTAAGGTTAAAACGGTTGCAATTGCAATACCATAAGCAATAGAAATAGCCATCGGAATTAAAAATTGTGCCTGCCTACTTTTTTCAAAAATTAAAGGTGCTAAACCTGCAACTGTAGTTAAAGAGGTTAAGAAAATTGCTCTGAAACGAGATTGACCTGCGGCAATTAAGGCATCATCATATTTCATACCTTCTTTTAGATAGTTGTTGAATTTTCCAATTAACACCAAACCGTCATTTACCATAATACCTATTAAAGCAATAATTCCTAAAAAGGATAAAATACCAATGGCAAAGTTGTGGATGTAATGTCCCCAAATAACACCAATCATACTAAAAGGAATCATAACAATTAATAAAATTGGTTGCGAATAAGAACGGAATGTAAATGCGATTACAATATAAATTAGGCCCAAAATAACCCAACCTACCTTGCCTAAAGAGTCTGTAGTTTTTTTAGCTTCTCTATTCTGGCCTTCATACAAAGGCGTAACTGTTGGGTATTTAGATAAAATTTCAGGCATAATATTAATTTTAATATTATCTAAAATCTCGGTTTCACTTGCACTTAAATCTTTTAAATCTGCTGTAATTTGAATTTCTCGTTTTCCTTCTAAATGATTGATAGAAATATCTCCTCTTTCAATAGTGTAATCAGCAATTTCTGAAAAAGCCACTCTTGAACCAGTTGGAGTTACAATCCGCATATCATCTAAATTTTTGATAGAAGATCTGTCTTTTTTATCATAACGAACCCAAACTTTGATTTCATCTTGTCCGCGCTGAAAACGTTGTGCTTGAAAACCAAAGAAACCATAACGAACTTGAGTCATTATAGACTGTAAATTTAAGCCCAACAAGTAAGCATTATCTTTTAGTTTTATGCGGACTTCTTTAATTCCTGCAGGATCATTGTCTGTAACATCTTTTAATAAAGGATTACTTTCTAACGCTTCCTTTAATTCGTCTTTTACAGCTTTTAATTCTGTAATATTATTTCCTAACAAAGAAACTGCAACAGGACTTCCTCCAAAATTACCACCAGAACCAAATACTAAACTTTCTGCACCATAAATTTTACCTACTTTTTGCTGAATGGCATTGGTTATTTCTGGTGATGAAAAATCTCTAGTTTCTCCAGGTAAAAGATTTACACTTAAGGTTGCATTTGCACTTCCAGGACCAACTCTTTTAATAATATTTTCTACAACTTGCAAATTACCTGTTTGCTTTTTGGTATACTCTTTATTAACCAACCAAGCTTGTTCTTCGATAAACGAAATTACAGAATCTGTAATTCTGTCATTAGTTCCTTGAGGCATATTTAAGGTGATCTGAACTCGATCACTCGCAATTCTTGGAAAGAAAGAACTTTTAATAATACCACCACTTAAAGCTGAAAAACTAATGGATAATAATGCAATAAAGACACAAAAAATAAAGAACTTATTTTGTAAAGAAAACCTCAAAAATGGAACGAAATAGTTATCTCTAAATTTTCCTAATAAACTGTCAGCTCCTTTATTTATTTTCTTAAAAAAAGCATCAACAGCATTGGTTTTTTTCTCTTCGCCATCTTCTAAACGTTTCCTATCTAATGCTTTAGAATGTGCAATATGAGCTGGTAAAATGATTAAGGCTTCAACTAATGAAACTGCTAATGTTAAGATTACTATTGTAGAAACTTCACCAAAAAAACTTCCTATTCTACCATCTACAAAAAAGAAGGTTGAAAAAGCAATAATAGTAGTCAAAATAGCAGATACAATTGGCGGAATTACTTCCATTGTTCCATCAATAGCTGCATTTATTTTTGATTTCCCTAAATCGTAATAATGATGATAAATATTTTCTCCAATAACAATTCCGTCATCAACCAAAATACCAATCACGATAATCATTCCAAAGAGTGATAATACGTTAATGGTGACGTTAAATTGAGCCGCAAAAATGAACATTCCTAAAAAAGCGACCGGTAAACCAAAAGCCACCCAAATGGCTAGTCTTAAATTTAGAAATAAGGCCAAGAAAAATAATACTAATAGTATACCTGAAATTGCATTTTTTGCTAAAAGTTCTGTTCTTCCTTTTAATGTTGTACTTCTATCACTAGTAACACTTAACTGTACATTTTGTTGCTCTTGATTATACTTGTAGATGTATTCTTTTATATTATCTGCTGATGAAATTAAATCCTCATTATTTGTATTGCTTACGGTAATATCTATCGCCAAGTTTCCATTATAGTATAATCTATCAGGGTTTTCTGACCACGTATCTTTTGTATCTGCAATATCTTTTAATCGAATAATATTTCCGTTAGTTTCTGTTCTAACAATTAAATTTTGCAACTCTATTCCGAAGTAAGAACGGTTACTTGCTCTAATTAAATAATCTTCATCCGTAGTTTTTATATTACCACCTGTAATTAAAATATTTGAATTTCTTACGGCGTTTGCAACCTCAGTAAACGTCATATTATATGCTCGTAAATCATCTTCACGAACTGCAATTTCTATCTCTTCGTCTGGATAACCAGAAATTGCTACTTGAGAGATGCCTTCAATTCCACGAATATCGTTTTCAATATTCCTAGCATATTGTTTTAGTGCTTTTAAAGATAAATTTTCTCCACTAACTGTAAAACTTATGGTTGGTCTAATACTCTCTACTTTGGCAATTACAGGAGGTTCCATACCTGAAGGAAAAGAGGGAACTCTGTCTACTGCATTTTTTACATCAGATAAAACAATATCAATATTTTTACCTTTTTCCACCTCTACATTCACGCTTGCAGCGTTTTCACTAGAAACAGAAGTTACTCTTTCTACACCAACAATACCTTTTAAGTTGTCTTCAATTTTTAACACAACGCCTTCTTCCATTTCTGCCGGAGAAGCTCCCGGATAGACTAAACTAATTCTAATCAGTTGAGAATCTACCAAAGGAAAAAAGGAAGATTTCATGCTAAAAGCACCTAATAAACCGAAAATAACAAATGCAATAATGATTACATTAACGGCTACTGGGTATTTTATAAAGTATGTAATTATTTTTTTCATCTAATTACTTCTTTTTATTAACCTTAATAATCATACCATCAAAAGCGCCTGGTAACGTTTGAGTTAGAATTTGATCGTTGTTTTGTAATCCTTTTAGCACTACCATTTCTGCTCCAAAATAAACAGGATTTACCTTAGACAAGCTTAAAATACTATCGTTTTTAACAGTATACACAAACTGATTATCAATCAATAATTTTCTAGAAATCTGAATAGCATCAGTTTCTGATTTAGCGACCAAATTGGCTTGTAAAAACATTCCTTCTTTTAAATCTGGATGTTTTACATCCACAAAGGCTTTAATAGTTTGTGAAACTTGATCTATTCTTCCATTGATTCTTACCACTTTTCCTTCATAACTTTTAGATCCGTTTAAATTGGTTAACGCTACAGATTTCCCAACCTTCAATAAATCTGCATATTCAGCATTGATAGCAACTTCTAACTCATAAACCCCAGTATCTATAAACTCACCTAATTTTTGACCTGATCTTACTAAAGTTCCAGAGCTTACTAAGGCTTCTGTTAAAACGCCTGTAAAGGGAGCTGTTATTTTATGTTTAGATAAACGAACATCTAAATTCTTAACATTATAATACGCTGTTAAAATACCGCGTCCAGAAATAAAATACTTTTCTTTGTCTGATGAAAATTCAGGAAGTTTAGATGTCGTTTTATTGATATCGAAACTCTTTAAATAATTTTCCCATTTATCAAATTCTTTTGAATAATCTAAACGTATATCAGGTAAAATAGAGGTAATTAAATTGTATAAATTACTTTTTTGAGATTTTAAACTGGCCAGAAATTCATCACTATTTATACTTAAAAGTGTTTCTCCTCTATAATATTTAATACCTGGTTTAAAGGCTTTATTGGCTGTTTTTAAAACCCCTTGTACTTCAGAAAAAATATCAATTTTATTTTTAGCTACTAAATTTCCATTTGCAGATAACACAATAGGAATTTCTGTATTCTTTACCTCTTCTACAAAAACAGTTTTAATTATTTTCTTAAACTTAGGTTTTGGTTTTTCATTTTTTTCAATAAAGTAGTTGCCTAAAAAAACTGCACCTGCAATTAGTAAAACTCCTAGAATGGCTAGAATTATTTTTCTCATAATTAGTTGGTTGGTCTGAATGATAAACTCATTTCAATGATTTTGCAAATGTACTTTTTACATTTTTCAATTTCCTACATCATTGGTCGTAGTTTGTTAAGGAAAAGTTATAATTCAAATTTTTAAACAATAAATTTAGGAAATCGTTAATTTTACGAGTCGTATCTTTGCCCTTTAACAGCGTTAAATCCTATACTTGAATTTTTGTTCTAATACCAATACCGCACTTTTTTTTTCATCTGTTGATGAAATTTCCGATAAAATTTGGAGTCATTTAAAATGTGAAACCAACTTGTATTTGCACAGAAATTTTTTAAGGTCTATTGAAAAAAACCACCCTAAAATACAATTTAAATATATTGTTTTGGTTGATGAAAATTCAGTGCCAAAGGCATTTGCATCAATACAAATTATTGATTTTTATTTAGATACAATTAAAAATGATTTAAAATCTTTTATTACGAAAGCAAAACGTTTTGGTAAAAAACTACATATTTTTCCTGATGACAAACCCTTAAAAATCTTAATTTGTGGAAACACTTTTGTGAGTGGAGAACACGGAATTTTTATCAACTTAAATGAGGATAAAAAGATTATTATCAAAGAATTGGCTAAAGAAATTTTACATTTAA
>JBNMNV010000179.1:0-6482 GCA_051278125.1 Polaribacter sp. | reverse complement strand
TAAATTAAACAATGTAAATGAAGAATTGAATGCTATTTTCAATTCCGTAACTATTTCAATTATACGAACAGATACAGCGGGTATTATTACCTATTTTAATGAAGGTGCAGAAACATTGTTAGGATATAAAAGTGAAGAATTAATCAATAAAAAAACACCTCTAATATTTCATGATAAAGAAGAAATTATACAAATAGGAAAAGAGCTTTCTAGCACATACAAAAAGGAAATTAGCGGTTTTGATGTCCTAACAAAACTAACGAAAGAAGGCAAAGAAGATTCCAAAGAATGGACGTACATTAGAAAAGACGGAAGTCACTTTTATGTTCAGCTTAATATGAATGCAATCAAAAATTACAATGGCAATATTGTTGCTTTTCTTGCGGTAGGTGCAGACATTACAAAAGTAACAGAACAAAACAAACAATTGGCAAATTTTGCTCAAATTGCCTCACATAACTTAAGAGCTCCCGTTAGTAATTTAAGTTCTTTACTAGAGCTTTATGACTTATGTGACACGCCGGAAGAAAAAAAGTTTACATTCGATAAATTCAAAATTGTAATTTCTCATTTATCTGAAACACTTAATACTTTAATTGAAGCAATAAAAATACGAGAAAAAAAAGGATCTGAAATAGAAATCAAAACGTTATCTTTCAATAAAATTTTAAAGAAGATAGAAGAAGTTATATCCGAAGATATCATAAAAACAAAGGCAATAATTTATTCAGATTTCTCTGCGACAGATACCATAGAATATAATGAACCATATTTAGAAAGTATCATTTATAATTTGATTAGTAATTCTTTGCGATACGCATCACCAGAAAGAACACCAAGAATAGAAATAAAAACCTCGATAAAAGAAGGTAGAACTCAATTAATAGTTATAGATAATGGACTTGGAATTGATTTGAAAAGGCACGGTCATAAATTATTTGGACTCAATAAAGTTTTCCATAGACACAAAGACTCAAAAGGTATTGGTTTATATATTGTAAAAAATCAAATTACATCTTTAAAAGGAACTATTACTTGTACCAGTGAAGTTGATAAAGGAACAACATTTACCATACTATTTTAAAATTAAAATTATGCAACAAAAATACAGCATCTGTTTTATAGACGATGATATGGTTTATAAATTCTTTATGAAAGGCGTCTTGAATAAAAAGAAATTAGCAGATAGCGTCATAACATTTGCTGATGGTGAAGAAGCTTTTGATTTTATAGATAAAAACAAAGAAAAACCAGAAAACCTGCCAGACCTTATTTTCTTAGACATTAATATGCCAATTATGGATGGCTTTCAGTTTATGGATGAATACATGAAGATACATGCATCCATCAAAAAGCAAATAACTATTTATATGGTTACTTCTTCTATAGACTCAATAGACCTTGAACGTTCCAGGCAATACTCTGAAATTTCAGATTTTATCACAAAACCAACGAATGTAAGCACAATAGAGGAAATTATTCATAGGTTAAGAGAATAAATAATTATAATTTTTATGGGTGCTAGATACCAATAATTTTGTTTTAATATTCAGGTTATTTTCTAATTATCCTAAAACCAAATGCTAGCTTACTTTGTGAAAAGCCGAATAGTACATCTATTAAATTTGTTCTTAACCCTTTATTATTTGAGCTATTTTATAATTTTAGAATCATACATTTTCACGATATTTTCGACAAATTAGCATGAATTTTAAGTTCATTTCAATTTTAGTTTAACCTATGAAAATAAAAAACTTAAGCAACATATATACCAACACACATTTAATTTTATAATATCGTGTAAAATAAATTGGCGTAAAACATCAAAAACAATAGAACGCTCATCAATAACTTTTTAAGGTAAAACCAAAAGACATCATACCATCTTCTTGTTTTTGACTTTCGATAACGATACTTTCAAAAGTGTGTCGGTAATTTATTTTAAAATTTAAGTACTTCCAAACAGGCAGTTCTAGACCTACATCTGCTTGCCAGCGAAAATTATTACGTTGCTCTAAGGAAGGTTGAAAATAAATTTCATGATTGATAATTACTTTTTTCTTAAACAAGTTATACTTTCCATTTACCCAAAAAGTACTGCGAAAGGTATTGATTGATTGATTTCCATTATATTCGGAAATATTAAATCTTGTTTTATCAAATTTTGTTTGTTCATATTCACTTGAAATCGAAAACTTAAGCCAATACTCCTTATTTTCTAAAACTTGATACGTAACCCCAACCCCTAAAAGAGACCTCAAATTAATTTCTCTTCTAAAATTGGTACTTACAAAACCCAACACTAAGGGATACAATTTCCTCTTTGGATTAAAGTATAAAAAGTTAAGACTTAAAATATCTTCGTCGGCCTTTACTTTTCCGAATGCCTGATACACATAAGAGTTTATAGTTTTGAAAACCAGTTTTTTTGAAGGCTTAAAACTAACTTCTGATTTTGCCCTAAAAATTAAAGTTTCTACATTTCCTCCTTGCCAGAAACCCGTTAAAGAAAGGTTAGCTCTTAGGTTAAGAGTGTCGCTTTCATTAATTTGTGCTGCAAGGCAAAAAGGAATGAACAAAAAATAGTATATAATTTTCTTCATGCTAATTGGTTATAAAATTACTCCTTTTTTAATAATTGAAAAAAGTAAATTTGAACGATTCAAGAAGATTCACCTAAAAACTCACAAACTTCTTTATAAAATTGTTTCGGATTTTCTGCATGCAACCAATGACCTGCATTCTTAATTTCTACAATTTTATTTTGAGGGAAATGAGCATCAATAATTACGTGTTCAGAAAGAATAATATACCCCGATTTTTCGCCTTTTAAAAACAACGTTTCTTTTGTAAACCTTGCACTTTTAGGCAATGGCTTGCCAACTTCTGAGTTATTATCTGTAAGCGATTTAAGATTAAAACGATAGTCTAAAACTCCTTTTTCTTTCCAATACACATTTTTTAATAAAAACTGGCGCACCCCAACTTCTGGAATGTAATT
Source organism: Polaribacter sp. (assembly GCA_051278125.1). Classification (GTDB taxonomy): domain Bacteria; phylum Bacteroidota; class Bacteroidia; order Flavobacteriales; family Flavobacteriaceae; genus Polaribacter. The sequence continues at coordinate 3,481 of JBNMNV010000179.1, read as the reverse complement.
TGCAATTTGTGCATCTACCAACTTTCTTGAATTATGTTTTGAGAAATCGACCGAATTTAAGCCTGCTAGAATCAAATAATGGTGTGGTTTATATTCTTTTGGTGAAATATCTACAACGATTAATTTATCGACTAAATTTGGATAGGTAACAGCAAACAGCATCGCAGTTTTTCCTCCCATAGAATGCCCCAATACATATATGTTTTCTAAGTCATGATATTGAATATAATTGTACAAATCATCAACTAAAAGCTCATAACTAAATTTATCCGAATGAAAACTACGTCCGTGGTTTCTTTGATCTATTAAGTGAACTTGAAAATTTTCAGCAAATTGATTCCCTAACGTTTTCCAATTATCGCTTGCACCAAAATAACCATGTAAAATTAATAAAGGTTTTCCTTCTCCTAAAATTTTTGAATGTAATATTGGGTTGTTAATCATAAATTAAATAGCTTTTCCTATTAGTAACAAATAAATAATGAGCAAACCTGTTAATACAAATCCAATTCCAAAACCAAATTTGAACTCTTTTTTATATTATTTTAACAAATCTATCATCCAGTTTAGCATAAAACTGTACTTATTTTAGTCGATGTAAATACATGTTTACAACATTTTCTAACCCTAAATACAAACTTTCTGTAATCAAGGCATGCCCAATAGAAACTTCTGCTAAATTAGGAATGTTCTCTTTGAAAAATTTAATATTATCTAAGCTTAAATCATGCCCTGCGTTAATTCCTAATCCTAATTTGTGCGCTAAAATAGCTGCTTCGGTATAGGGTTTTACAGCATCTCTGTTGCCTTTATCAAACTCGCTAGCAAAATATTCTGTGTATAATTCTATTCTATCGGTTCCTGTTTTTGCAGCGGCTTCTATCAAGTTTACATCGGTATCAATAAAAATAGATGTTCTAATTCCGTTGTTTTGAAATTCTTTGATAACTTCTTGTAAGAAAGATTGATGTTTAATGGTATCCCAACCCGAATTTGAGGTAATTGCATCTACAGCATCTGGCACTAAAGTAACTTGGGTTGGTTTTGTTTCTAACACCAAATCCATAAAAGATTGTATCGGATTTCCTTCGATATTAAATTCTGTTCTTACAGTATTTTTTAAATCTCTAGCATCTTGATACCGAATATGACGTTCGTCTGGCCGTGGATGTATGGTAATTCCCTCTGCCCCAAAATCTTCAATATCTGCTGCTACTTTTAATAAATTAGGTACATTACCACCTCTAGAATTTCGTAAAGTTGCAATTTTATTAATATTTACGCTTAACTTTGTCATTGTATAAAATTAGCTGACAAAGATAATTCATTTAATCATTTTATCCTATATTCGTACAGAATGAACATAAACGATTACATCCTAAAAGAGATTAAAGCACTAACACTTAAAAACACTGTAAGGAGTGCTCAAAAACTGTTTGAAAATTATCCTATAACACATTTTCCATTAATTGAAAACGGAAAACTACTAGGATCTTTTGCTGAAAATGATCTACAAACCATAGAACACAAGGAAAATGAACTAGTAAATTATGTACATTTATTAAATTCTTTTTTTGCGGATGAAAAAGCTACTGTTTTAGAATTGTTAAAAATTTTTGCAGATAACGACACCACAGTAATTCCTGTAATAAATAATGATGAAAATTATATTGGTTATTATGATTTGCGTGATGTTTTAGATGCTTTTTCTACAAGCCCTTTTATGATTGAGGAAAGTGAAACTTTAATTATAGAAAAATTAGAAGATGATTATTCTATGAGTGAAGTATCGCAAATTGTAGAATCTAATGGTGGTCAATTATTAGGCTTGTATATTTCTGAAAAAAGAAGCGGCCTTGTGCAAGTTACATTAAAAATTGTATCCAAAGAAATTAATGAAATGATGCATACGTTTAGACGTTATGATTATAAAGTTATTTCTATGCACGAAAATGATATTTACCTAGAAGATTTAAAAAATAGATCTGAATACTTACAAAAATACCTAGAAATGTAGTCCTTGCAAATGAGTTTATTAAAAACCTGCCTGGTATTTTTAAAATAGTGAAATCTAAAAAAAATGAAGAAAGTTGCAATTTACGGTCAATCTTATTCCATTTCTGCAGAAAAAGAAATTCAAATTTTATTGGAGGTACTTAAAGAAAATAATATCGATATTTTTATTGAGAAGGAATTTTATGATTTATTAGTAGCTGGTAATATTTTAGTCGAAAAATATCCAACTTTTTCTCATTTTTCTGATTTAAATAATTCTTTTGATGTACTATTCACTTTAGGCGGAGATGGCACCATTTTAAGAGCTGTAACCTATATCAGAAATTTAGACATTCCTATTTTAGGGATCAATACGGGTAGATTAGGATTCTTAGCAACCATCAACAAAAAAACCATTAAAGAAAGCATTGTCTTGATTTTAAATGGTGAATATTCTATTCAAGAAAGAACTTTACTGGCTGTAAAAACTTCACCAAAAACTGCTACATTTGAAGAACTTAATTTTGCTTTAAATGAAGTGACCATCGCTAGGAAAAACACAACTTCTATGATTGGTGTTAGAACCTGCTTAAACAACGAATATCTAACTAATTATTGGGCAGATGGTTTAATTATAGCAACCCCCACGGGTTCAACTGGTTACTCTTTAAGTTGTAACGGCCCCGTAATATCTCCAGACTCCAAAAACCTGATTATTACACCGATTGCACCTCATAACTTAAACGCAAGACCAATGGTCATCTCTGATGAAACCAGTATTCAATTAACCATAGATTCTAGAGAAAAAGATTTTTTAATTTCATTAGATTCTAGAATTACAACCGTACCTAAGAACACGCTAGTTTCTATTAAAAAAGCAAGCTTTACCATTCAAAGTATCATTCCAAATAATCAATCTTTTCTCAAAACCCTTCGTACTAAATTATTATGGGGAGAAGATACCAGAAATGAAACCAACCTTTAACGCTAAAAATGCAATAAATCTCTAAAATAATAGTTATTCAAAAAAGACTAAATATTAACTTTAAAAAGCAAATGGAAAACCTTATATTTGCTGGCTATTTTTAGGATGAAAACAAAAATATCATTACTCATTTTTATAAGCATCTCTAGCATTTTGTTAGGGCAAGAATATGAAGCCGGTATATTTATTGGAGGCTCTAATTATGTTGGAGATATTGGCAGAACCAATTATATATATCCGAACACCATGGCTAGTGCTGTTTTTTTTAAATATAATTGGAATCCTAGAATAGCAGTAAGAGCCACTTATAGTTATTTACCCATAAAAGGTGATGATCTAAACGCTGATGCAAATTTTAGAAAAACTAGAGGATCAGACTTTACAAATACAATAAACGAATTGGCACTAGGTATAGAATATAATTTTTATGAGTACGACATCTCTTCTGATGATAAATCTTGGACTCCCTATATGTTGATAGAATTGGCTGCCTTTAACTAT
>JBNMNV010000178.1:0-6499 GCA_051278125.1 Polaribacter sp. | reverse complement strand
CCCTCTCCTCCTTTTGCCCATCCTTCAAATAAAACAGCTTCTACATTTAAACTCGCACATTTTTCAATCACAAAACGTACCTCTTCATCAGAATCTGAGATAAAAGAATTAATTGCGACAACAGGTTCTATGTTAAATTTTCTAATATTCTCTATATGTTTTTCAAGATTCTTAAACCCTTCTTTCACTTTTTCTATACTTGGCGTACTATATTCTTCTTGTTTTGCGCCTCCATGATGGCGCAAAGCTTTAATTGTTGCCACTAAAACAACACATTTCGGATTTAGCTTTGCGAACTGACATTTGATATTTAAAAATTTTTCCGCCCCTAAATCGGCACCAAAACCTGCTTCTGTAACGACATAATCAGATACCGATAAGCCCATTTTTGTAGCAATAATGGTATTGGTTCCTTGGGCTATATTGGCAAAGGGACCTCCGTGAATTATTGCTGGATTCCCCTCTAGCGTTTGTACTAAATTTGGCTTAATCGCGTCTTTGAGTAAAATCGTCATCGCATTCTCTGCTTTTAAGTCACGCGCAAAAACAGGGGTATTCTCAAAAGTAAATCCGACTAAAATATTCCCCAAACGTTCTTTTAAGTTTCCTAGATCAGATGCCATACAAAGAATTGCCATCACCTCAGAGGCGGGTGTAATATTAAATCCGTCTTGTCTAGGAACTCCATTTTCCTTACCGCCCAAACCAATCGTAATATCTCTTAAAGCACGATCATTCATATCAATAACGCGTTTCCAAAGAACAGTTCTCGCATCAATGTTTAAAGTATTTGTTTTACTTTGTATAGCATTATCAATTAAAGCCGACAATAAATTATTTGCTTTTTCAACAGCATTAAAATCTCCAGTAAAATGAAGATTAATATCTTCCATGGGTACAACTTGAGAAAATCCACCACCTGCTGCCCCGCCTTTCATGCCAAAAACGGGCCCTAAAGAAGGTTCTCTTAAAACTACCGTGGCTTGCTTTCCTATTTTATTTAAACCTTCTATTAAACCAATAGAAACCGTTGTTTTCCCTTCTCCTGCTGGAGTGGGTGTTAATGCAGTAACTAAAACCAAATTACTTTTTTCTATTTTTTTATCATCAATGAATGAGAGTGGTAATTTTGCTTTGTACTTACCGTACATTTCTAAATCATCTTCCTCTATATTTATTTTACTTGCAATTTCTTTTATGTGTTGTAATTTTATAGCCTGTGCTATTTCTATATCCGACAGATGTAACATATTCTTAATAATTAGAGGTTTTTTTATCAATTCATAAATTTAAGACAAACATTTTTAAAAATACATACTATTTATAATGTTTTACAGCAATCCTAAAATAAAAATTTAAGCACAACAAATGAAACCATTTTACTAGTTGAATCACCTTATTGGTTTGTTGTTTTTTCATCCCATAAAACCAATTTGCATAGTTTTTAGGCTGCTTTTCTTTAATTTTGTTCCTTATAAGAAAGATAATCCAATCTTTTCAAAGAAGCCGACGGTTACTCTCAAGAAGTTCTATTTTTTTTGGAACTTTAAATTTAATATCATCTTGATGCCCAATTACAAAATAAACGATGGGATAAGATTGTTTTTTACTTCTGCAGAAAGCAATCTTTTTTATATATTTGACCCATGAATGTGAAATGGTACATTAGCACACTATTTTTATTACTTATTTACTGGGGAGGGTTCCAAGAGCCCATTTCTGTGCGGAACCAAGAAATTGTTTTAGAATTTTTTGACATTAAAACCAACCAAAAAAATATTGACAGCACGAGTACTGATATTCAAGAAAAGCTTTTAAAAATTGGTGTTTCTAATATTAAAATACAAGAAACAGAAAGTGGTACTCTAAAAATTTCATATTTCAGTATCGTTCCTATAGAAACGATTAAAGCTGCTCTGGTTAAAAATACCGAACTTTTTTCAAACCACAAATCAAAAAATAATAAAAATAACACTCCTTCTTCTAATTATAATATTGATATATATCAGTTAACCGACGTAGCAGATTTATCAAATTTAGATGACAAATTTATATTTGAAATTAAGTATAACTCTGACAGATTTACGAACAACTACAATTACGCTCACACACGAAGTTTACAAATACACAATACAAACCAACTTTTTAAAACCGCTTATAAAGCGAACAAAAAAAGTCCTTTCACAAAAGATCGCACTTCACATAAAGAACCAGAAGTTAGAGCTGGGCCCTGCATTTACGATATCTAAAAATGTATTAGTTTACATATTTCTTAAACTACTTTAAACTCATGAGTATGAAACTCATAAATAAAAAACATTCCATAAGAATAATTGTCAAATTTTAAGAGAAGTTATATATTTGCCCGCTTTTAATTTTTTGAACAAAAAACATATCAAATGCAAAACAAGGGACTTATTAAATTATTCGCAATCCTTTTTGGATTAGTGAGTTTATACCAATTATCATTTACATTTCTAGCTAATAAAGTAGAAGATGATGCTGTAATTTATGCTGATAGCAAAGCAGATGAAAATGATGCTAGACAAAAAGCAACATTCGAAAGAAAATTTTTGGATAGTGTTGCGAACAAAGACATTATCGATTTAGGGATTGTACAATACACCTATAATGACGTAAAAGACAAAGAAATGAATCTTGGTCTTGATTTAAAAGGTGGTATTAATGCAATTTTACAGGTTTCTGTAAAAGAAGTTTTAAAAAGCTTGTCTAACGATTCTGAAAACGAATCCTTTAATAAGGCTTTAGATGTTGCAGATGTTAGACAGAAAAATAGTAATTTAAATTATTTAGATTTATTTTTTGAGGAATTTGAAAAAATTGCTGGAACTACAAAATTAAGTGATCCTTCTATATTCGGAACCAAAGCTTTAAGCGAAAAGATTTCTTTTGATGAAGCAAACTTTACCGTTAGAGAAACTTTACAAAAAGAAATTAACAGTTCTATTGGTACTGCTTTTGAAGTATTAAGAAGTAGAATTGATAAATTTGGAGTTACGCAACCAAACATCCAAAGAATCGGAAACTCTGGTAGAATTCAGATTGAATTACCAGGTGCAAAAGATATTGAACGTGTTACAAAATTAATTACAAGTAAAGCTGAATTACAGTTTTGGGAAGTACACACCAACGCAGAAGTTCAGAACTTTTTCTTTGCAGCCAATGCAAAAGTTGCCGAATTATTAAAAGATGATGCAGCCGTAACACAAGAAAAAGACGCTATCAAAGAAGATGATATCGACGCTCTTTTAGGAGAAGAAAATGATTCTACACAAGTACAAAAGAATTTATTTACGTATTTATTTCCTAATGTTGCACAATCTCAACAACAGTTAAGTTCTTTAGTAGGGCAAGCTAGAGTTTTAGATACAGCAACTGTAAACGATTTATTAAGAAACAAAGAAGTAAGAGCTTTACTCCCTAGAGAATTAAAGTATGTTAAATTTTTATGGGATTACAAGTCCTCAAAAGGAAATGACGATTCTGAATTAATAGGTTTATATGCTATCAAATCTAATAGAAATGATCAACCAACCATAGAAGGTGATGTTATTTTAGATGCGAGACAAGATTTTGATCAGTTAAGCAAACCTGTTGTGAGCATGACCATGAATAGTTCAGGTACAAAACAATGGGCTAAAATGACTGCTGATAATGTAGGGAATTTTGTTGCAGTCGTTCTAGATGATTATGTATATACTGCACCTTCTGTAAACCAAGCAATTACTGGCGGAAACACACAGATTTCTGGTGGTACGATGACGATTGAAGAAGCGGAAGATATTGCTACCGTTTTAAAAGCTGGTAAATTGCCTGCTGCTGCAAGTATTATTCAAGCAGAGGTTGTTGGACCCTCTTTAGGGCAAGAATCTATTGATGCCTCTATAAGTTCTTTTGGATTAGCTATTCTGCTAGTTTTACTATGGATGATTTTATATTATGGAAAAGCAGGTTTGTATGCAGACATCGCTTTAGTAGTAAACATCTTATTTATTTTCGGTATTTTATCGTCATTCAGCGCTGTGTTAACATTACCTGGTATTGCAGGTATTATCTTAACAATCGGTATGTCTGTAGATGCGAACGTGATTATCTTTGAAAGAATAAAAGAAGGCTTGTTTAAAAAGAAAGGATTAAAACAATCTGTAGAAGAAGGTTTCTCTATAAAAGGAGCTTTATCTGCCATTATAGATGCGAATATTACAACCCTATTAACAGGTATTATTTTATATGTTTTTGGAACAGGCCCTATTAAAGGTTTTGCTTTAACATTAATGATTGGTATTGCAACCTCCTTATTTACGGCTGTATTTATTACACGTTTGTTAATTGATAGCGCAGTGAATAAAGGTGCCAACCTAACCTTTAATACGAAATTTTCTAAAGGATGGTTTCAAAACATTAATGTTGAGTTCTTAAAGAAACGTAAAATTGCATATGTGATTTCAGGAACCATAATTATTGGTGGCCTTATTTCCATTTTTACATTAGGATTAAAACAAGGTGTTGATTTTAAAGGAGGTAGATCTTATGTTGTTCGTTTTGATCAAGATATGAATGCCACGGAAGTTGCAGGAAGTTTAAAAGATGCCTTTGGATCTGCACCAGAAGTGAAAACCTATGGTACAAATAATCAGTTAAAAATAACAACTGCATACAGAATTGATGATGAAGGAACTGAGGTAGATGAAAATGTACAGAATGCTTTATTTACCGGATTAAAATCTTATTTAGGAGATACTACTTACGACAACTTTAAACCAGGTTTTGAAAAGCAAGGTGCAGGTGTTATGAGTTATATGAAAGTTTCGCCAACCATTGCAGATGACATTAAAACTTCTGCTTTGTATGCCGTTTTTGGTTCGTTGTTAATCGTTTTCTTATATATTTTATTACGATTTAGAAAAATTGCTTTCTCTATTGGTGCAGTAATTGCTGTTTTTCATGATGTATTAATTGTGTTAGGCGTATTCTCTATCACCTATAGTTTTATGCCATTTGATATGGAAATAGGGCAATCTTTTATTGCTGCCATTTTAACAGTAGTGGGGTATTCACTAAATGATACCGTGGTCATATTCGATAGAATTAGAGAATTTGCAGGCATTCATACCAAATGGAAATACAGCGAAGTTGTTGATAAAGCCTTAAGTTCTACTTTAGGAAGAACCATCAATACTTCTTTAACCACATTATTGGTAATGTTAGCCATCTTCTCATTTGGGGGTGACTCTATAAAAGGATTTATGTTCGCATTAATTGTTGGGGTAGCAGTAGGAACTTATTCATCATTATTCGTGGCAACACCAATTATGTATGACGCTTCTAAAAAAGAAGAAAAGAACAAGGAATAATCCTCCTTTAAGATACATTAAAACCGTTTTCTTTATGCTGAATTTGTTTTCAGTATCTATAAAGAAAACGGTTTTTTTTATCTTGTAGGTTTTTAAAAATAAGACCTTTATATTTGCATACTTATGAGCATTATAAAACTTCACGATTTATACTTTAAACCCTATATTAATAAGGAAGAAATTACGGCAACCGTTAAATTTCTTGCACAAAGAGTTAAAGAAGATTTACCCAAAAATGAAATACCCATTTTTGTTGGTATTTTAAATGGATGTTTTCTTTTTGCTGCAGATTTTATTAGAGAATTTAAAGGAAATTGCGAAGTTTCATTTGTAAGATTAGCTTCTTATGAGGGAACCTCTGCTACCGAAAAAATTAAACATTTAGTTGGCTTAAATGAAGACTTAACAGGCAGAACTGTTATTATTTTAGAAGACATTATAGATACAGGCGGAACTCTCCAAGAAATTTATAATATTTTTAGACATAAAAACGTAAAGCAATTAAAAGTTGCTACTTTATTTTTTAAACCCGATGTTTTTAAAAAAGAACTCCCAATTGATTATATCGGAAAAAATATTGAAGATAAATTTATTGTTGGTTACGGTCTAGATTACGATGGTTTAGGAAGAAATTACCCAGAAATATATCAACTAACACCCATACCAAAAATGAAAAATATTGTATTATTTGGCCCTCCTGGAGCCGGAAAAGGAACACAAGCAAACTTCTTAAAAGAGATGTATAATTTGGTACATATTTCTACAGGAGACGTATTTCGTTTCAACATTAAAAACGAAACAGCACTCGGTTTGCTTGCCAAAAAATATATGGATGAAGGAGATTTAGTTCCAGATGAAGTAACCATTAATATGCTAAAAGCAGAAGTAGATAAAAATGCAGATGCCAATGGATTTATTTTTGATGGTTTTCCGAGAACAGAATCTCAAGCAACTTCATTAGATGCATTTTTAGCGGAAAAAGGAGAGCAAATTAACGGAATGATTGCTTTAGAAGTGCCGGAAAATTTATTAGTTGAACGGTTATTAGAACGCGGAAAAACAAGCGGTAGATCTGATGATACTGATGAAGTTAAAATTCGAAATCGTTTTAACGAATACAATAC
>JBNMNV010000177.1:0-6534 GCA_051278125.1 Polaribacter sp. | reverse complement strand
CTTCCAATCCGTGCATTAAATTCATATTCTGAATCGCCTGACCAGAAGCTCCCTTTAAAAGATTATCGATGATGCTTGTGATTAATAATTTATTGTTGTGTTTTACCAAATGAATAAAACATTTATTCGTGTTTACCACTTGTTTTAAATGAATATCGTTATCTGAGACAAAAGTAAACTTGGCATCTTTATAATATTCTTGATACATTTTTATAGCTTCTTTAATACTTCCTTTAAATTCTGTGTAAGTGGTTGCAAAAATCCCTCTTGAGAAATTACCTCGATTAGGCACAAAATTAATATCTGAATTAAAATCAGCTTGTAACTGTTTTACGGTTTGATTTATTTCTTTTAAATGCTGATGCGAAAATGCTTTATAATGCGAAAAATTATTATCTCTATACGTAAAATGTGTTGTTGCAGATAATGAAGTTCCTGCACCGGTTGCGCCAGTAACTGCATTTATATGAACATCATTTTGTAATAAATTATGAGCCGCTAAAGGTAAAATTGCCAGCTGCAAAGCGGTTGCAAAGCAGCCCGGGTTTGCAATGTATTTAGCTTCTTTTATTGCTTCTTTTTGCAGTTCAGGTAACCCATAAATAAATTCTTTTCCGTCAAAATTTTTATCAGCAGTTAATCTAAAATCATTACTTAAATCAATGATTTTTGTGTTTTCAGAAAAGGTGTTTTTTTGCAAAAAAGCAGTCGAATTTCCATGACCTAAGCATAAAAATAAAACATCAATATTCGTGCTAATTGTATTGGTAAAATTCATTTCAGTACTCCCTAATAAATCTTGATGTACTTTATATAATTTATGACCACCATTAGAGGTGCTGTATACAAAATTAATATGGGTTTTTGGGTGATTTAATAATAGCCGTATTAATTCTCCAGCTGTATATCCCGCACCACCAATAATACCTACTTCTAACATTATTCTTTATGATTTACCTGTTGATAAATTTTATTCTGATTTCCTAGAATTTTGATAAAACCTTTTGCTTCCTCTGCCGTCCATCCTTTATTTTCTTCGCCATAACTTCCAAACTTTGCACTCATTAAATCATGTTGAGACGAAACTCCATCCAAAGCAAAAGTATAGGGTCTTAAAGTGATAAAAACACTCCCAGTAACTTTTTGTTGGCTACTCTGTAAAAAAGCTTCCATATCTCGCATTACAGGATCTAAATATTGCCCTTCATGCAAATGCATTCCATAAAAACTAGATAAATACTCTTTGTGTTGCATTTGCCATTTTGTAAGTGTATGTTTTTCTAATAAATGGTGTGCTTTTATGGTAATTAAGGCCGCAGCAGCTTCAAAACCAACCCGTCCCTTAATTCCTATAATGGTATCGCCAACATGAATATCTCTTCCAATTCCGTATTTAGAAGCAATATTGTTTAACAGTTCGATACATTTTTCTGATGAATCTATTTTTCCATTTACAGCCACTAGTTCCCCTTTATTAAAGGTTAAAATTAGTTTTTGAATTCCATCTTTTTCTAGTTGAGACGGATAGGCACTTTCGGGTAAGGGCATGGTAGACGTTAAAGTTTCAGAACCACCAACACTCGTTCCCCACAAACCTTTATTTACTGAATATTGTGCTTTTTCCCAAGGCATATGAATTCCTTCAGATTTTAAATAATCAATTTCTTCTTGCCTTGTTAATTTTTGATCTCTAATGGGTGTAATAATTTTAATATTAGGCGCCAAGGTTTGAAAAATCATATCAAAACGAACCTGATCATTTCCTGCCCCCGTGCTTCCATGGGCAATATATTCCGCACCAATACTTTTTGCGTATTCTACAATTTCTATGGCTTGTATAATTCTTTCTGCACTTACAGAAAGCGGGTAGGTATTATTTTTTAAAACATTACCAAAGATTAAATATTTTACAACCTTTTTGTAAAAAGTAGCTACGGCATCAATGTTTTTGTAAGTGGAAACGCCCATTTTATAAGCATTACTTTCAATTTTTTTGATTTCATCTGTTGTAAACCCTCCAGTATTTATACTTACTGCATGAACATCATATTTTTTGGATAAACTTACCGCACAATAAGAAGTATCTAGACCACCGCTATACGCAATTACTAATTTTTTCATTTTTTATCTTTTTTTAGAAACAAGTTTTGTTTCATTTTTTTTAATCTCTTAAATACGTTTTCTTTAACTTCTACAGATTCTTTTTTGTTTTGATTTTTAGGATCAAATAACATGCCTGTGCACATACACATTTTACGCTCTGTTCTGGTTAAAATGTCATAATTTCTGCAAGTTTTACAACCATCCCAAAAGGTTGAGTCAGTTGTTAGTTCAGAGAAAGTAACAGGTTTGTATCCTAAATTGCTATTTAGTTTCATTACTGCTAATCCTGTTGTAATACTAAATATCTTTGCATCAGGAAACTTTGTTCTAGAATGCTTAAAGATAACCTCTTTAATTTGTTTGGCAAGCCCAAGATTCCTAAAATCTGGATGCACAATCAACCCTGAATTGGCAACAAATTTTCCATGTCCCCATTGTTCTATGTAACAGAAGCCCGCAAATTTACCATTCTCTAAAGCGATAACGGCATTGCCATTTTCCATTTTTGTAGCAATATAAGTAGGTTGTCGTTTTGCGATTCCTGTTCCTCTAACTTGAGCAGCATCTGCAATCGTATCGCAAATAATCTCTGCGTATTTTATATGTGATGTATTAGCGATTACAATTTCCATTTAAATTGTATTTTTTTAGTTATAAAATTATTGTTTGGTTTTGTTTGATTGTAGAATTGGACTCACCTAAATTCCGTAACTTTTAAACACCCAAAGGGCGAATTAAAAACAAACGGCGAACGCTTTTATTGCTATTTTTTAAAATAACTAATAATTGAAAGTAAGTTTTGCTAGAAATATTCACAATAAAAAAATAAAGGTTAGTTGCTATAATAGGTCGATTTGTTGCTAATAAGAATTTTAGCGACGGCGACTGCGCAAGCGCAAGCTGGGACCTTTTGTAGGACATATTTTATTTATTCTCGAAGTAATCATCGTTGTAAATGTAATTGTTTTTTGTTTTTTATTGATGAAGCAAGAATACTTTTTACTCATTTTTATTAAAAAATAATATATTACTAGTTTTTGCTTATAAATCAATAATAAATAGCTTTTAATTTTATGATATATGAATAGTTAGACTTCTAGTTTTTCTATTTTTAAGTACTATTTATCTCAATTTAAAGCAGCATTTCAAATAAAAATACGACTCATCCTTTAAAAAGTACAATTCGGTATTCTTTAATTTCTAAAACTCCATTTCGATTGCATATTTGTGCCAGAATTAAATATGAATCATTAAAATCTAAAATCATGAAAATTATCACAACTCTTTTAGTCACAACAACGTTATTTATTTCAAACATAATAACAGCTCAAGAAAATGTAACCATAACCGCAACGGTTGTCAATGTAACTTCAAATGAAGGTAAAATTGGTTTTGCATTATATAACAAAGAAAATTTTATGGGAACACCTGTTCTAGGGGATAAGGTAGAAGTTGTGGATGGTAAAAGTATCGTTATTTTTAAAAATGTGAAGTCTGGTGTATATGCAATTATCTGTTATCATGATAAAAACAGCAATGATAAAATGGATTTTGCTGCCAACGGAATGCCTTTAGAAGATTATGGCGCATCGAACAATATAATGTCTTTCGGGCCTCCTAATTTTCAAGACGCAAAGTTTTCAGTTACCAATAAAGATGTATCTTTAGAAATCAAATTTTAGAAATATACAAGATTTATTATGATCGATGATAACAATACTAACAAGAAAAGTTACAAAGATGGATTGATTCTTAGCTTTAAAATAACGCTAATTTTTGCAGTATTTTTTACGCTTATCAATCAAAATTTTTCTGCAAAGGCAATGGGATACACTTTTTTAATTTCTGGAATGTATTCTTTTGGATTGGGTTTTGCGCAAGGTGCTATTAATGATTATTTGAGTAAAAAATGGAATTGGATTGATCATACAAATACCAGAATTTGGGCGGGTATTATTGCTACAATAATATATACGATCCCTGCAGTTTTAGCCATTAATTATGTTAATTTTATTCTGATTTCGGGTAACAATCCTGATCGATTTTTTCAAGGAAATAGTCTTTGGCAGCATATTTTTTATGTAATTCTTTCTTTTGGAGTCTCTGCATTTTTGCATGCTAGAGGATTTATGATTCAGTGGAAAAATTCTGTAAAACAAGAAAGCACAAAACAAGAAATTGTTGCGAAGACAGAAACTGCAAAATTTGAGTCTTTAAAAAATCAATTAGATCCACATTTTTTATTCAATAGCTTAAATGTGTTAACGAGCTTAATTGGCGAAAATCCTGCGCAAGCAGAAAAATTTACGACCAGATTGTCTAAAGTTTATAGATATGTTTTAGAGCAGCGAAATAAAGATTTAGTGCCTGTTTCTGAAGAATTAAAATTCGCAAATATATATATGCAGCTCCTGGGAATGCGTTTTGAAGAAGCTGTGCAGTTTCATATTCCGGATGTTATCAGTGATACTGAACTAAAAATAGTACCGCTTTCCTTACAGTTATTGTTAGAGAACGCTGTAAAGCATAATGTGGTTTCACCTTCTAAACCTCTAAGAATTAATATATATCAAGAAGATCGATATTTAATTATCGAAAATAATATCAACCCAAAAGAGGCGATTGGGAAAAGTACCAAAGTAGGTCTACAAAATATAGTAGATCGCTACGGTTTAATCACTCAAAAAGGAGTGAAAATAGAAAATAATAACAAAACTTTTAAGGTGAGTTTACCGCTCTTATATAAAATGAATAATACTATGTACTCAGACAATTTAGAAAATAGCAAATATGTAAAAGCAGTAGAAAAAGTAGAAAAACTGAAGGAATTTTATCAGAATTTAGCTACATATTGTTTAGTAATTCCATTTTTAATCTTTATAAATTTAAGGTTTTCGCCAGGTTTCCAATGGTTTTGGTTTCCATTATTTGGTTGGGGATTAGGGTTAACTTTTCACTTTTTAGAAGTAAATAATTACAATATCTTCTTGGGAAAAAACTGGGAAGACAGAAAAATTAAAGAAATGATGAAGCAGAATAACAATAACAAATACAACTAAAATGGAAAATAGTTATATAGAAGAACAAGAGTATATTAAAGCTAAAAAGAAGGTAAAAGAAATAAAAGATTTTTACATGCATTTGGCAGCTTACATCCTTGTCAATATCGTTTTAACGACGATTTTTATAGTAGGAAATATAAATAATGGTGATACTTTTATAGAAGCTTTAGGGAATCGATAGAATTATATTATTTGGTTTTTTTTGGGATTAGTTATTGTTTTTCAGATGATCACTACTTTTTGGCTGAGTCAGATTCTTAATAAGAGATGGGAAGAAAGAAAGATTAAAGAATTTATTAAAGAATAAAATACTTAGAAGTAAAATGGAACTAGAAAACAACAAAGAGCAACGTTATGAAAATGCTCAAAAAAGAGTAAAGGATATCAAAGGATTTTATACGCACTTAGCCATTTATTGTTTGGTAATTCCTACCTTGATTTTTATCAACTTAAAATTTGAGCCACATTTTCATTGGTTTTGGTTTTCTGGGTTTGGTTGGGGAGTCGGACTTTTTTTTCATTGGCTGCGGGTTTTTGGATTTAATTTATTAGGATTTGGGCGAAAATGGGAGGAAAATAAAATTAAACAAATTTTGGAGGAACAAAATAAATAAGACGAAATCATGGATCAAACTTTTAGAGAAGAGCAAAATTATTTAAGAGCAAAAAAGAGAGTCAAAGCAATTAAAGCTTTTTACATTCATTTTGCCGTTTATACTATAGTCAATATTTTTTTAAGTGGATTAATTGTATTTGGCCTAATGAAAAGTGGGTATACTTTTGAACAAGCATTTTCTAACTTCGGCGTATATTCTACTTGGTTTTTTTGGGGTATTGGTATGATTTTTCACTGGTTGGGTGTTTTTGGTTTTAAATCCTTAATGAGTAGTGATTGGGAAGAAAGAAAAATTAAACAATTAATGAAGCAGAATAACAATAACAAATACAACTAAAATGGAAAATAGTTATATAGAAGAACAAGAGTATATTAAAGCTAAAAAGAAGGTAAAAGAAATAAAAGATTTTTACACGCATTTGGTAGTAATGATATTTGCATTGCCAATAGTTGTAACGGTTAACTTAATGTTTGTGCCGAATTTCCACTTTTTCTGGTTGGCAGCATTTGGAATGTTATTTTCGGTAGTTATTCATTGGTTGAAAGTATTTGGGTTTTCTAAATTAGGATTAGGAAATGATTGGGAAGAGCAAAAAATTAAACAAATAATGAAAGAAAATGGAAAGAATAGATAATTCAAAAAGTAGTTTTAAAGAAGAACATAAATACTTATTAGCGAAGAAAAGAGTAGAAAAGATAAAAGGTTTTTACATTCATTTAGTAGTATATATAATTGTAAATATTTTTATCAGC
>JBNMNV010000176.1:0-6546 GCA_051278125.1 Polaribacter sp. | reverse complement strand
CTATGGCCGCCATTCCGGATGAAAATGCAAAACCATGTGTACCGTTTTCTATGGATGCCAAATTGTTTTCTAGGGCAGTTCTTGTTGGGTTAGCTCCTCTTGCATAGCCATACCCTTTATGTTTTCCAGGACTAGATTGTGCAAACGTAGATGTTAAAAAAACAGGAGGCATGACGGCTCCTGTAGTTTCCTCTGGTTTTTGACCTCCGTGAATTGTTTTGGTATTGAACTTCATTACTTATATTTTCTTATCGCTTTTCGTTTTCTATAAATCAGTAAGTTATTTTAGCCCAGATTGAAGTGGCATCCTTTTTATGCTGAAATGAATTCAGCATAAAAAGATAAAACGGAAAGCTGGAAATAGCTCCTAATACCAACTCTGTTTTGAAATTACTGTAAAATAAAATGATGATTTTTTTCTTTATAGAAAATAGAAAAATAAAGCATAGCATTCGATTACGGTTTCTTTTTATGTTGAAATAGAAAGGAAAAAAGGGCGTTTTATTGCGGTCATTTCAATGCAGAATTGGTATTAAACTACTACAAAAACTTTTTAATAGATCTTATAATTCCGTAATGAATGCCTTCGTGAAAATTATTAAACGGAATGGCAATTTCCATAGAATTTAAAACAATCCCCGTGCTAGTTGCATATTCATTATAATTCTCGAAAATCCCTGCATTAAAATCTTCTTCTAAGGTATCTGGCAAACCAATTAATAAGTCTTTAAGTTCCTCAAATTCTTCTTCTGTAAAAACTTTTGTAGGTGCAGTTCCTTTTTTATGTGCTTCGATTAAATCGTCTGGACATAAGCAATCTAAACCCGCTAATTTATAGTGCAACAATTGCTGTGTAACGACTAAATGCGCTACATTCCAAGCAATATTATTTTTGAATCCATCTGGGATTTTGTGCAACTGTTCTAATGTTAATCCCTCTAATTCTTTTAACAGCAGTGCTCTCGATTTTCTTAAAATATCAAATTGTATGTTCATTTTTTATCTGTAATTTTGATACTGTAAATATAATCCATAAAAATGAAGAAAGTCTATTTTTTACAAACTTGTGATACGTGCAAAAGAATTTTAAAGGAAGTAAATACAACTGGTTTTGAGCTTCAAAACATCAAAGAAACCCCTGTTACAGCATCTCAATTAGATGACATGTATGCACTTTCTAAAAGTTATGAAGGCTTATTTAATAAACGTGCAAGATTGTACAAATCTCTGGGTTTAAAGGATAAAAACTTATCTGAAACGGATTTTAAAAATTATCTTTTGGAGGAATATACTTTTTTAAAACGTCCGGTTTTTGTTGTCGAAGGTGAAATATTTATTGGTAATAGCAAAAAAGTTGTGCAAGAATTAAAAGAGAAGATTGGTTAAAATCTTCTCTTTTTTATTTTTAGTCCGTTGAAATCTTTATATCTGAAGAAGAAATCATTGCTGCTAATTCATCTTTGGTAATTTTGGTTTCTAAGCCAAACAGCACAAAGTTATCATTCTCGCTGTTTGCTCGGATAATAATTTCTCTAATAAAGTTATTCTTTTCTACAAAAAACAATTCAGCTCTACTGCCTTTATCCTTTACTCTCGCTAAAGTTTTTAATTGATTATTTCTTCTGAATTTTTTAAAATCACTTGCAATTACACCATCTTCATTATCAAAAATCATCAACTTAAAATCACTCGATTTTTTAATGATGTTCATTAAATCGCTATCCTCTTCATCATCTAAAAACGAACCGGCTAAAGAGGCCGACAAATTGATTGAAAAAGTTGATTTTTCTTTATTGATTGCATAAAAATTTTCGAAAGCTACTTTTTGCGCTGAAATAGTAGTCATAAAAAGTACAAATAAAATGGTTGCTAATTGTTTCATGATTGTATGTTTTAATTTAAGACGACCAAGAAAAGGGTTTGTTACAATTGTCTATTTTTTAGGAAGTATCTTTTTGATGGATATATACTTTTTGAAAAAATTCTATGAAGACTAATTTTGAAAATTTTTAGGAAGATGATTATCAAATATAAATATAGTTATCTTTTGTAAACATTCATTAAACCTTCCGCTTCTTTCCTTGCGCTCCAGTTTTTAATTATTTCTTTTCTGGCTTGTTTTCCTAAAAACGGAATTTCACCTTTTAATTGTTTTGACAAAAGAGCCTCTAATTCAGCAATATTTCCGGATTCAAATAAATAACCATTTTTTGTATCAGAAATTAATTCAGAATGCACACCCACATTTTTAGTAGCAATTACCGAACATTCACAAGACATTGCTTCTGCGGTTACGAGAGAAAATCCTTCAGAAAAACTTGGAGCCACTACAATTTTTGCTGCCTGATAGTATGAAATAATATCTCTCGTTTCATTCATAAAATAGACTTGATTTTCTATTTGGTGCCTTTTTGCAATCAATTTTAATTCTTCTAAAAAAAGTGGTTTATCTACTTTTCCTATAATCACTAACGCCCAATTTTTATGTTCTTTTAAAACTTTTGCTGCTTCTAGCAAGACAAGTTGGCCCTTAGCCTTCCTTACTCTGCCTGCATTTAGAATGATATTTTTTTGCTGAATGTCCTTTAGAATACCATTATTTTTTGGTAAAAATTCATCTACTTTTACTCCGTGACCCACAATGGTATTTTCAATCTCTAAATTATTGCTCATACTTTTAATGAGTGTAATTACCTTGTCAGCTTTCTTTAAAAGAAATGTAGTTAAGCTGGAAGGAACAGTTTCTGCGTGCCTTGTTGCTATTAAAGTAAATTTTGCACCTAAAAAACGAAACCACAACATTCTCATAATTTCATTATTTCTATGACAGTGCACGACCGTTTTTTGATTAGAAAATAAAATGGTTTTTAGTTTTGAGCTGTTAATTTGTGGCCCGTCAATATTAGAACCATAGACGTAAGTTTCAAAATTATCAACAAAAAAAGGAAGCACATTTTCCACACTTCTAGTAACTCCAGTTTTGCGTTTGTGAAAATGTGTGTGGATTAAAACTGGTTTCAATAGTTAAAATTTAGATTTTTAAAGTTGAATTTTTAATTTTATCCGTTAAACTCAAAAATTCGAAACCTTTTAAGTGAATTTACGTTCAATAATTTCTAGAAAACGAATTTCTAATTCCTCATGATTAGACCAATTGTAATCTGGTTTCACCATTTTATGAATAAAGTCTTTTGCCTCTTGATCTGATTTTATAGTATTTAATTGAGAAATTACCCTGTTAAAATCTTCCTGACTGCCCTCAAATAGATTTTTCACGAAAACAATTCTGTCATTTAAACCTATTTGAATATGACCAGACAATTTATCATTTAACGATTTAGGTTTTGCTTTTTCAAATAAATCTGCCATTAAATCCACAGAAAATGTATCTTGTAATTCTTCTTCTAAAGACATTGTTTTACGTTCTTCAACTTTAACTACGTCATTTACTTCGAAGAAATTTGTTTTGGCCTCCGTATCCTTAGGAATCTCTTTTTTAGAAAACATGATTTCTTCTAACTCTTCAAATGGCTGCTCTATAACTTCTTCCCCTTTAGAATTTTCTTCTTCTATAGCTGGCAAAATCTCAATTTCTTTTTCAACTATTTTTGGTGCATCAATTGCCGTAGAAACTACTTTTTCTTCTGCTATATTTTCTTCCTCAATATTTTCTTTTTTTGCAAGATGCTCCTCTTTTTTAAGGTAAGCATCTTCAACTATTTCTAATAATTCTGATTTTGTTTCTTTTAAATTAGGCGTTGAATTGACATATTCTTCTACAAATGCTAAAACAGAAAGTTTTTCATAAATTTCTTTCGATTTTTCTTTTAACAAAAACACATTTTCTTTGTTTTTCATCTGTAAAATACTGTGTGCTAAACTTATTAAATCGCCTTCTATTTTCTTGTACATAACTTGTTTGTTCGTGTTCTGAATCAAGTTCAGAATAAATTATTTTTTAAGCCTAAATATGTATAAATTTGTTCACAATAAACGTAAAACAAAATTACAAAAATTATAATGCTTAAAATTACAAAATGTTTCTTGAAAACACAGTAAATCATTCAGAACAATTTGGTTGGATAGAAGTAATTTGTGGTTCTATGTTTTCTGGAAAAACGGAAGAATTAATCAGACGTTTAAAACGTGCACAATTTGCAAAACAAACCGTAGAGATTTTTAAACCGGCTGTAGATACACGTTATGATGATGAGGAAGTAGTGTCTCATAACGATTCTAGAATTCGTTCAACTCCCGTACCTGTTTCTTCCAATATTAGACTACTGGCAAGTAATGTAGACGTTGTTGGTATTGATGAAGCGCAATTTTTTGACGATGAAATTGTGGCGGTTTGCAACGATTTGGCAAATAGAGGCGTTCGTGTCATTGTAGCTGGATTAGATATGGATTTTAAAGGAAATCCTTTTGGCCCAATGCCTGCACTAATGGCAACCGCAGAATATGTAACAAAAGTACATGCTGTTTGCACACATACAGGAAATTTAGCACATTATAGCTTTAGAAAAGCTCAAAATGACAAGTTGGTGATGCTAGGTGAAACCCAAGAATACGAACCCTTAAGCAGAGCTGCTTACTTTAAAGCGAATAAAAAAAAGCAGGAAGAAATTGCTTTGGCGAAAAAGAATACTGAATCTAAAATAGTAGATTCTAAAACAAGTTCAGCGGATACTGAAACAAATTAAATAAACTCGAATACACAAACTAAAAGATACTGAATCATGTTCAGCATAAAATGAATAACCACGTAACTGTTTTAGAAATTGATGGAAATGCTTTAGAGCATAATTTAAATTATTTTAAACAAAAGCTAAATCCTGAAACCAAAATTTTAGCAGTAGTAAAAGCTTTTGGGTATGGTTCTGATGGTGTTCAAGTTGCTTCTTTTTTACAAGATAAGGTAGATTATTTTGCGGTTGCCTATACACACGAAGGCATTGCTTTACGTGAAGCTGGGATTAAAACACCTATTTTAGTTTTACATCCTCATATTCAGAATTTACAAGACATTGTAGCTTATAGATTAGAACCAAATCTGTACAATTTTCAAATTTTCTATGCTTTTTTAAAGTTAGCAGATGAAGCTCCATTAATGAATTATCCTATTCATTTAAAATTCAATACAGGTTTAAATCGATTAGGTTTTTGGCATACAGATATTCCTAAAATAATTTCAGAATTAAAAGAAACAAATCATATTAAAGTACAGTCTGTTTTTTCTCATTTAGCTGCAAGTGAAGATTTAGAAGAGCAAGAATTCACTATAAATCAACTAAATAATTTTGCGTATGTTGCTCAACAATTTTATAAACATTTAGGCTATGAACCTATGTTGCATATTTTAAATACATCAGGTGTTGTAAATTATGCTCAAGCACAGTTTGATATGGTTAGAATTGGCATTGGAATGTATGGTTTTGGAAATGAAGAAAAGGAAACTGCTCAACTTAAAAATACGCACAATTTAAAATCAATTATTTCTCAAATCCATTATATTAAACCCGGAGAAACAGTGGGTTATAACAGAGCTTTTGTTGCAAAAAAAGCAAGTAAATCTGCCACAATTCCTGTTGGTCATGCAGATGGCATCTCGAGAAAATTAGGTAATAAAAATGGCTATGTGCTCATCAACAACCAAAAAGCGAAAATTATTGGTAATGTTTGTATGGATATGATTATGGTAGATGTCACTAAAATAGATTGTAATGAAGGTGATGAAGTAATTGTTTTTAATAGCCAAGAAATGATACAGCATATCACCAAAGTTTCCGAAACAATTGTATACGAAACTTTAACAGGTATTTCTCCACGTGTTAAAAAAGTGTTAAAGACATAAAAATATTTTTATTATTTTAGCAGTCTAACAAATTAAAATTAAATAAAAATGGGAATGCTTAAAGAATTTAAAGACTTTTCAATGAAGGGAAACCTAATTGATATTGCATTAGGTTTTGTTATGGGAGCTGCTTTTAAGCAAGTGGTAACTTCTTTTACTGGCGGAATTGTTTCTCCTTTAATAGGCTTATTATTTAGTGCAGATTTAAAAAAATTAAAATGGATTGTTAAAGAAGGTGTTGCTGACGATACTGGAAAAGTTATCGGTGAAGTAGCCGTTTTATATGGTGATTTCTTAACGAACGTTATCGATTTTATTATCGTAGCTTTTGTAATGTTTATGATTGTTAAAGGTGTAAACGCTACCAAAAAGAAAGAGGCACCTGCACCTCCACCTGCACCGAAAGGACCAAGTCAAGAACATTTATTGGCAGAAATTAGAGATTTATTGGCGAAGAAAAAATAAGAACTTTTTTAACTAAAATATCCAAAACCGAACATTTGCTCGGTTTTTTTATGGGTAAGAGTTATGCTATTATCATTTGAAATTACGAATGGTAACCATTAAACAATGCTACATTTTTATAATACCTAATTAGACAGTGACCATAGCTTAGAAAATTTATCAATAAAAATGTGTAATAAAAGACCTATAACCCATAAACTATTTAAACATAATACGGTTTAAATAAG
>JBNMNV010000175.1:0-6575 GCA_051278125.1 Polaribacter sp. | reverse complement strand
GTTTCTAAGCCGGAAACAACCAGTTTTTTTAGTGCAGAAAAAATAAAACGCAGTAGGGCAAAACAAAATACTGTGGATGAATTTGTTTCTAAAATTTTAGACGGAAATATTACTTTTTTAAGCAAAGCCATTACCTTGGTAGAAAGTACCAATAGTAATCATCAAAAAAAAGCAAATGAAATTTTAGAACGCTGTTTGCCGCATGCAAATAATTCTGTAAGAATCGGAATTACTGGAGTTCCGGGTGTCGGAAAAAGTACATTTATTGAAGCTTTCGGTAAACATTTAACTTCCCAAGGGAAAAAAGTAGCTGTTTTGGCAGTAGACCCAAGTAGTTCTGTGAACAAAGGCTCTATTTTAGGTGATAAAACAAGGATGGAGGAATTAGTTACTGATAAAAACGCATTTATCAGGCCTTCCCCTTCCGGTACTTCTTTAGGTGGGGTTGCTCAAAAAACACGCGAAAGTATTATTTTATGCGAAGCTGCTGGTTTTGACACCGTTATTATTGAAACCGTTGGCGTTGGGCAATCTGAAACTGTAGTGCATTCTATGGTTGATTTCTTTTTGTTATTAAAATTGGCAGGCGCCGGTGATGAATTGCAAGGAATTAAACGCGGAATTATAGAAATGGCAGATGCGATCGTCATTAACAAAGCAGATGGAGAAAATGAAAAAAATGCTAAAATTGCCAAAGTAGAATTTAATAGAGCTTTGCATTTATATCCTTTAAAAGAAAGTAAATGGCAACCAAAAGTACTAACAGCAAGTGCTTTAAAAAATATGGGTATTGATAAAATTGAAACTATGATTACTCGTTATATTTCTTTAACAAAAGAGAGTTCTTATTTTGATAAAAAAAGAAATGAACAAAATAAATACTGGTTGTTATCTACGATCAATCAACAATTAAAAGATAATTTTTATCAAAACCCGATTATAAAACTAGCATTACAGGAAGAAATACAAAATTTAGAAAACGGAAAAACCACTCCTTTTAAGGCGGCTAAAAAATTATTGGAGTTATAATTTGTTTTTTTTGAATTTATTTCCCTGTATATTAGCTATTTATCAACATAAAATATGAAAACAATTTTAGGTTTCCGCAAAATTTACACAAATATAGTTCGGCTTTAATAAAGTCTAGATGATTTTTGTTCAACTTTAATTTGATTTTATTTAAACCAAAATTTACTACATCTAACATGAATATTATGAAAAAAATCACATTCTATTTACTAATATTCTTTATGGGTACAGCAACTTTCGCTCAATCCATAGATTCAATTTTTCAATCTGTAAAGTACAGAAATATTGGCCCTTTTAGAGGCGGTAGATCCGTTGCAGCTTCTGGTGTCGTAGGAGATCCTTTAACGTATTACATGGGAAATACAGGTGGTGGACTTTGGAAAACAGAAGATGGTGGCCAGCTTTGGAATAATATTTCAGACGGATTTTTTAAAACAAGTTCTGTTGGAGCCATTGCAGTTTCTGAAAGCGACCCAAACATTGTATACGTCGGAATGGGTGAACATGCACCTAGAGCCGTAATGACTTCTTATGGAGATGGTGTCTATAAATCTACAGATGCCGGTAAAACATGGAAACATATAGGTCTAGAAGCTACGCAACATATTTCTAGAATAGTAATACATCCTAAAAATCCAGACATTCTTTTTGTGGCAGCACAGGGAGCATTATATGGTCCTAACAAAGAAAGAGGTATTTTTAAATCCACTGATGGTGGTGATACTTGGACAAATGTACTTTTTGTTAATGAGTTGACAGGTGCTTCAGAATTATCAATGGACTTTAACAATCCCTTAGTGATGTATGCAGCCATGTGGCAACATCAGCGCAAGCCATGGAAAGTAATTAGTGGAGGCGTTGGAAGTGGTCTTTACAAAACTACAGATGGAGGAGAAACTTGGAATACAATTCATGAAGGCTTGCCTAAAGAAAAAGGCAAAATGGCAATTGCTGTGAGTCGCTCAAATTCTGAAAAAGTTTATACTTTGGTTGAAAGTGATTCTGATAAAGAATTAGGAGGTTTATTTGTTTCTGATAATGGTGGAAAAAACTGGTCTAAAATCTCTTCAGATCATAGCCTTGTTCAAAGAGCTTGGTATTATATTGAATTATTCATTGACCCTAATAATGAAGAAATTATTTATGTTTTAAACGCAAGTGCGCAACGATCTATTAATGGCGGTAAAAATTGGTCAAGAATATCGGGTACACATGGTGATTACCATGATCTATGGATCAACCCAAACAACAGCAAAAATATGGTGATTGCCAATGATGGTGGTGCCGCAGTTTCTTATAATTATGCCAAATCTTGGTCTCCTCAAAACAGGATGCCAACAGCACAATTTTATAGAATAAATACGGATAATATGTTTCCTTATAACATCTATGGTGGTCAACAAGACAATTCTTCTGTAAAAATTAGTAGTTTATCTTTAGGTAGCGGCGGAATTAGTGAAAAGAATTGGTCTGCCTCAGCAGGAGGGGAAAGTGCTTTTTTAGCTTTTAATCCTGACAATCCGAGATATGTAATGGGTGGAAGTTATTTAGGAACCATTGAAATACTGGATACAAAAGCAAAAGCTAGCACCCAAATTATGGCTGCTCCTATTCAATATTTAGGCAGAGATTCAAAAGACATGAAATACAGATACAATTGGAATGCTCCTATTATTTGGTCTCAACACGAACCAGACACCTATTATCATGGAGCTCAAATGTTATTGAAAACTAGCGATAAGGGAACTAATTGGGCGGAAGTTTCACCAGATTTATCCAACAATGAAAAGGAAAAACAAGGAAAAGGTGGCGGACCTTATACAAACGAAGCAGTGGGCGCCGAAAATTATGGCACATTATCGTATGTTGTAGAGTCTCCATTTGAGAAAGGAGTTTTCTGGGCTGCGACAGATGATGGCGTTTTGCAATTAACCAAAGATGGTGGAAAAACTTGGACTAATGTAACACCAAAAAATCTACCCGAAACTTTGATTAATTCTATTGAAGTGTCTCCACACAACAAAGCAACAGCCTATATCGCAACAACACGATACAAATTTAATGACTATACCCCTGCACTTTATAAAACGACCAACTATGGTAAATCATGGAAAAATATTAGTGCTGGTATTCCAATGGGAGCTTACACAAGAGCAATTCGAGAAGATACTGAGCGAAAAGATTTGCTTTTTGCCGGCACAGAATTAGGAATGTATATTTCATGGAATGGTGGAAAAAGATGGCAGTCGTTTCAATTAAACTTGCCTACAACCCCGATTACCGATTTAAAAGTAAGCCATGACAATCTGAATGTTGCTACCATGGGAAGATCATTTTGGATTTTAGATGATTTGGAATTATTACGACAGTTTGAAGGCACTGATAACTCTTTTTCATTGCTTCAACCAGCAAATGCTGTCATCGGAAATTGGTCTAGTCAATTAAATGGTAACTCCATAAACTTTGATGGTACAGATGATTCTGAAGGAGTGAACCCTGCGAATGGTGTTGTTTTCTATTATAATTTACCAACTGTTCTTAAGGATGCAGAATTAACTTTAGAGATTAAAGATAAAGACGGGAATTTGGTGAGAACCATTAGCTCTAAAGCCAATGTTAAATATGTAGAATATCCTGGCGGCCCTTCTCCTGAGCCTATATTATCTAATAAAGTAGGACTTAATCGTTTTGTCTGGGACATGAGATATAACAGTTTACCTGGTGCACCAACCGCTTATATTGAAGGATCTTTTAGAGGTCATAAAGCCATGCCAAACAAATATACCGCGGTCCTAAAACAAGAAGAACAAACCGCTGAAGTATCCTTTAAAATATTGCAAAACCCATTGTACGATGTAACTGCCCAAGAGTATCAAGAAACGCATGACTTTAAAACTAAAACCGAAGCAAATCTAACAGACATGCACCTGATAGTTAACAACTTAAAGAAAGTTAAAAATCAGATTGCATTCATACTGAAGGATTTACCCGAAGACAAAAAATACAGTGAAGTGCAATCTAAAGGAAAAGTAATCCTCCAAAAATTAAAAAATTGGGATGAAGATATGGTGCAGCGTAAATCAAAAGCTTATGATGATGTAGAAAATTTTCCCAATAAATTCACTGCTGAATACATCTTTCTTATGAACCAAAATGACAGTGATTTGCCAAAAGTAAATCAGGCTTCCAAAGACAGGCTAAACGAGCTTAATAAACAATGGACAGTATTAAAAAACAGATCCGAAGAACTTATCAATATCGACATTCCGGCTTATAATCGCTTACTTTGGAACAATGGTATTGGAGCTTTAAAAATCAAATAAAAAAGTTAATGATATGAATACTAATAAATATCTATTTCATTGATATTTATTAGTATTCAATTTATTACAGGATATTGAGAACTTTCAAAAATGCAACTTCACCAATTCTTCTTCGTTTACTTTTTTAGTCAGTAAACTATTCCATTTTTAAGGTTTTTAAATAAAGTGAGGTATTTTTTAATGTAATATTTTAAATAGTAATTCCTTTAAAAGGTCTCTATGAGACTGGCTTGCTCCAACCCCTTTGCTTTTTACATCTGCCTCTCTCAAAAACGCAATCACTTGTGCTACTTTTCGCATAGGGTAATTTTTTGCTGCCGAAAAGTATTCATCAACAAAATAAGGATTTACACCCAAGTTTTTAGCCACTGAACTTTTAGATTTATCCTTTAATCCATGAAATAATAACAACTGGGTAAAATAATTGTTCAACAAAGAAATCGTCAATACTAAGGGATTCTTTTTGGGGTTTTCTGCAAAGTAATTGATAATTCTATTTACCTTTAAAATATTCTTTTCGCCTACTGCTTTCTTTAGTTCGAAATTATTAAAATCCTTAGAAATACCGATATTATCCTCAATATCTTTATCACTAATAATGCTTTCTTTTGGCAGAATCAACATTAATTTCTCTAATTCATTCGCTATTTTACTTAAATCTGTGCCTAAAAATTCCACTAACATTTGAGAAGCTTTTGGTTCAATTGTATATTCTTTACCTTTTAAAACTCGGCGAATCCAATCTCCAACTTGATTATCATATAACTTTTTACTTTCATACACCAAACCAGATTTAGCGATTGCCTTATGCAATTTTTTTCGCTTGTCTAATTTCTTGTATTTGTAGTTCAACACTAAAACCGTGGTTGGCTGCGGATTTTCTGCATACCCCACTAACTTTTCTATCGACCTACTTAAATCTTGTGCTTCTTTAATAATTAAAACCTGCCTTTCTGCCATCATTGGATACCGTTTAGCAGCAGATATAATATCTTCAATTTCGGTATCTCTGCCATACATCACCTGTTGGTTGAAGCCCTTTTCTGATTCTTCTAAAACATTTTTTTCAATATAATCAGAAATCTTATCAATATAATAAGGCTCCTCTCCCATTAAAAAATAAATGGGTTTTATATTTCCTTTTTTGATATCTGAAACAATTCTTCTTATTTCATCCATGGGCATATAGTTTATCCTTTATATAGAAAAGGAAACTCTTATGGGTTTCTATTTTTAATGATTACTTTAAATAAATATACATTTTTCTAAAAGTAATTTTTATACTTTTATCACATGCAAAAACTCAATCTACCTTTTTATAATTTCAAACTCAAAAGTAGCGAAAATAAGACGCTTATTTTTGATAAATTGAGAAAAAAGTATTTAGTTTTAACGCCAGAAGAATGGGTTCGTCAGCATTTTGTTCAGTTTTTGATTGATGAAAAAAAATATCCAATTTCTTTAATCGCCTTAGAAAAACAGTTAACAATTAATCATCGTAAAAAAAGAACCGATATTTTAGTTTTTAATTCTGATGGAAACCATGAAATTATTGTTGAATGTAAAGCACCCTCCATTAAAATTAGACAAGATACTTTTGATCAAATTGCTCGTTATAATTTAAAATTAAAAGCTAATTATTTAATTGTAACAAATGGTTTAGAGCATTTTTATTGCAAAATGGACTTTGAAAAAGAAACCTATGTTTTTTTGAAAGACATTCCTAAGTATAGGTGATTTTTAAATCCAATAACACATTCAGCACTAGAGAGGATCAGAAAAAAATAATTTTTAACTTGAACAGTAAGGATAAAAATTAAATTTGATTGATCTTAACAGGTTTCTTTCGATAAAATTAAAATGTAATTAATTTTTAAAATGTAATTTCGCAACCTTGAAAACAGCCATTGTTATATTAAATTGGAACGGACAAAAATTATTAGAACAGTTTTTGCCGTCTATCGTAAAGTATAGTTCGCAAGAAGCTACTATTTATGTTGCGGATAATGCGTCTACAGATACCTCTATTCAATACATTAAAGCGTTTTTCCCTTCTGTTAAAATTACGGAAAACACCACAAATGGCGGCTATTCAAAAGGATATAATGATGCTCTAAGATATATAGATGCTGATATTTATTGCTTGTTAAACTCTGATATTGAAGTTACCCAAAACTGGTTACACCCCATTATAGAAGTTTTTAAAAATGATGAACAAACTGC
>JBNMNV010000174.1:0-6604 GCA_051278125.1 Polaribacter sp. | reverse complement strand
AATTGGTAGTTCTATTCAATATATACAAACTGTCTAAATAATCTTCGTTTTTGCTTTTATGTGTCCTATTTAAAAAAAGAGAATCTTTCTTATAAAAATAAATCCCTTTTTTTACACAATTGTAATTTGAAAATACTGTTCTAAATTCGAACGTAGTATCTTCAAATAATTTAATTTCATAAAACTTACCATCTTTTTTTTGGGTTTTAAACACCTGAACTTCATTTTTAAACAAACTATTTTCATGGAATTTTAACCCGAACAATAAGCTAAGAGTAAAAACTCCTGCAATAATTATGGGCCGAAAATTAAACAATTCTTTTCTTAAAGAAATTCCGTATAAATTATTAAAAACCACTACTATAAATGCAATTACAAATATAATTGTAAGCCCAGCAATTAATAGTAAATCTTTATCCCCAAAACAATAATCATCAAAATGAAAGAGTCTATAAAAAGGTACTATTGCCAGTGCGATAAGTAAAAAATATCTTTTTCTTAACTTGTTCATATCACTCCTTTTTCTTTTTTCCTCTTGGCTAATAAATCTGCAATTGTTGCGTTTTCAACGCAACTTTTAATTTGATGAAACTCATCGCCTACCTTTACAATACCCGTTTTGATTACCTTAAAATAAATGCCACACATCGTTGTGTTCCAAAATTGTTTTACGATTTTCATGTTTTCAAAACGAATTCCTAATTTATGACAAGGACTTCTTTGCAATGTTGCTTCTAAAATAGTTTCTCCAACTTTAAAAGTATCACCTACATGAATATTCGTTTCATCGATATCATCAACAGTAATATTTTCTCCAAACATCCCCAACTGCCAATCTAAATTTGGGTATAAAGGTTTCCAAAAATCATAATGTTTTAAAGAATAAGCATATACTGCCTGCTGAATTCCTCCATGATATTTTCTATCAGAAATCTCGTCACCTTTTACCTCTTCTAGATCTAAAAAAATAGTTTTATCTGTTGGATACTTATAAATACCCGTAACTATTTTTTCTCCTTTCCAAACAACTTCTTTCCGTTTACCGATATTTGTAGAAACAATTTTCATTGCATTATTTTTTAGAAAATTTAGCTAATGCTTTTTTTGTGAATTCTGATAAAACCAATTCTCCTGAAATTTTAGCTCTTTCTAATAATAATTGATCCCAATGACCGGTGTTTTCCCATAATACTTTTTTCATTTCTGCTAAAGCCGACGGATTATAAGAGGCTAATTTTGATGCTAAAATTGCTACTTCTTCATCTAATTCTTTTATGGTTTCAAAAACTTTTGCGTATAAACCTTTTTCTTTAGCCCAATATCCATTTTTCCATGCGGTTGCCTCTAAAGTTAACTCAGATAAAGCGGCTAGTCCGATTTTACGCTTTACAGCAGGCTCTATAACAAAAGGCCCAATACCAATGGTAAATTCTGATAATTTTATAGCCGCCTGTTGAGTGGCCAACACATAATCGCAAGCCGCAGCCAAACCAACACCACCTCCAACAGTTTTTCCTTGAACACGCCCTACTATAATTTTTCCACAAGTTCTCATGGCATTAATTACATTTGCAAAACCAGCAAAAAATTGTTTTCCTTCCTCCAGATTTGAAACGGCAACTAATTCATCAAAAGAAGCACCTGCACAAAATGCTTTTTCTCCTTCAGATTTTAGAATGATCACCGAGACTGTATTATTTTTTGAAATTAAATTAAATTCTTTTGTGAGTCTCTCTAACAATTCACTCGGAAAGGAATTGCTTGCAGGATGACCAAATTCTATAGTCGCAATATTGCCTTGAATATTAGTATATAAACTGCCGTTTGGTCTTGAGGTGGTCATAAAATATAAGTTTAATCAAAAATAGGTTTTTCTAATAAGAATATCAGTAGATTAAATCTAATATCTAACTAAAACTATTACTTATGCTTCATCTTCATAAAAAGTATGTAAATAGTCAAAATTAAAGTTATCGCGTTTGCAATAATCATTGGCATGCTTTTTAAATGAATACCATAAATTAACCACATTAAAATTCCCAATGAAAGTACCACATACATGGTCAAAGAAATAGATTTTGCTTCTTTTGATTTGTATATTTTAATTACTTGAGGTAAAAAGGATATTGTAGTTAAAATAGCTGCTAAAAAACCTAAAATTTCATATATATCCATTTTGTTATTCAGCTTTACCCTACAATATTTACGATTTTACCGGGCACAACAATTACTTTTTTAGGAGTTCTACCCTCTAATTGTGCTACTGTTTTTTCGTTTTCTAAAACTGCCTTTTCAATCTCCTCTTTTGATAAATCTAAAGAAAGTTCCAAAGTAAAGCGCATTTTACCATTGAAAGAAATCGGATAGTTCTTTGAACTTTCCACTAAATGTTTCTCATCAAAAACTGGAAAAGGAGCCGCTGCAATGCTTTCTGTATGCCCCAATTTACGCCATAATTCCTCAGTAATATGTGGCGCATAAGGTGATAATAAAACCAATAACGGTTCTAAAATTTCACGTTTGTTACATTTTAAGGCAGTGAACTCGTTTACAGCAATCATAAAGGTAGAAACGGATGTATTAAAAGAAAAATTTTCGATATCTTCTTCTACTTTTTTGATTGTTTTATGCAATGTTTTTAATTCGTCTTTTGATGATTTCTCTTCTGAAACTTCAAAAGTTTCTACGTTGAAATATAATTTCCAAAGTTTTTTAAGAAAACTGTATACACCAGAAATACCTGAGGTTTTCCAAGGTTTTGTTTGTTCTAAAGGCCCTAAAAACATTTCGAACATTCGCAAAGCATCTGCCCCATATTCTGCTACAATATCATCCGGATTTACGACATTGTATTTAGACTTAGACATTTTTTCTACTTCGCGTCCAACTTTATAAACTCCATCTTCTAAAATAAATTCAGCATTTTTGTAATCTGTATTTAAAGGATGACTTTTAAAACCTTCTATATTTAATTCATCCGAAGAATTTACCAAAGAAACATCTGCATGTATCGCATTTTTTGTAATCATTACTAAGTCTGCAAAATTAGGATTTAATAACTTCTTATCTAAAAGGAAGTTTTTTACCACCGTTTCAAATTCATCATCAGAATTAAATAAATTTTTAGAAACAAAAACTGTTGGTATTTTATCTGCAATATCAGCATTCGATTTATCAATATCACAACCATTTTTAACGAAAGAAGTTGCTTTGTAAACAAAAGCACTAGTTCCCAAAATCATTCCTTGGTTAATCAGTTTTTTTGCAAACTCATCCACAGGAACAATTCCTTTGTCAAACAAGAATTTTTGCCAGAAACGAGCGTATAATAAATGACCAGTTGCGTGTTCTGATCCTCCAATATACAAATCTACTTCTTTCCAATAATCTAGGTTTTCTTTCGAAGCAATTTCGCTATCATTATGCGGATCCATATAACGATTAAAGTAATATGAGCTTCCTGCCCAACCTGGCATGGTATTTAATTCTAAAGGAAAAACGGTTTTATTTTTTAGCTTTTCATTGCTAACTACTTTTTTTCCACGAGAATCCCAAGCCCATTCCGTTGCATTCCCTAAAGGTGGCTTTCCATCTTCCGTTGGTAAATATTTTTCAACCTCTGGCAACACAATTGGCAAATACTTCTCATCAATCATTTGTGGCATTCCGTCTTTGTAATAAACCGGAAAAGGTTCTCCCCAATAGCGTTGTCTGCTAAAAACGGCGTCTCTTAATCTGTAATTTATTTTTCCGTAAC
Source organism: Polaribacter sp. (assembly GCA_051278125.1). Lineage (GTDB taxonomy): Bacteria > Bacteroidota > Bacteroidia > Flavobacteriales > Flavobacteriaceae > Polaribacter. The sequence goes on along the minus strand of JBNMNV010000174.1, from coordinate 2,847 downwards.
CAAAACCTCTTTTTTCAAGCTCATATATAGACAATTTTAATGCTTTTTTATAGCTTAATCCTGATAAAAAATCTGAATTTGCAATCACAGTTCCTTCTTTATTGGTATGTGCTTCTTCAGAAATATCTACACCTTCAAAAATATTCGGAATTGGAATTCCAAACTTTTTAGCAAAGTCATAATCACGTTGATCTCCACAAGGAACTGCCATCACTGCACCAGTTCCATACCCTGCCAACACATAATCTCCAATCCAAATTTGTACTTTTTTACCAGAAAAAGGATGAATTGCATACGCTCCAGTAAACGCACCAGAAATGGTTTTTACTTCTGCCATTCTATCACGTTCAGAACGTTTTGCTGTTGCTTTTATATAAGCCTCAACTTCTGGTTTTTGTGCCTCCGTGGTAATTTTAGAAACTAATTCGTGTTCTGGAGCTAAAGTCATAAAACTTACTCCATAAATTGTATCGGGTCTTGTTGTAAAAACACTTATTTCGTAATTGTCATCACTTTTTGAAACAACTTTTTTATCATCAGTTTTTTCAATTGGTTTTAGAAATTGAATTGCTGAGTTAATTTTAGCAACTACTTGAAGTACATTTTCAATTACTTCTTCGTTTGTAAAACGAATTACATTAAAACCTTCATTGTTAAAAAATTTAGTTCTTACTGCTTCATCTTCTTTACCAGAAAATTCGACAATTATATTTTTTGAGATACAAACATAATCTACCAAAAACGTACCAATTGTGTACTTTTTTCTAAATTTTGATGCTCCTTTTTTATTCTTTAATTCATCCCAAAGTGTTGTTTCTGCTTTTGATAAATTCTGACGTAATTCTTTTAAAGCTTCTAATTCTTTATAAGATAATTTTACTTCAGAAGATACTTTTTCAGAACCATTATGAACCTTAAAGGAAACCATTGCTCCTTGAGAACGACCAATCCAATTGGTTTGAGAATCTTTAAGCGGTTGAGGCCAATCAATTGTTTCTAAACCATCTAACAAACGCTGCGCATAGGCAGAAATTCGCATAGACCATTGTGTCATTTTTTTTCTAACAACAGGATGACCTCCTCTTTCTGAAACTCCGTTTACAATCTCATCATTTGCCAAAACTGTTCCTAAAGCAGGACACCAGTTTACTTCTGTATCTGACAAAAATGTCAATCTATATTGTAATAGAATTTCTTGTTGTTGGGTTGATGAAAAATTATTCCATTCCTCTGCAGAAAAAGAAATTATATCTTCATCACAAACTGCATTTATGTTAGAATTTCCTTCCTTTTCAAAAATTGAAATCAATGTAGAAATATCTTCTGCTTTGTCTGTATCTTTATTATACCAAGAATTAAATAGTTGGATAAAAATCCACTGTGTCCATTTGTAATATTCAGGACTTGAAGTACGTACTTCCCTACTCCAATCAAAAGAAAAACCAATTTGATCTAATTGTCTTCTATAGGTTTTTATATTTTCTTCAGTTGTTTTTGCGGGGTGTTGTCCCGTTTGAATGGCATATTGTTCTGCCGGCAAACCAAAAGAATCATACCCTTGTGGGTGCAATACGTTAAAGCCTTTATGTCTTTTATATCTTGCATAAATATCACTTGCAATATAGCCTAAAGGATGCCCAACATGCAATCCTGCCCCACTCGGATAAGGAAACATATCTAACACATAATATTTAGGTTTTTCACTTTCATTACTGGCTTTAAAAGTTTGGTTTTCTGCCCAAAATTTTTGCCATTTCTCTTCTATTTCTTGATGATTGTATTGCATTTGATTCTTTTATTAAAGTGTATAAATTTACATTTATTCTTTAGAAGATTAAAGTAAAAATAAACTTGCTTACATGGATGTTCTTATGGGTTCTAAAATCAACAAAAACAGTCCTAAAAAATAGATTTTTAAAACTAAAAAGCCTCTTCAATTAAATGAAGAGGCTTTTAATAAATTATTATTTTCGTTAAAATTGATATCCTAAAGTCATTTGAAAAACCCCATTTTTAATATCCGGATTTTCGCTAATTGCAATCAATCCTAAATTATATCTTGTTTGAAAAAAGATGCCACTTTTAAACTGAAATCCTAAACCAAAATTTGCAGCAAGGTCAAAATTTTCTGCATCTGTATTTTCTTTTGAAGCGCCGCTATATTCATCTATTGGCACTAATTGGTCTTTTATTAAAAAAGAAAATTGTGGACCAGCTTCTACAGTAAATCCTTTATTTATATAATATTTTGCCATTATTGGAAGTGAAACATAATTTAAATCGTACTTAAAATTATCTCTTTGCTGCGCTCCTTGTGCTGAATACAATAACTCTGGTTGGATAGAAAATTTTTCTGATATTGGAACTTCTGCAATTGCACCTAGAACAAACCCTGTTCTTGAGTCAAGATTATTGGCTTTACTGCCATTTACTGAAGCAACATTCATTCCTAATTTAAGTCCGAATTTAACATCTTGTGCATTTACTGTTCCTGCAAAAGCAATTGCAACACAAGCAATCCATATTTTTTTAATCATAATTTCTTTGTTTTTATTTGCTATCATCAGACAAATGTTGTGCCATTGTTTTACTGAATTCGTTAAAATTTTATCAATCAAAATTAACAAACTGAAAACTTGATAAATAGCCGTAAAAAAAAAGCAACTAATAACTTTACATTTTTTTATTTCATAATTTAACTAAAAATAAAGAATTTCAAATTCTGATTTTAGTACTTTTAAAGTCCTAAAAACCAACCGAAATGAAAAAAATATTATTTACTTTTTTACTTGCAGCTACTTTTATGGGTTGTAAAAATTCATCCGAAGAAAAAACGGAAGAAAAAGC
>JBNMNV010000173.1:0-6614 GCA_051278125.1 Polaribacter sp. | reverse complement strand
TAAATTTATCTTTGATAGAAACATTAATAATCTAAAAACTAGCATTATTTAAAATGCACAACGAGTTATGTATAATTAATCTTGAATTAAATTTAATCATATAATATTTAATAAATTACTATATTGCAGTTGATAAAGTATAAAAAAAATAATCAAATGAAATTAAATCAATATTTTTTAGCGAGTTTATTTGTCTTTTGTTTACTGTTTAGTAACAATACAACTGCTCAAACCACACACACGATTACCTTAAATGTAAACACAGGAAAGATCACTAAAAGAACCGTAAACCAATACTCAAATTTTGGTCAAAGTAGTAATGTTTCTAACGAAAATTATACAACAGCTGTTAAGTTAGGAGATTATGTAGAATGGTTGGGTGTATCCTCTACATCAGAAGAAGATACTGTAGAAATAGTTTCTATAAACCATGAAGGTGGTGCTCGTGTTTTTGAAAAAAATGTTTTAAAAGGTTCAAATGGCATTGTAATAGCCAAAGTAACTGCTGGAAGAGTAGGAGACTATGAAAAATATACCATTAAATTTAATGTGTACGTTAATGGCGTTAAAAAACCAGGTATTCTTAGTATCGATCCAAAAATTACTATTAAATCGTAGAACAGTATTTAAAAAGAAGCAATTACATCCATGAATACTATTTCAAAAAATTTTATGAAAGCCCTGCAGATTGCTGTGGGCTTTTTTTTTATTTCTATTCAAATTTCAGCACAGGAAATTAGAATGGATGTAGAAAATTTAGAGAATGTGTATGTAAACAAAAAATTTAAACCAAATAGCGAGTTGTATATTTTAAAACAACTTTCTAGAGATATAAACGATCCTCAAAAAAAATTAAAATATAGCGAAATACTTATCGAAATCGCTACAAGAAAGGATTCGATTCAATATTTATTTGATGCGTACATGCAAAAAGGAAATGCCCTTCGTTTAAAAAGCGATTTAAGTCAGGCATTACAATATTTTTTAAAAGCTTCAGAACTCGCAAATAGTAATAATAGCAACGAGATAGAGCAACTTGCACTCTCTAACATTACAATTGCAGATGTGTATTCAATAATGGGAAACCATGAAAATGCTGTTAATTACTACAAATTAGGAATTGATAAATTAAGAGAAATAAAATCAGACTCAATAAAATTAGCTTCGGCCTTATTAAATGCTGGAGATGAGTTTTTTAATGCAGAAAAATATGAAGAAGCAATGTCGTATTTTTATGAATCTAGTTTGATAAGCAACAAAATTGGATTTAAAGCAGGTAAAGCATATAACTTAGGAAATATTGGAATGGTATATGCCAAACAAGGCAGACACAAGTTGGCTAGAGCAAATATTGATGAAGCTATTAAAATTTTAGAAGCCGAAAAAGATTATTACCCCATTGCAGTTTATCTAGAATTTATTTCAGACATCTATTTAGATCAAAACAAACCTGTACTTGCCCAAATTTATGCTCAAAGAAGTTTAGAGCTTTCTAAGAAATATCAACTAAAAGAGCAAATAAGTACAGCAAGTTTAAAATTATCAACCATTTATGGTTTATTAGACAAACCAAATCTTGCTCTGTATCATCTTAATGAACATATAATTTATAAAGATAGCGTAAGCAATATTAATACTGTCCAAAAAATGGCGAATCTAATAACGGAGTTTGAAGTAGAGAAAAAACAAGTTCAATTAGATTTGTTAGCAGAACAACAACAATTTCAAAAGTTTGTTACTTTTGGCATTATTGCAGGATTGGCGCTAATGTCTTTATTAGCTTTTGGGTTGTTTAGAAGAAATATGTTTATTAAAAAAACATCAAAAATAATTTCTGAAGAGCGTAAAAAATCTGAAGGTTTGTTGTTAAATTTATTGCCAGAAGAAGAGGTGCAAGAGTTAAAACAAAAAGGAAAAGTAACGTCAAAAAAATACCAAGCTGTTACAGTTCTTTTTACAGATTTTAAAGATTTTACAACGACAGCAGAAAAGTTATCACCAGAAAAACTTGTAGAATCCGTAGATTTTTATTTCTCTAAGTTTGATGAAATTTTAGAAACATACAATTTAGAAAAAATAAAAACCATAGGAGATTCTTATATGTGCGCAGGTGGTTTACCTCTGCCAAATAGCAATCATGCAGAAAAAATGGCAAATGCAGCCTTAGATATGTTAGCATTTGTAAAACAATCTAAACAAAAATATCCTGTAGATACTGTTAGATATGATGTTAGAATAGGAATTCATTCTGGGCCAGTAGTTGCAGGAGTTGTTGGTAAAAATAAATTTGCATACGATATTTGGGGAGATACTGTTAATATTGCTTCACGTATGGAATCTTCTTGCGAAGTTGGTAAAATAAACATGTCAGAATCTACATATATGTTAATTAAAGATAAATTTAGTGTTGTTAAAAGAGGTGAAATAGAGATTAAAAATAGGTCTTCTATCAACATGTATTATCTTGTTGATAAACTATAACAAAACAATGTTTTTATAATGATACATGATACAAATAATTATTGGGAACAATTAGAAAGGCTAGAAAAACTAATTAGAGCTTCAGAGTTTAAGGCAGGTATTGTTTTCTCTTTTCACAGTTTAATTTTAGGTTTTTTTGCAGACAGATTAGAAAACTTTAAGTTCATACTTCAAGAGAGTGTGCTTTTTATAATTTTATTAATTCTTTGGTTTTTATCGGTCTTAATTTCTATTTATTATTGTTTTAGATGCTTTAAACCACACATGGAATTAACGTACGATAAAAATGTTTTTTTCTTTAAAGATGCTGTGTGTAAATTTGGATCTACCGAAGAATACGCTAAAGAATTGATAGATACATGCTCTAAAGAAGAAAAAATTGTACAGCAATTAAGCGAGCAAATTCATGCAGAAAGTGTTATTATCGAAAAGAAGTTTTTCAACGTAAAAAAAGCGATTCAATATTTTATTTTGAGCTTTATTTTTGTTGCTATTAGTTTGTCCTATTGGATGTATTACACCATTTCATAAATTTAGCGTTTCATAGAATCAATATTGATTCAGATGTAAGATGTAGTTTTTTAGGTGCCACTGAAGGTGTATATTTTAATTTGTAAGTTTCAATAAAAGTCAACCTATTTTGGCTATGCCTAAAATTAATACGTTTTAATCTTTTTATTTCTTCTAAACAATAAAAATAAGATACCACTAACTTTATCTCCAATAGATTTTCTTAAAATGGCATAAGCTTTTGTAATATGAGCCTCAACAGATTTTATAGAAACATTTAAATACTCTGCTATTTCAATATTGGTAAGACCTTCTTCTTTACTTAATAAAAACGTCTGTTTGCATTTTGGTGGTAGTTTCTCTATTTCTTTTTTTACAATTTTCAATAATCTATCTAAAGATTTTTCGTCGTCTTCCTCTAAAATATACGTTAAAGCATCAATATATTTTTTTTCTAGAGCTATTACTTTTTTCTGTTTTCTATATTGATCTATAAATTCGTTGTAAACAGACTTATACAAATAACTTTTAACAACAAAATTCTCTTTAAGTTTAAATCTATTTTTCCAAACGCTGATAAAAACATTCTGAACAATATCTTCTGCCAAATCATGATCATTGGTTAAACTCAAAGCGTAAACACAAAGTTTTTTATGATAAAACGTAACCAAAAAAGAGTACGCACTTTCATCTCCCTTTCTTAAAGCGTTTATTAAATCGGCCTGACTTGAAAATTTAGCTTTCATTTTAGATAATCGTAAAATTTACTGTTATTTAATACGAATGTAGAAAAAAAGTTACTATAAAAGTTAGGGTTAAGCAAAACTTATACGTTTTAATAGTATATACATTTAAAATGATTTCAAAGAAAACACAAAATATAATTATAAAATTCTTAAATAATCAGGCTACTTCTTCAGAGTTAGAAGAATTAGAAGAATGGTTAGAAAATGATGCCAATGAAAAAGAATTTATCAATTATGTAAAGATTAATTATTTAGTTGATATGAATATTAAAAAATTCAATACGCTCAAATCAGAAAGAAAACTATTAGACCTTATTGCCAAAGAGAAAAAGGTCTATAAACTAAAGAATAGTAAAATCTTCTTTAAGTATGCTGCGGCAATAGCAATCTTGATATTAACAGTATATTTCTACAACCAAAGTAATGTTCCATACATAGAACAAAATAGTGTTTCTTCAGAAAAAATTACTTTAAAAATGGATGATGGTAACATTAAAGTAATTGATGAGAAAGGAAATTTTAAGATTCAAGATATAAAAGGAAATATTATTGGAACTCAACAAGGAAATGAATTGGTATATGATGATAAAAAGGTTTTAGAAAAGTTGGTATACAATACATTAACGGTTCCTTACGGGAAGAGATTTTCTGTGAAATTATCTGATGGAACCAAAGTTCATTTGAATGCAGGCACCTCTTTGAGGTATCCTGTTAAATTTTTAAAAGGTAAAGATAGATTGGTTTTTGTGGAAACTGGAGAAGCCTATTTTGACGTAACAAGAGATGTTGAACATCCTTTTATCGTAAATAATGGAGATGTAAATATCAGAGTTTTAGGAACTGAATTTAATGTAAGCTCTTATCCAGAAGATGCAACTATTAAAACGGTACTTGTTGAAGGTTCCGTTAGTTTATACGCAACGAATGAAGACTACGATGTAAAAAAATCAACGGTTTTAAGACCAGGATTTAAGGCAGATTGGAACAAAAGTAATGATGTTGTTACCGTAGATAAAGCAGATGTAGAAATGTATACTGCTTGGATTGATGGTAAAATTATTTTGAAACACATGAAATTCAGCAGTATCATCAAGAAAATTGAAAGGCATTACAACGTTTCTATAAAAAATGAAGATAAAGTTTTAGAAAACGAATTTATTACGGCCACCTTTGAAGATGAATCCATAGAGCAAGTATTAGAGGTCATCAATAAATTACACCCTATAGAATATTCTGTAAAAGACAATAAAATAGTGATTTTAAAAAAAGAATAAAATATGAAGTAAAAAAGAAATCGAAAGATGCAGCAACATCTTTCGGTTAAATAAAAGTGACTAAAATTAATTAACCACATTTTTCACCCAAACAATCGGTATTGCGGCTTTAGTGTGTATGCTGATTTATGTGGCTAGTTTTGCCATGAGTTGGGGTCCAGTTTGTTGGGTATTGTTATCGGAGATTTTTCCAAATAAAATAAGAGGTCGTGCCTTGGCTTTAGCTGTTGCAACCCAATGGATTTCAAACTATTTAGTATCTTGGACATTTCCAATGATGGATAAAAACTCCTATTTATTAGAAAAATTCAATCATGGTTTTGCTTACTGGATTTATGGGGTTATGGGTATTTTGGCAGCCATATTCGTATGGAAATTTATACCGGAAACAAAAGGGAAAACATTAGAGGAAATGGAAAATTTATGGGATAAAAATAATTGATATTTTTATTTCTATAAGGTCCCAAATAGAAGTATTTAATTAAACTGAGACTATCTTATCTGGTTTACAGTAGCTTAATTGAGAAAGAAAATAGTAAAAAAATCAACTAACAAATATTTATACAAATTATGACATCAAGTTTTGAATTTTTAGATTACGCCATTTTTATAGCCTATGCTATATTAATTTTAGGCGTAGGATTATGGGTTTCGAGAGATAAAAAAGGACATCAAAAGAACGCAGAAGATTACTTTTTAGCCAGTAAATCGTTGCCTTGGTGGGCTATTGGAGCCTCATTGATTGCAGCAAATATTTCTGCAGAGCAATTTATTGGAATGTCAGGTTCTGGTTTTGCTTCAGGATTAGCCATTGCTTCGTATGAGTGGATGGCAGCCATCACTTTAATCATTGTAGGAAAGTATTTCTTACCTATTTTTATTGAAAAAGGTTTATACACCATTCCTGAGTTTGTTGAAAAACGATACTCTACCAATTTAAAAACCATTTTAGCGGTATTCTGGATTGCTTTGTATGTATTTGTTAATCTTACTACTGTTTTGTATTTAGGTTCTTTGGCATTAGAAACCATTATGGGCGTACCGATGATGTATGGGGTTTTAGGTCTAGCATTGTTTGCTGCTGCCTATTCTTTATACGGAGGGCTTTCTGCTGTTGCTTGGACCGATGTAATTCAAGTAGTATTTCTAGTCATTGGTGGTTTGGTAACAACCTATTTAGCTTTAAATACAGTTTCTGACGGACAAGGCATGTTTGCAGGTTTAGCTAAAATTTATGAGGCTGTTCCAGAACGTTTTGCCATGATTTTAGATGAATCTAATCCTGAATATAAAAACTTACCAGGTATTGCAGTTCTTGTTGGAGGAATGTGGGTTGCGAATTTATATTATTGGGGTTTTAATCAATATATCATCCAAAGAACGTTGGCTGCAAAATCTTTAAAAGAAGCACAAAAAGGGATTTTATTTGCAGCGGGTTTAAAATTAGTAATTCCGTTAATTGTAGTAATTCCTGGCATTGCAGCCTATGTAATGGTCAACGATCCTGTAATTATGGCACGTTTAGGAGCAGCTGGATTAGAAAATTTACCAACAGCTGAGCAAGCAGACAAAGCCTATCCTTGGTTATTGCAATTTTTACCAA
>JBNMNV010000172.1:0-6616 GCA_051278125.1 Polaribacter sp. | reverse complement strand
TTTTACGGACAATATGCTTTTATGCGCTCTATGTTTGGTTGGGGTTCTGGTTACCGAAATTATAGGTATGATTATAATGATTATGGAAGTTATAGAGGTGGAAGAAATTTTTATGGAAGAAACAATACGTTTGGGACAAAGAATTATAAAAATACGAATTCTACATGGGCAAAAAAACCAGAGAGTTTTAAGCAAAGAGTACAAAGTAATGTAAAGAAAAGTGCTTCTTCTATGAGGTCTTCTGGATATTCATCGAACAGAAGCTATTCAAATTCTACGAACAAAACAACCCGAACCTCGAACGCGTATAGCAGCTCTTCTACAAGATCTAGAAGTGGTGGTTTTGGGAAATAACGGTACATCAATCTTAAAAAATATCAAATGAACGAATATATCAATACTACTGAACTTCTTCATTCTGGAGGTTATGTATTTTCTGGGCTTATTATTTTTGCAATAGGAAAGTTACTATTCAAACTAACACATTTAAAAACAAACATTCAGCAAGAATTAGTTGATAAAGACAATTTTGCATTTATCCTCTCTTATGTAGGGTATTTTACAGGGGTATTAATAACTATTGGAGGTTGTGTTGTTGGTGAAAGTTATGGTTTTTGGATAGATATTCAACATATTTTTATTTACGGAATTTTATCCATTATCCTTTTACAAATTTCTAATTTTTTGGGTGATAAATTTATCTTGCCTAGCTTTCATATAAAAAAGGAAATTATTGATGATAAAAATGAAGGTACAGGAATTATAACCGCTGTAATATATATAGCCAACGGTCTTATTTTATATGGAGCTTTACTTGGAGAATCTAATGGGATTGTAGAAGGAATAACAACTTTTGTAATTTATTGGTTATTAGGAAATTTTATGCTTATTATAGCTTCAAAAATTTATGGATTATGGATAAATTACAATATTCATGATGAAATAGAAAAAGACAACGTTGCTGCAGGGGTTGCTTTTGCAGGGGCTATTTTAGCTTTAGGAATTATTATAATGAACGCATTAATAGAACCGTTTTTTGATTGGACTACTACTTTAATTGATGTTTCTGCTCAAATGATATTAGGTTCCGTTTTGCTACCCGTAATGCGTTTTTTTGCAGATATTATTTTACTGCCAGGTCAAAAATTGACTGATGAAATTGTAAATCAAGAAAAACCAAACCTAGGAGCAGGGCTTATAGAAGCTTTTGCATATGTAGGTTCTGCTGTTTTAATTGCTTGGTGTTTTTAATTTTTTAATTCAAAAAACTAACTGTTGAAATTTTTCAAACAAAATTCTTTTGTATTAAAAGCAGCTATTTTCGCAACTGGCTTTGCCGGTATTGTTGCTGAATATATACTTTCAACATTGGCAACATATTTTATTGGAAACTCCATTTTTCAATGGACAATGATTGTTTCTTTGATGCTTTTTTGCATGGGGTTAGGAAGCAGATTAAGTCAACTAATTACTAAAAATCTAATTCAAAATTTTTTAATCCTTGAGATTTCTTTATCTATTTTAGTTGCTTTTTCATCTGTTTTAGTATACACGCTTGCAGCATTTACGGTTTATTATGGAATTGTAATTTACGGTTTAAGTATGCTTATCGGTTTACTGATAGGTTTAGAAATTCCTTTAGTAGTTCGTATAAACAAAGAATATGAAGATTTAAAAAGTAATATTTCTTCTATTTTGGAAAAAGATTATTATGGAAGCCTTTTGGGTGGCGTATTCTTTGCTTTTATTGGGTTGCCTATTTTAGGGCTCACATACACCCCTTTTGCATTAGGAATCGTAAATTTTCTGGTAGCAGTTATTGTGTTTTTTCGTTTTAAAGATAAGTTAACTTCGAAAAAACATTTTAACCTAAAAATGGGTCTTAGTGCTACATTTATACTTTTAATTATCGGACTTTCATTTACAAACCCAGTAATAAAATGGGGAGAACAAAAAAAATACAAAGACAAAATTGTTTATGCAGAACAATCTAAATATCAAAAAATAGTCATCACAGAATGGAAAAATGAACATTGGCTATATTTGAATGGAAACTTACAATTTTGCACCTTAGACGAAAAAATGTATCACGAAGTTTTGGTGCATCCTATTATAAAACTGCACGCCAAACCTCAGCGTGTTTTGGTTTTAGGAGGTGGTGATGGTTGCGCAGTTCGTGAAATATTAAAATATAAAAATGTTGAAAAAATAGATTTGGTAGATTTAGACCCTGTAATGACTAATTTAGGAAAAAGCCACCCAATTTTAATTGAAGCTAATTTAGGAAGTTTAAATTCTAAAAAAGTAACCATATACAATAAAGATGCTTATATTTTTTTAGAACAAAACACAACCGATTTTTATGATATTATTATTGCAGATTTGCCAGACCCAAGAAATATTGAATTAGGCAGGTTGTATTCAAAAGAATTTTATACCCTTTGTTATCGAAAATTAAGACCTAATGGATTTATTATAACGCAAGCAGGAAGCCCATATTTTGCTACAAAAGCCTATGAGTGTATTAATAAAACCATTGAAAGCGCTGGTTTCACAACAGCAAAACTTCATAATCAAATTATTTCTATGGGAGAATGGGGTTGGATATTGGGAACCAAAAAGAAATTGGAGCCAGGCATTTTAAAAAAGCGATTAAGATCTTTAGAATTTGAAAACACAAATTGGCTTAATAACGAAGCCATGCAACTTATTACTTCTTTTGGCAAAGATTTTTATGCTATTGAAGGTGAAGTAGAAGTAAACAGCGTTCATGATCCTGTTTTGTATAAATATTACTTAAAGGGCAATTGGGACTTATACTAAATTAGAAATTATTTAAGAGACTTAGATCAAAATGGAATACAAACAGATAGACGCTCAGATTTATAATTATCGCTTTTGGATAACCGTTACGAATCCAGAAACTTTAAAAAATAAGTATGATGCGTTATTAAAAAAAATTGGATTTACCATTTTACAGTTTAATGAACACTATTTTCCAGAAAAAGGATATACTTGTTTTTGGCTTTTGGGTGAAAGCCATTTGGCGATTCATACCTTTCCAGAAAATGAAAAAACCTATATAGAATTAAGTAGTTGCAATAAAGAAAAGTTAACTCTTTTTAGAACTGAAAGTAGCCTGTCATGAAAAATAAAGTTAGAGAGTTTGTAAATCATAATAAATATTTTGTCCAATTTATTTATGGATTAATTATACTTAATATAATTGCTTTAATTTTAGAGTCTTACCAAAGTTTAAATTCCAATTACAAATGGCTTTTTAATGCTTTTGAAATTTTTTCAGTTGTCATTTTTTCAGTAGAATATATTGTTCGTATTTGGGTATCTGACAAAACAAAAGAAAATAAAAGAGAACGTATAAATTATGCTTTTTCTACATTAGGTATTATCGATTTAATTGCTATTATTCCTTTTTATTTACCTTTTATTTTTCCGATTGATTTTCGTGTTGTTCGTATTTTGCGCTTGTTTCGATTATTACGGATTTTTAAGCTAACTAGATATTCAAAATCTTTAAAGACCATTCGTTATATTTTAAAAGAAACCAAATCAGAACTATCCATTACCATTTTTGTGATCTTTGTTTTAATGGTGCTTTCTTCTACGTTAATGTTTTATATAGAACATGAGGACCAACCAGAACAATTTTCTAACATTGGGGATGCTTTTTGGTGGGCAATTGCCACATTAACAACAGTGGGGTATGGAGACGTATACCCGGTTACCCCTTTGGGGAAATTATTGAGTGGTATAATTGCCTTAATTGGTATTGGCTTTGTGGCATTACCAACAGGAATAATCAGTTCTGCTTTTATTGAAAAAATTCAGAATGATAAAAAAGAACAGAAAAAGGCAGAAGGCCAATGCAATTGCCCACATTGTGGAAAAGCTATTGATTAAATGCAAGAATACATTAAAAATATTACAATAACAATTCTTCTGTTATACTTCATTTTTATCATTAGCCTATTGATACCAATCACTCAATTCGGTATCATACCAAGATCACTAAAAGGGTTAATAGGTATTATTACAAGCCCTTTTTTACATGCAAATTTTAGTCATTTAGTTGCAAATACTTTTCCGTTAATTACATTACTTTTTGTTTTGTATTCTTTCTATCCTAAGAAAGCATTTTCAGTAATTGTAATAAGTATTTTACTAGCAGGAGCCTTAGTTTGGCTATTTGGAAGAAGTGCTAACCATATTGGTGCAAGTGGTTTAATTTATGCTTTGGTAGGTTTTTTAATTGCAAACGGTTTTTCAGAACAAAAACTTGTTCCACTGCTAATTTCTATAGGAATTGCAATAATTTATAGTAGTTTTTTTTTTGGAATTTTTCCCTCACTACATCACCCTTACATTTCTTGGGAAGGGCATTTATTTGGGGCTATTTCAGGAACTGTAGCCTCTTTTCTGTTAAAATATAAATAGAGTACATACACACTAGTCTAACTTTTCAATAAGAGTATTTCATTCTTTGAGTGTGAATTACCATTATCATGTTTTTTTACTCTTTTAATTTTTAAGTATCGTATTCTTTTTCTAAAAATTAATTATTTTCTCAACTTCTTCACTTCCTCTTTTTACCACAACTTTTGTAGAATTTCCTTTTTCAAAAACAGACAAAGCTCGCATATAACTCATCATATCCACAACGGCGCTATCTCCTAATTGTATCACAATATCTCCCTTTTTTAAACCAGCTTTTTGAGCGGGCTTTTCTTCTGAAATCCCATCAATCCGCATGCCTTTTCCATCAAACATATAATCAGGAATTACTCCTAAACCAACTTTAAAACGCGGTGTTTCTTCACTTTCGTTTTTAGTTTTTCTAAAAGCTAATTTTCCATTATTATCTAAATCTGTAATGATATTAAAAATATAATCAGAAATTAATTCCATGCCCTCATAATTCAATTTTTCTGAATCATCAGCTGGTTTATGATAGTCTTCATGCTGCCCAGTAAAAAAATGTAATACAGGAATATCAGCTAAATAAAAACTGGTATGATCACTGGGGCCAACTCCAGATTCTTGCTGAACTAATTTGAACTTGTTATTATGAGATTTTAATGTTTGTTTAAAAATTGGTGAAGTTCCAGTGCCGTAAACTGCTAATGCAGAATCTTTTTTCAAACGTCCAACCATATCCATATTAATCATGTAAGACACCTTTTTAGTATCGATTGTTGGGTTTTTTACAAAATAATTAGAACCTAAAAGCCCCATTTCTTCGCCAGAAAAAGCCATAAAAAGATAATTGTTATTCGTGTTTTTTAATTTCAATTTTGCACCTAAATTAAGAAGAACTGAAACTCCAGAAGCATTATCGTCTGCACCATTATGAACTGCTTTGATAGAATCTCTATACAAAGAACCCTCTCCGCCAAAACCTAAATGATCATAATGAGCGCCAATAATCACGGTATTTTCAGCTTTGTTATCTATAAAACCGATCACATTATTTCCTGTAATCGTTCCATCTCCATTAACCTCAAACTTTACTTCATCATGAGGATTTGTTTTTGGTTTAAAGGTAAACGGTTGCACATAACCTTCTGTTCCTTTCGGCAGTAATGCTAACTCTTTAAATCGTTCAGTGATGTATGCCGCTGCTTTTTTTTCCGCTTGAGTTCCTGTTTGTCTTCCCTCTAAATCATCAGAAGCTAAAAAAGTAACGTCTTCTTTAATTCGGTTTTCTTGGTTAATTTCTGGTTTACAAGAAACTAAAATGCTCAAAAAGATTAAAAATAGGATGTTTTTCATAATGATAATATTATTTTTGCAAAGTTAATTAATAAAAAATAAAATGAGAATCCTTTCAATAGTTGTGTTGGCTTTATTAATGCTTTCTTGTAAAACTGATAAAAAGCAATCTGAAAATAAAAAAGTAGAACTTCTTGCTGGAAAAGATTCTTTAATTTACCCCGAAGAAGTGCATTTCAAAAGCATTAAACAAGTAACTTTTGGTGGTGATAATGCAGAGGCTTACTGGAGTTTTGATGACAAACAATTGGTTTTTCAATCCAACTATAAAAATTGGAATGTAAGTTGCGATCAGATGTTTTTAATGAATGCTGATGAAAATTTTAAAGACCGAATGCCACCAATGATTTCTTCAGGAAAAGGGCGCACTACTTGTGCGTATTTCTTACCGGACAACAAACACATCATTTATGCATCTACACATTTAGTGAATGAAAATTGTCCTGAAGTTCCTTTACGTAAAAACGGAAAATACATTTGGCCTGTTTATGATAGTTTTGACATTTTTGTAGCAGATTTAGAAGGCAATATTGTAAAACAATTAACCAATGAAAAAGGGTATGATGCAGAACCAACGGTTTCTCCCAAAGGGGATAAAATTGTTTTTACATCTACAAGAAGTGGAGATTTAGAATTGTATACCATGAATATTGATGGCTCTGACGTAAAGCAAATTACAGATGAATTAGGGTATGATGGAGGTGCATTTTTCTCTCCAGACGGTACAAAAATTATCTTTCGTTCGTCAAGGCCAAAAACAGCAGAGGAAATTAAAGCCTATAAAGATTTGTTGGCAGAAGGTTTGGTAGAACCTACAGAAATGGAG
>JBNMNV010000171.1:0-6624 GCA_051278125.1 Polaribacter sp. | reverse complement strand
TAAATCTGGAGCATTGGTTTCTAGAATTATGAATGATGTTGAAGGAGTTCGGAATTTAATAGGAACGGGTTTAGTTCAGCTTGTTGGTGGAACAATTACTGCTGTTATTTCTATGGTTTTATTGATTAAGATTAGTCCATCAATGACTTTTTTTGTGTTACTTCCTGTTGCTATTTTTGGTTTTGTAGCCTTAAAAGCATTCAAATATATAAGACCAATTTTTAGAAATAGAGGAGTTATAAACGCTGAGGTAAATGGTCGTTTGATAGAAACTTTAGCAGGAGTTAGAGTTATAAAAGCATTTAATGCAGAAGCCCAAGAAAATGAAACATTTGAAAAAGGAGTAGATAAATTATTCCAAAATGTAAAGAAAAGTTTAACGGCAACTGCTTTAATGACAAGCTCTTCTGCTTTTTTATTAGGATTAGCTTCCACAGGAATTATGGGTATTGGAGGTTATAAAATCATGACAGGAGAATTAACGGTGGGAGATTTTCTTTCCTTTACCTTGTTACTTGGTTTTATGATTGCACCCATTGTTCAGATGAGTAATATCGGGAGTCAGCTCACAGAAGCATTAGCAGGTTTAGACCGAACTGAAGAATTAATGAATATGGAAGCAGAGGAAGATAATGAAAATAGGACTATTGTTTTAAATGACTTGAAAGGAGAAATAATTTTTGATGATGTTTCTTTTGCTTATGAAAAAGGAAAAGAGGTCATAAATAATATTAGTTTTAAAGTGCCTTCTGGCTCTGTTACTGCGCTGGTTGGTAGTTCTGGTTCAGGGAAATCTACGATTGCAGGTTTATCGGCCACATTTTTAAATCCTAAATCCGGAAAAATAACCATTGATAATCATGATATTTCTAAAGTGAAACTAAATAGTTATCGAAAAAATTTAGGAGTTGTTTTACAAGATGAATTTTTATTTGAAGGAACCATTAGAGCAAATATTTTATTTCCTAGACCAAATGCAACAGAAGAAGAGTTACAGAATGCTGTAAAAGCAGCCTACGTAAATGAATTTACAGACAGATTTGATAATGGTTTAGATACTTTAATAGGGGAAAGAGGTGTAAAACTTTCTGGTGGCCAAAGACAAAGATTGGCAATTGCGAGAGCAATTTTAGCGAATCCTAAAATAATTATATTAGATGAAGCAACTTCTAATTTAGATACAGAAAGTGAAGGATTGATTCAGAAAAGTTTATCAGAATTAGTTAAAGATAGAACTACGATTGTGATTGCGCACAGATTAAGTACAATAAAACAAGCAGATCAAATTTTAGTCATAGAATCTGGAAGTATTGCAGAAAGAGGAACTCATGACGAGTTAATTGAAGCAAAAGGCAGGTATTTTGATTTGTACACCTATCAATCTAAAATTTAATCGTTGTACTTTGTTCTCTTATTGCAGTACTTTAAATGATAAATGGTGTTTGTATAAATCATGAAAAAAATGACGCTAGAAGTTCTAAAAAAACACAAATATGAAAAAAATACTTTTATTGTTAATGCTAGGGAGTGTAGCTTCTTGCAAAAATGAAGTTAAAAAAGATGCTAAAAAAGACATTCTTCAAGAAGTTAAAAAAGAGAGTTTTCCTTTAGAATTAGGAAAAGTATTTCAAGCGCATGGTGGCATAGAACTTTGGAGAAAAGCACAAACACTGTCATTTAATAAAGGTGAAGAGGTGCATACTTCTGATTTGCATTCACGTAAAATAGTCATTAATTCCCCAAAATATTCATTGGGTTTCGATGGGGAAGAAATTTGGTTAGATGCAGAGGATTCGGACTCCTTTAAAGGGAATAAAGATTTTTACTACAATTTGTATTTCTATTTTTATGCAATGCCTTTTGTGTTAGCAGACGATGGCATTATCTATGAAAAAGTAGCTGATTTAGTTTTTGAAGGAACAAAGTATCCGGGATATAAAATTTCTTATAAAGCCAATGTAGGGACTTCACCTGATGATAATTACATTGTGTATTATAATCCAAAAAACTATCAGATGGAATGGCTCGCTTATACGGTTACTTTTAATTCGAAAGAATCTAATAATGACTACCATTTGATAAAATATACTGCATGGCGGAGTACAAATGGATTGCTTTTACCAAAAGAAATTACTTGGTATAAAATGGATGAAAAGGGAATGCCAACAGAGCCAGAAAGACCTGCAACGGTATTTACTTTGCCATTAATCAGTGAGGCTGCACTATCAGATTCTTTTTTTGAAAAACCAGTTGGGTAATAAGCAAAATTCTCAGTAAATGAAATAATCTATTCAATTATTTTAGAAACAGGCTTTTTTTCTAAATCATAAACAGCAGTAGAAATGTCTTTGCGAAACCATTCTTTAAACATTTTGTAATTTCTTCTTTGTGGCCATTCTTTTTTATTAATATGCCATTGCACTATTTCAATCTTAAAATAAAGGTCAAATTTCTTTTATAAATGAGCATGTATGTCGGAAATTATTTAAAAAACTTGTCGTCATCAAAATATTTTGTAAAAGGTTCCATAAATTTCTCTAAAAGGCTAAAGTATTTAACCCCAGTATTTTGGATGATGTTCTTAGCTCCAAATAAATTTAAAACTTTATTTTTTTTCATTTTTTTGTAATTTTAAAAATGTGCTAATTTTATCATAAACGGAAACATAGTATTCATGAAACCTCGAAAGTAAAACATTTTGATACTTTTCTGTGTTCTTAAGAATATCTAAATTGAATAATTGAATAGCGTCTACCTCTTCAATTTGAATAGTTAATTCTGATAAAGAAACTTTTAATTCCGTTATAAAAACATGATGATGTTCGTTATCTTGAATTCCGTTTTTATGAGAAACCTGATGAACTCTTGTTCCAATTTTTATCAAATCTTCTTCTTGGATTTCTAAACCAATTTCTTCAAAAACCTCTCTTTTTGCGGATGTTAAAATTGATTCTCCCGCACCGATGTGTCCTGCCACAGAAATATCCCATAAACCTGGAAACACCTTTTTAGACATTGCTCTTTTTTGAAGCAATATTTTTTCATCCGAAGTAAAGAACCAAATATGCACCGTAGCATGGAACCAACCATTTTTATGCGCATCAGATTTTAAAGCAGTTCTTCCTGTTGGTTCACCTTCTGGAGTTAATATGTCTATTAATTCGTCCATTATTTTTCAAAAAATTAGACCTCACAGGTTTTTAAAATCTATGAGGTCTTTTAAATTAATGTAAACAGGCTAAAATACAATCTGTTAATTTTTTAAAATCTTCTTTAGTGTTATAAACATGACAAGAAAGACGAATGTAATTTCCACGAAAAGAAATAAAAATATTAGATTCTTTTAATTTCGATTTCAGGAATCCAATATCTAATCCTTTCGGTAATTCAACACCAAATAAATGATGCGTTCTAAAATTTGCATCCTCAATAAAACAACCATTTTCTTTTAAAATCAAAACAGCTTCAGAAGTAATTTCTTTGCAATAATCTTGAATTGCTTTTGGTGTCCATTCTATGACTTGTTCAATTCCTGCAATTTGCATTTTTACATGAATAAAACTTGCGTGTTCACCTACAGAATATCTATTTGCTAAAGGTTTATAATTGGGTTCATAAGAAGTTAAACTAGCCATTTTTTCGCTATTCAAACGATTAGACCAGTTTTCTTCTAACGGATTTCCATGATCAAAATATTTCCCAAAGTAACCATAAGCACATCCATAAGGACCAAAAAGCCATTTGTAACCTGCACAAATTAAGGCATCTGGTTGAATCTCTTTTACAGAAAAAGGGAAAGCTCCTATAGATTGGCTTCCATCAATAATTAACAAAGCATCGAATTTGTTTGTTTCTTTTCTGATGGATTTTAAATCAAACAAAGTTCCATTTGCCCAATGAATATTTCCAAGAGCAACTACTTTTGTTTTATCAGAAATTGATTCTAAAATAGCTTCATTCCATTTTTTACCAAGATTTTCTGTTGTTTTAGGCATTGAAACAATATTCAGCTTTGCCTCAAATTTAAGAGCCAATTTTTCCCAAACATAATAGTTACTTGGAAACTGGTTTTCTACCAACAAAATTTCATCATCTTTCTGTAAAGCAATATTATTTGCAACAGTTGCTAATCCATAAGAAGCAGAAGGGATGTTCGCAATGCGGTTGTAATCATCAATATCAATCAGTTTTGCAAATAGTTTTTTGAGTGCTATTACAGGTTCAAAATAACTGTCTTCAACAATTTTATAAGGATGACTTTTTTCTAAAACACTATCAATTCCAGCTTTTTCAACGGCCTTAAATGATGGAGATTGACTAGCAATATTTAAATAAGTAATTTCTTCTGGAATGCTGAATAGATGTTTTTGATTTAGTAGTTTCATTATTTATTGATTTACAAAATGTCAGTTCGAGTGATTTTTATTAAAATGTTAATGTACATAAAAATTGTATCGAGAACTTTTAGGCTTTTGTATTAAGGAGTTCTCGATACAAATTTTTCGTCTCTCAAAATTCACTCGAACTGACAGGATTATAATGTCTTATTCAAAGTAAGAAAAAGTGTCTCCGTCTTTAATCTTTAACAACGTTTCATAAATCATTTTAATAACATTTTCAACATCATCTCTGTGTACCATTTCTACGGTGGTATGCATATAACGTAGCGGCAAAGAAATCAATGCGGATGCTACGCCACCATTGCTATAGGCAAAGGCATCTGTATCTGTTCCGGTTGCTCTAGACAAGGCAGAGCGCTGAAAAGGAATGTTATTAGCTTGTGCTGTTTCTGTAATTAAATCGCGTAACTTTTGCTGAACTGCTGGCGCGTATGCAATCACAGGACCTTTTCCAAGCTCTAAAAGGCCTGCTTTTTTTACTTCGATCATTGGGGTTGTTGTATCATGAGTTACATCTGTAACAATGGCAACATTAGGTTTAATGGTTTGGGTAATCATTTCCGCACCGCGTAGGCCAATTTCTTCTTGCACTGAATTTGTAACATACAATCCAAAAGGTAATTCTTTCTTGTTTTCTTTGAGTAAACGCGCAACTTCCGCAATCATAAAACCTCCCATTCTATTGTCTAAAGCTCTACAGACAAATTTATCACCATTTAAAATATGAAACTCATCTGGATAGGTAATAACGCACCCTACATGAATGTCTAATGCTTCAACTTCCTTTTTTGTGGCGCAACCTGTATCAATAAAAATATTATCAGGTGTTGGCGCTTCTTCTTTTGATTTCTCTCTGGTATGAATTGCCGGCCATCCGAAAACACCTTTTACAATGCCGTTTTTAGTATGAATATTAACAATTTTACTAGGAGCAATTTGATGATCTGAACCTCCATTTCTAATCACATAAATTAAACCATTGTCCGAAATATAATTAACGTACCAAGAAATTTCATCGGCATGCCCTTCAATGACCACTTTGTATTTTGCATCTGGATTGATCACGCCAACCGCAGAACCATAGGTGTCTGTGATAAAAGTATCTACATAGGGTTTTAAATACTCCATCCAAATTTTTTGCCCTTCCCATTCATAGCCAGTAGGTGCAGCATTATTTAGGTATTTTTCTAAAAATGTTAACGATTCTTTATTTAAAATTGATTTTTTTGACATGAAATATTATTTTATGTATTTAAACTCTTTAAGTTTTGTAAAAATAAAGCGTTTTTTCTACTATTTTTAAAAATTAATCATAAAAAGTGTAACATTTTTTATAATAAATCTACATATTGCTGAATATTAAACTTATTAATTACAGCCATGAAATATTTAAAATTGACTTTTGCCACGCTCGCACTATTCGTGTTTATTAGTTGTGATTTTCAAACTTCCAATAGTCCGCATGCGCCACATCCGGATTTTAAAATAGGTAGAGACGGTTTAGAAAACATATTAAAACAGGAATTTAATTTCCAAAAAATGTCTGTAGGAACCCATATGAGTTCGAAAATGGGATTGAAAGAGCTTGGTTTAAATTTAACCTTTCAAAAAGAAGATTTGATGTCAGTTTCGGATAGTTTGCTAAAAACATACTCAACAAAAATAAAAAAAACTGTAATAAAGAATCTATTGTATTTAGAAGATTATGATTATTTAAATATTACTTTTGAAAATCAGTTTAGTGAGGGTGCTTTCACAAAATCTACAGCC
This sequence comes from Polaribacter sp., assembly GCA_051278125.1. GTDB lineage: Bacteria > Bacteroidota > Bacteroidia > Flavobacteriales > Flavobacteriaceae > Polaribacter. The sequence continues at coordinate 454 of JBNMNV010000171.1, read as the reverse complement.
ACTAAAATAAGAGAACAACTAAAACCAAAAAAATGAAGTTAGTTATTAAAAACTTAACCAAGACCTATAAAAATGGCGTAAAAGCAATTGATAATTTGAGTATCGAAATTGGTACAGGAATGTTTGGTTTGTTAGGCCCCAATGGTGCTGGGAAATCATCATTAATGAGAACTATTGCCACTTTACAAAGTCCGGATGCTGGTTCAATTTCTTTTGGTGATATTGATGTTTTAAATGATAACATGTCTTTAAGAAAAGTATTAGGGTATTTGCCTCAGTCTTTTGGAGTATATCCAAAAATGTCTGCTGAAGATTTGTTAGATTATTTTGCAACGTTAAAAGGAGTTGCTAATAAAACAGAAAGAAATGCCATTGTTAAAGAAGTTTTAGAAATCACTAATTTATATGAGGTAAGACGCAAATATGTTGCTGGGTATTCTGGCGGAATGAAACA
>JBNMNV010000170.1:0-6662 GCA_051278125.1 Polaribacter sp. | reverse complement strand
GGTTATATTTTAGGATTCACTGAAGACTACGAAAAAGCTCAAAAGAGTTTGAAAGACTATAAATTAGAATTAGTTTACAGATTCTAAAACAACCTTTTCTTAATGAATCTCTCTAAAGCGAAAACTTTTTTTTACAAAATATTTAGCTTGTTATCGGTTGTTAGAGGATATAATATTTTGGTGCTAATTGTAGCACAATATCTAGCCTCTATTTTTATATTTTCTCCTGAAAAGTCAATAAGCCACGTTGTTTTTGATATCCATTTATTTTATATTGTATTCGCTTCTGTTTGTGTTGTCGCTGCGGGTTACATCATTAATAATTTTTATGATGATAAAGTAGATAAAATTAATAGACCTTTAAAAACGGGTTTAGATAATTTTGTGAAACAAGAAACGAAGTTTAGGCTCTATTTTTTTCTAAATTTTTTGGGTTTTGTATTTGGGTTTTTTGTTTCTTGGCGAGCTGCTTTGTTTTTTTCAGTGTATATTTTTGCCATTTGGTTTTATTCTCATAAACTCAAGAAGTATCCTTTTACAGGGTTGTTCTCAGCAACTAGTTTAACCCTGATGCCCTTTTTTGTTATTTTTATCTACTATAAAAACTTCTCTGAAATCATTTTTATTCATGCTATTTTCTTGTTTTTGGTGATTATGGTTAGAGAATTAATTAAGGATTTACAAAACATGAAAGGAGCAATTGCAAATAATTATGCTACTTTTCCGATAGTTTATGGCGAAATAAAAACAAAGAAATTATCTATTTTATTATTAGTTTTAACTTTAGTTCCGGCTTTTTATTTATTCAGTTATCCAGAATTAAGTTATATGAAATACTATTTTTATTTGGCTTTGGTCATCCTTTTATTCGTAGCTTTTTATCTCTGGAAATCAACAGAAAGAAATCAATATCGGTTTTTGCACAACGTTTTAAAATTACTTCTTTTAATTGGTGTTTTTAGTTTGGTTTTTATTGATACCTCTCTGATATTAGAAAAAGTAATTGATAGATTGAATTAATTTTCAATTAAGTACCTTTGCAAAAATTTTAATAATGATTTCAAAAAATAACTCGTCGCGAAGACGACAAGAAGGTAAAAAAAGTACACCTCTAAGCAGAAAACCAGCAAACAAAAAATCTGTAAAAAAGGAATTTAAAAAGATTACACCTACAAAACCATCTGATGTAACATCAGGAATCCGTTTAAACAAATACATTGCCAATTCAGGTGTCTGCTCAAGAAGAGAAGCAGATACTTATATCGAGCATGGTAGTGTTGAGGTAAACGGAAAATTAGTAACAGAAATGGGGTATAAAGTGCAGCCCGATGATGTTGTTCGTTTTGACGGAACTTCTATTTCTCCAGAGCAAAAGAAATACGTTCTTTTAAATAAGCCTAAAAACTACATCACCACTATGGATGATGATCGTGGAAGAAAAACAGTGATGGAGTTGATTGCAAATTCAACTAAAGAAAGAGTTTACCCTGTTGGTCGGTTAGATAGAAATACAACTGGATTATTATTGTTTACAAATGATGGTGATTTAGCAAAAAAACTAACACACCCGAAGCATAATGTACGTAAACTATATCATGCTTCATTGGATAAAAAATTAGATTTAAAAGATTTAGAAAAACTTCGAGGAGAAGTGGTAATTGAGGGAAGAAAAGTTTTTATTGATGCGGTTTCTTATGTTAATAATGAACCTAAATCTGAAGTGGGTATCGAAATTCATTCTGGAAGAAATAGAATTGTGCGTAAAATATTCGAAAGTTTAGGATATAAAGTAAACAAACTAGATCGTGTTATTTTTGCTGAGTTAACCAAAAAAAATCTACCAAGAGGAAGATGGAGAGAATTAACGAATCTCGAGGTTACCAACTTGAAAATGATGAAATAAGAATAGAATCCAGCTTTTTAGCTGGATTTTTTGATTCCTTAAATTTGTGTATCTTGAGGCAATAAAATGATAAAAATGTTAGACAAGGAATTTAGTGCTATTAAGCATTATATTAGTTTAAAAGACAAGGAGAATGTAAGCGTTTCAAAAGCCAATGTTGCTTGGCATTTAGATCATTCATTAAAAGTGATTAATAGTGTGTGCACCACTTTTAAAGCTTCAAAAGAATCAGAATATAAAAGGGAATTCAATGTTACACGCCTCCTTATATTTGCCTTGGGGTTTTTTCCTAGAGGCAAAGTAAAAGCTCCTAAACAGGTTATGCCGCCAACAATAATTGAAAAAAAAGATCTTGAAAACCAGTTAAACGAGGCCATCGAAAATATAGAAGTAATTAAAAATCTTCATCCTCATCAAAATTTTGTGCATCCTATTTTTAAACAATTAAATAGAAAGCAAACCTTAGAGTTCTTAAAATTACACACAGTGCACCATCTTAAAATTATTAAGGATATGTTGAGATAAAGTTTTGTGTTTTATCATTGACAGATTCTTATGAGTTTTTTAAAATGGAATTCATGGTGCATAAAACTTCTTTTTTGAAAATAGTATCGAATGGCAACTTTTAAGAGGGTAGGTTTAAAAAGCACAGCGTTTGACCCCTTAAAAATCATAAACCGTCTCCCTATAACTGTTTTGAAATTTGGTACTTTGAGTACTGGAGAAAATTTTTTTCCACAATGTATGTTCTTAATCGAATCCCTTTATGTGTCATTTGTGTAAGCAATTTTTAATTATTTTATTTTTAAGTTCGATTGGTTGTGAATCTTTCAGCCAAACCCAGCCCATATTTAAAAAAATAGATCAATCTCAAGGACTTTCGAGTTCTAAAATTACAGGTATTGTAAAAGAGAAGAATGGTTTTATTTGGATAAGTACACAAAACGGATTGAATAGATACGACGGTTTTGGTATCAAGGTTTATAATCAGCAAAACAGTAATATACAATCGAATGATATTTCAAGTCTTTATTTAGATCGAAAAAATAGAATTTGGTTAACGACTTATGGAAGTGGTTTAAATTTGTATGATAAAAAAAATGATCAGTTTATCTCCTATAAAAATTCTCCAAAAGATACTACCACTATAAATTCTAATAGAGTCAGTACTATTCTAGAAGATTCACAAGGCCTTTTTTGGGTAGGAACTGAAAAAGGGTTAAGCTTATTTGATTACAAGTCGAATAAATTTTATTCCTACAAGGATACACAGCAATTAAATATCATGAGTATTTGGGCAGATAAAAAGGGAAATCTGTGGCTTGGTACATTTTCGAATGGTCTTGTTTTTTTTAATACTAAAACCAAGAAAGTTGAAACATTACATGAAAAAAGCAATAAAATAACCAACTCCATTAACGCAATAACCCCATTAAATTCCGATAAAATTTTATTGGGAACTTCGGGAAGTGGATTACTCGTTTTTGATCTAAAAAACCATCAAGTATCCAACTTCTTTAATGATAATTTGTCATTCATTAACAAAGTTAAAATTGTTCGTTCTATCAAAAAGGATCGTAAAGATCATTTATGGATTGGTACTGATGGCTTTGGTTTGTTTGAAGTGCAATATCCAAATAGTAAAAAGCCCATTGTACATAATTATATGAACAATCCACAACTTCCATTTTCTCTTTCAGGAAATGCGGTATATGTTATTTGTGAGGATGCTGATGAGAATATTTGGATAGGAACTGCTTGGAATGCAATTAGTGTTTTAGATACTAAAAATCAAACAGAAATCATGTTAAGTGATATTGATGGGTTAAATCCAAATCCGGTTTTGTCTATTTTTCAAAATGATTCTACTATTTATTTAGGGTTAGACGGCAATGGATTTAATGTTTTCAATAAGAAAAATAAACAGGTAGATTTTTATGATTATGATAAAATTAAAGCGAAATATATTCAGAAAATCACCCAAACAAGAGATGAAAATATTTGGTTAGGGACTTTTGGTAATGGATTATTAAAATTCAATCCGAAGAATAAAAAGGTACTCAAGTATAGTAATATCTATAACGATAAAACATCAATAAGTTTTAACGATGTAAGAGATATTGTGGAAGATGAAAAAGGTAATTTGTGGATTGCAACTTGGGGTGGTGGCTTAAATTATTTTGACACAAAAACAGAGAAGTTTACAAGATTTAAGATCTCTAATAATAACTTAATTTCAATTTTAAAAGACCAAGAGAAGATTTGGATTACTTCTTATGGCGGTGGTTTAAGTTTGTTTGATGTAAAAACAAAAGAAGTAAAAAACTTTCGTTATCAAGAAAACGACTCCACCACAATTAGCAGTAATAATCTTTTTTCTATTCTTAAAGATAGCCGAGGTTATTTATGGATTGGAACTTCTGGAGCAGGAGTGAATAGAATACATATTGAAACGAATAAAGTTCAGCGGTTTCAAGATTTTGAGAATATTAAGTATAAAACCATCACTTCTATTATTGAAGATGATGAGCACAATATATGGTTTGGTAGTAAACAAGGAATTGTAAAATACAGTTACTCCAACCAAATTTTTACAACGTTTAACGAGCTATCAGGAGATTTTCATATCAATTCTGCCTATAAAGATCAGCAGGGTTTTCTGTATTTTGGGGGTATTGATGGTGTTGTGAAATTTGATCCGAAAACCATCAGCAATACTAATTTACAGCCAACAGTAAAGATTCGAAATTTCAAAATATTTAATAGAGACGTTGGCATTGGAGAAAACGAAATTTTAAAGAAAAATATTGAGCTTACGAAAGAAATTACACTAGAGCATTTTCACAATGTGCTCACATTCGAATTTTCTGCCCTTAAATTTCCTATTTCTAAGAACTGTGAATATGCCATAAAAATGGAAAATTTTGATGATGATTGGCGGAATATTGGAAAAGATAGAACGGCTACCTACACAAATTTATCACCGGGAAATTATATTTTTAAAGTAAAAAGTAGAGAAAATGGAGCTACTTGGTCAACCGATTATACGTCAATAAAATTAAAAATTTTAAAACCATATTGGCTCACTTGGTGGGCTTTTGGTTTTTATTTTATGGTGTTTTTAGTGATGTTGCATTTCATTAGAAAATATGTAATGGCTTGGGGCGCATTAAAATCTAGTCTCGAACTAGAGAAACTTAGGCATGAAAAAGACAATGAGTTATACAATTCTAAACAGCAATTTTTTACGAACATTTCTCATGAAATAAGAACTCCTTTAACGCTTATTTTAAGTTCTATCAATCGGCTTTTTGATGCTGATAAAAAGGATAACAAACAAATGAAGGCAGCGCATACAATTAGACGAAACAGCAATCTATTACTAAGATTGGTGAACGAGCTTTTGGATGTTAGGAAATTAGAGACAAATGACATTCATTTAAATGTTTCTAAAAATGAATTTGTCTCTTTTTCGAAAGAAATTTTTGGGTCGTTCATAGATATTGCTTCAGATAGAAATATTGAGTATAATTTTAAAACAGAACAAACCGCCTTGTATATGTGGTTTGATAAGAATCAACTCGAAAAAGTGATTTTTAATTTATTATCAAATGCTTTTAAATTTACCAATAATCAGGGTAAGATTGAATTTGAAATAACGGCTACTGATAAAGAAGTTGTTTTTTATGTCCACGACACTGGAATTGGTTTGTCTTCAGATGAACAAAAAAAAATATTTCAAAGATTTTACCAAGTAAAATACACGCACACAGAAAAAAATAAAGGTTTTGGTTTAGGATTATCTATTGTAAAGGATATTGTAAAATTGCATAAGGGTACAATAAAGGTGAGCAGTGAATATAAAAAAGGAAGTTCTTTTGAAGTAAAATTATTAAAAGGGAATGATCATTTTAGAGATAGTACCGCATTGATTTCTGAAGATTTACAGGAAACTAATACAAATGATGCCTTACAAAAGAAGATTTCAAATAGAAAAAAAACATCAGAAACTATTTTAATTGCAGAAGACAACCTTGATATACAAGATTCGCTAAAGGAAATTTTAGAACAAGAAAACTATCATATTTTACAAGCTTTTGATGGTGTTCAAGCCTTAAAAATAGCCTCTACTTCATTGCCAGACTTGATTATTAGTGATGTGATGATGCCAAATATGGATGGTTTTGAGTTGGCAAAGAAAATAAAAAGTAGTGGAATTACAAGTCATATTCCAATAATCATTTTAACAGCAAAAACGGCTTCAAAAGATAAAGCAGAAGGTTACGAAACTGGCGCTGATGCCTATATTGAAAAACCTTATGACGAAGATATTTTAAAAAACAGAATTAAAAATATTTTAAAGAACAGAAAATTATTAAAGCAAAAATTTCTTGGTTCTAATTTATTGAATCCCAAAGAAATATCCATCAATTCTAAAGACCAACAATTTTTGGAAAATTTATACAAAATCTTAGAAGAAAATTTGCAAGCTAATAATTTGAAATCTCAGGTCATAGCTCAGCAATTAAATATGAGTTATTCTTCTTTATATAAAAAAATTAAGTCATTAACCGGTCTCACTTATATGGAATTCATAAGAGATTATAGATTATCTATCGCGAAGCAACTGATCTCAGAAATGGGGTATTCAGTATCGGAAGCCTGCTACAAAGTTGGATATTCAGATAGAAAATATTTTAGTAAATTATTCAAAAATAAGTTCAAAGAGAATCCTTCTTACTATTTAAAATCAAGATAA
>JBNMNV010000169.1:0-6680 GCA_051278125.1 Polaribacter sp. | reverse complement strand
CTTTAGCTTCTAACATAATGTAGTGTTATCGAATTAATGCATTAATTAAAAGACCCAAAGTAGCAAGACCTGAAGAAATAGCAATAACTTCTTGAGTTGACATTTTATCTCGTTTTTTTCTATTAGGTACAACAATTAATGCTCCAGGTTTAATCTTTGGATAAGATTTAAAAAATAAAAAATTCTTTGTACTTTTTACATCTCCATTAGGATAAATAACATATGCTTTGTTTCGTTTTGCCTTTTCAGAAAATCCTCCAGATTTATTAATATATTTTCTTAAAGAATTCGATTCGTCAAATCGAATCAAAGAAGGTAAAAGAATTTCCCCTCTTACTTCAACGGTTTGTTTTTTTGATGGGATACTTAAAACATCTCCTTCATTTAAAATCAAATCTAGTTCTGAATTTTCCTTTTTTTGATTCATAATTTTGACCAAATCAATTCCAATCTTAAATTCGCTTTTAGTTGTATTTATACTACTTAAAGAATCTTTTTCTTTAACTGTTTCCAACAACCCTATTAGTTGTGCTCTGTCAGATTCAGATGAGACTTTTCTAATTAAAGTAGCACCAATTAGGTAAGCATAAGGAGAAAAACCCCCAGCTTTTTTAACCAAATCTGAAATACGTTCATCTTTATCAATAATTGTATAACTTCCAGGATAAGCAACCTCCCCTCTAATAGATACAGTTTTTGGCGCTGTAAAACCTTTTAAATATCTGACAGATACTCGGTCGTAAGGTTCTAGATATAGGGTTTCCTCTTCATTAGAACTTAAAGTATTAGAACTAGAAGTTTTAATAATTTTACTTATAGTTTTAAAATCTCCATCATTAACTCTTCTAGAAATATCTATCACATTCACATCTGCACCTTCTTTAAAGCCTCCTGATATTGCTATTAAATCTTCAATGGTCATCTTGTCTATAAACTTAATTGTTTGAGGGTTATTGATAGCACCATCAATTGAAATTATTTTACTCTCTTCCAAGTTATATTTGTCAAAAATTTTCACTTCATCCTCTCTTTTCAATAGAATGTTTGCTGACTTTTCCAAAATTTCTTTAACTGAAAAAGGCACAATTTCCTGCTTCACTCCATCAATTGATCTATAAATAATTCCTCGCTCCAAAAAAGCATTTTCTTTTATACCTGCAGCTTTTTCTATTAAGTCAAATAATGTTAATCCATCTGTTAATTCATAATTGCCCGAACGATATACAGCACCTCCAATACTTACCCTATTTTCAAATCGATCAATTACTCCGTTTACGGAAATTTTATCTCCGTCATTTAATATAAAATTGGGTTCTTCTGCAATTATGATTTCGCTTATTTCTTTCTGAGAACCATTAAGCCTTTCTACAATTAAACGCTCCTTATAAGCGTCTGAGGTAAACCCACTAACATAGTTGATTAAGTCTGTTAGTGTCTCTCCTTTAATTAACTCATATAAACCCGGGCGCTTTACACTTCCTGCAATACTAATTCTATTAATATAAGGACTAATAATTATTTTATCCTGATCCCTAATCAATACATTTCCTTTTTCAGAACCATCAACCAAATACTTATAAATATCAAAGTTTCCGATATTTTTGCCATTTCTAATTACCTTAACTTCTCTAAATGTACCGTTTTTAGTTGGTCCACCTGCAGCATATAAAGCATTTAAAACCGAGGACAATGCATTCAGTGAATAGGTTCCAGGTACTTTGACTTCGCCAATAATATTTACTTGCACTGTTCTAACACCAACTAAAGAAATATCAACATTTACTTTATCATAACTATTCTTAGAAGAACCAATACCACTATAAATTCGTTTTAAATAAGAAATAATTTTAAGTTTTGCCTTTTCGATGGTTAGGCCACTAACATATATTGGTCCGATCTTTTCAAGTTTTATTGCTCCTTGCTTATTTACTTGCTTACTATAACTGTTTTCTGCTGCACCCCAAACATCAATTAATAATTCATCTCCTGGGCCTAATTGATAGGTTGCTGGAGCTGCTAAATTAATATTTGGCGTAAAAGAAATGTTTGGGTTTGTAAAAAAATCATATCCAAAAATAGCATTATCGTTTTCCTTTATAGGAATTTTACCTTCCAGTCCAAATTTATTTAAATTGGAAATATTATTATTTGCAAAATCTGACGTTGCTGTTGTATTATCTGAAAATCTTAACGTAGAAATTCTTTGTTTTAATTTTGATATTTGAGTTGAAGAAACCCCTTTTAACTTAAGTATTGCATCTAATTGATCTAAACTGTAGCCTTGAGATTTTGCTTTTTCCCAATATGCTAAAATTTGCTCATCTGAATAATTGTCAAAATCTTCTGAAGCAAGTTTAGTTACATTTTTATCTGTATTTTGTGAATATGTTTGTTGCATATTAAAAATTGCAACTAAAATAAATAGTGCATAAATCTTAAACCTCATCTTTGATTTTTTGTAAAAATATGTTTTTTTATTTATAAACTATATATTTAATTGATTTGTCCTTAAAAATATTTAAAAAAAAAAAACTCAAAAACACGAGCATATTATTAATTTAGAAATTCTGTTCGTTTAAAACTTGAAAAAATTGATAATTCCCGCATAAAAAAAAGGTTTGACATCTGCCAAACCTTTATACTATTATACATTATGAATACTTCTATAAAGCAGCATCAATCTTACTTGTATAGGTCTTTTTAGGAGCAACTCCTACTTGCTTATCAATCACTTCTCCATTTTTAAAGATTAAAACAGTTGGTATGTTACGAACACCATATTTAGCAGCAAATTCTTGGTTAGCGTCTACATCAACTTTACCAACAATTGCTTTTCCTTCATATTCAGCGTGAATTTCATCTACAATTGGCCCTACCATTCTGCAAGGTCCACACCAAGCTGCCCAAAAGTCTACCAATACTGGCTTGTCTGATTTTAATACTACTTCTTCAAAATTTGCGTCTGTGATTTCTAATGCCATTTTATATCTATTTTAAATTGTTATTTCGTTTTAGATTACAAAAGTAGTCTTTTTATGTATGCTCAATATTTTACAAAAATTGCTTTTTACTATGTATCTATCAATAGTTCTTATGCTGACAACTAGAATGTTGCTTAAAAAAGTATTTTAAATTTAGTTTATTTTTAGAAATTTCTTGCAAGTAATTTTCATCACAAAAAAGTTAAACACACATGTATCAAGACACGTCATTAAAAACAAAAATCAACTTTTAAAACTGAAAAACACTCTTATTTTAAAACAACTCTTTCGCAATTGCCTGAATATTATCACTTTTACCCATAGAGTAATAATGTAAAACTGGAACGCCTGCCGCTAATAATTCTTTAGATTGTTGAATTGCCCATTCTATGCCTACTTGACGAACCTCCTTACTCTTTTTGCAACTTTCTACACTATGAATTAAAGTTTCTGGCAAATCGATTCTAAAAACCTGTGGCAATAATTGCAGATGTCGTTGCACCGCAATTGGTTTAATCCCAGGGATTATAGGAATATGAATCCCCATTTTTTTTGCAGCCTCAACAAACTCAAAATACTTCTGATTGTTAAAAAACATTTGCGTTACTACATAATCTGCACCTGCAGCTACTTTTTCTTTTAAACGCTTTAAATCGGTTTGCAAAGAAGGTGCCTCCAAGTGTTTTTCAGGATACCCAGCAACACCAATACAAAAATCTGCTTTATTGGTAGCTTCCATCACATCATGTAAATATTTTCCACAATTTAAATTCTGAATTTGAGTAACCAAGTCTTTTGCGTATTTATGACCTCCATTTGAAGCTTCAAAATACTTTTGATGACTCATTGCATCCCCTCTTAATGCCATTACATTATCAATTCCTAGATAATGACAATCTACCAACAAGTATTCTGTTTCCTCTTTTGTGAAACCTCCACATAACACATGGGGCACAGTATCTACATTATACTTGTGTTTTATTGCTGCACAAATACCCACAGTTCCCGGCCTCATTCTTGTAAGCTTTCTATCTAATAAACCTTCTTTTTCTATATACACATATTCTTCTCTAGAAGTGGTTACGTCTATAAAAGGCGGATTAAATTCCATTAAAGGATCTATATTATCATATAATTCCTGAATATTTTTCCCTTTTTGGGGTGGAATTATTTCAAAAGAAAATAATGTTTTTCCATTTGCATTTTTTATGTGATCTGTAATTTTCATAATTGCCTCCCTTAATCTCTCCAAATGAGAGAAAATTGTTGCGGGTATTTTATGTTATTAATTTATTTTATTAGGGCGTTACCTAAAGGTCGCACTTTCCGTTAAATCTTTTTTGAAGCTTCGCTTCGCTATCTTCAACCAAAAAACTTGGTTTCGACAATCTCTAAAAAAGATATCACTGCAATCGCTAACGCAACTTGTTTGCCAGCGTCATTGTGAACAACGTGAAGCAATCTGCTTGTTTAACTGGAAATTACTTCCTCATTCTTCCTAGTAATGACGGACTTTTTCTTTTACGAATTTTCTTTTTTATATACATTCAAGGCTTTTGAAACCTTGCAAAATAATTATTATAGCAGACCTCACAGGTTTTAAAAACCTGTGAGGTCTATAAATTATTCTTCAGCTAGCGTTGGATGCAACCACTTTCTTGCTTTCTCTTTTGTTATTCCTTTTCTTGTTGCATAATCTGTAACTTGGTCATCTGTAATTTTCCCCAAACCAAAGTACTTTGCTTCTTTGTTGGCAAAATAATAACCTGATACTGCCGCTGCAGGCCACATTGCTAAACTTTCGGTTAAGGTTACTCCAATATTTTCTTCAACTTGTAGCAAATCCCAAATCGTTTCTTTTTCTAAATGATCTGGACATGCAGGATACCCCGGTGCAGGTCGAATTCCTTTATAACTTTCTTTAATTAAATCGTCATTAGTTAAACCTTCATCTGATGAATAACTCCAATGTTTAATTCTTATTTGTTTATGCAAATATTCTGCAAAAGCTTCAGCAAATCTGTCTGCAATGGCTTGTGCCATAATTCCATTATAATCGTCTTCTTTAGCTTTATAACTGTCTGCCAATTCTTGTGCTCCAAAAATTGCCACACAAAAAGCACCCATATAATCTGTTTTATTACTTTCTTTAGGAGCAATAAAATCTGCTAGTGCTATATTGGGTATGCCTTCTCTCTTTTTTAATTGCTGACGTAAGGTTCTAAAAACGGCTACTTCTTTTCCTTTTTTCTGAACAGAAATATCATCATCATTTACAGTATTGGCTTCAAACAAACCAAAAATTGCTTTTGGTTTTAACAATTGTTTCGCAATGATTTCTGTAATCATATCTTGCGCTTCTTTATACATGATAGAAGCTTGTTCGCCTACAACCTTGTCTGTTAAAATGTCTGGAAATTTTCCGTGCAAATCCCAACTTCTAAAAAACGGACTCCAATCTATAAAAGGCACCAATTCTTTTAAACTTAATTGCTCTAAGACTTGAATTCCTAATTGATTTGGTTTTATCATTTCTGAAGTATTCCAATCAATTTTGTATTTACGTTTTCGAGCTTCATCAATAGAAATATAGGATTTTTCTTTCCCTCGTTTTAAAAACTTGGTTCTAAACTCCTCATAATCTTTCTTTAATTTTGCCGTATAAATATGAGATGTTTTTTTGTTTAACAAATCGCCCACAACAGTTACTGCTCTTGATGCATCGTTTACATGAACTACGGCATTTTTATATTGTGTATCAATTTTAACAGCAGTGTGCGCTTTAGACGTAGTTGCTCCACCAATTAATAAGGGCAACTTAAAATTCTGACGTTCCATTTCTTTGGCCAAATACACCATTTCATCTAACGAAGGAGTAATCAAGCCGCTCAAACCAATCACATCGACGTTTTCTCTTTTTGCAGCTTCAATAATTTTTTCTGGCGGCACCATGACCCCTAAATCTATAATTTTGTAATTATTACACCCCAACACAACACTCACAATATTTTTACCAATATCATGCACATCACCTTTAACAGTAGCCATTAAAATTTTACCAACTGGTTCTTGTTTATCACCTTTTTCTGCTTCAATAAAAGGGTTTAAATACGAAACCGCTTTTTTCATCACTCTTGCAGATTTTACTACTTGAGGCAAAAACATTTTTCCTGCGCCAAATAAATCTCCAACCACGTTCATACCGATCATTAAATGACCTTCTATGACTTCAATTGGTGCAGAAGCTTCTTGCCTTGCTTGCTCAACATCTTCTATGATAAAGGCATCAATTCCTTTTACCAAAGCATGTGTAATTCTTTCTTGTAATGGTTTTTCTCGCCAAGATAAATCTGCACCCGCTTCTTTTTTAGAGCCTTTTACAGTTTCAGCAAAATCTAATAAACGTTCAGTAGCATCTTCTCTTCTATCTAAAATTACATCTTCTACCCGTTCTAATAAATCTTTAGCAATGTCATCATAAACCTCTAACAAAGCAGGATTTACAATTCCTATATTCATACCTGCCTGAATAGCGTGATACAAAAACACGGAATGCATTGCTTCTCGAACGCCATTATTTCCACGAAACGAAAATGATACATTACTAACACCTCCACTTACTGAAACATTGGGTAAATTTTCTCTAACCCATTTGGTTGCTTCTATAAAATCGATGGCATTTCTCTTATGCTCATCCAT
>JBNMNV010000168.1:0-6689 GCA_051278125.1 Polaribacter sp. | reverse complement strand
ATTAAAAAGAAGAGTTACAGATATTGCCTCTGCAATTGCAACTAGAAATGACTAGTGCTGTTCTTTTTAATAACGAAGCAATCTCTTTATATAAACCCAATAACACTTTAAATACAAACCCAATAACTTAAATTTAAAATCTATTAAAATGAAAAAAACAGTCATAATTTTATTGTTGTTCTGTGCAACGATTGCCCAATCTCAAGAGAAAACATTTGAGAAAGAAGTAATGAAAATATCACAAAGAATCGAGAAGATCACCAAGCAGCAAAAAGATTCTTTAAAAGCAAAAGTGATTCATATTGATGAAAGATTAGAGAAAGAAGAAATTACAAAAACAACTGCAGAAACTTTAAAAAAAGAGGTTGCCGCGTATCATGCAAGAAGAATTGAAATATTAGTAGGAGCGCAAGAACGTTTATTGCAAGAATTAGTGCAGGATAAAACAAACGGAAAAATTGCCAGTTCAGAGGAAGAAATTTTTAACAGAGATGCTATAAATACATTTACAGTGGGGCACAAAACGTTTCGTTTTTCTGTAAATGATGAAGATAACAAGGAAACCGAACATTATAAAAATAGAAGAAAAGAAGATAGAGGTCTTGGTAACAGAACAACCACTCAGTTTGTGTTTGCTCTTGGAGTCAATAATGTTTTGAATGATAACGATTTCTCAAGTTTAAATAATTCTGAATATCAATTTTGGAGATCTCGTTTTTATGAAATAGGTTTTACATCCAAAACAAGAATACATAAAAGACCGTCTCAATTGTATTTTAAATATGGTATTTCCTTTCTATGGAATAATTTACGATTAGAGGACAACAGGTTGCATGTTAAAAATGATGGGATTACTGAAATTGAAACATTTTCAAATCAATTATCGGAAAGCAGATTGCGTCATGTGCAAATGAATTTTCCAATGCATTTAGAGTGGGATCTATCTAAAAATAGAGTTTACGAAGATGGTGGAGTTTCAGATAGAACTAACCGAGGTTTTCGTTTAGGCGTTGGAGGTTTTGTAGGTTTTAAGTTAGGCACAAGACAATATTTAGAATATGTTGATGCAGATAATATCGATATAGAAGAGGTACAATACGATAATTTTAATATGAATACACTCAATTATGGTTTGAGTGCTTATGTGGGGTATAAATCTACCAGCTTATATCTCAAATACGATTTGAACCCTTTGTTTAAAAATACAGAAACTAGAAATATTTCGATGGGAGTTCGTTTTGATTTTAATTAACCGATTAAATGAAACTTTAATCGAAAAGAATTCCTCGATGCTCTGCGTCGGGGTTTCCGTTGAAATTGTCATTCGCGTGAAATTTATGCTCAACTAGATTGGGTAACGGGAATCTAAATAATAGAATTTTGGTTTTTGACCTTTTTAGGTCAAATTGAAACGATCGAAATACATATATGGCTCTGCCTCGAGGATAGTTCGTTTCAAGAAATTCTTTATTGTTATCTAAGCCGTTGTATTTGCAATGGTTTTTTTGTGCATAAAATTTATGGATTTTGATTTATGTATTCTCATTTTTTTAAGATAAAAATTTACTAATATGTAAAAATGAGATCTTGAAACATTTATGATAATCAAAAGTAAAAAAGATGTTACTTTTAACTTTTTTAAAACTAAATCGATTTTATCATGAAAATTGGAATTCCTAAGGAAATTAAAAATAACGAAAGTAGAGTTGGTATGACGCCAGCAGGTGTTTTTGAATTAACAAAAAGAAACCATACTGTGTTTATACAATCTACTGCAGGAGAGGGTAGTGGTTTTTTTGATAAAGTATATGAAGAAGTAGGGGCAATTATTTTACCTACCATAGAAGATGTTTACAGTCAAAGTGATATGATTGTAAAAGTGAAAGAACCTATTGCATCAGAGTATCCCTTGATAAAAGAAAATCAAATTGTATTTACGTATTTTCATTTTGCTTCAAGTGAACCTCTTACCAAGGCAATGATTGCTAGTAAATCAATATGTATTGCATACGAAACGGTAGAAGATCAAGAAGGAACTTTGCCTTTATTAACACCAATGTCTGAGGTTGCAGGAAGAATGGCAATTCAGCAAGGAGCTAAATATTTAGAAAAACCAATTAAAGGTCGTGGAATCTTGTTGGGCGGTGTTCCAGGGGTTGCACCAGGTAAAGTTTTAGTTTTAGGTGCTGGAGTTGTAGGAGTACAAGCGGCTAAAATGGCTGCAGGTTTAGGTGCTCATGTAACGATTATGGATATTAACATGAAACGTTTACGTTATGTAAATGATGTGTTACCAAACCACGTTACCACTGCCTTTTCTAGCGAATATAGTATTCGACAATTGATAAAAACACATGACCTCATTGTAGGGGGTGTCTTGGTAAAAGGAGGGAAAGCTCCAAAGTTAATTACCAGAGATATGTTAAAAGAAATGAGACCAGGAACGGTTATTGTAGATGTTGCTGTAGATCAAGGCGGATGTTTTGAAACGACCAAAGCAACTACCCATGAAGATCCTACCTATATTATAGATGATGTAGTTCATTACTGTGTTGCGAATATGCCGGGAGCTGTGCCATATACATCTACAATTGCATTAACAAATGTTACGCTTTCGTATATTTTGAAAATTGCAACTTTAGGATGGGAAAAAGCTTGTGAATCAGATATATCCTTATCTAAAGGTTTAAACATTGTAAAAGGTAAAATTGTTTACGAAGCGTTAGAAGGTGTTTTTGATTGATAAAACAACAACAAATAATATATAACTAAAAATAGGTATGTGAAAACTTACCTATTTTTTTTCTCTCATTCTTTTCTTAAGTCTACAGAGGATATTCTTGTTCCGTCATGTTTCCATCCAGGAGGTTTTGTGAAATATTTTAATTTGTTGATGATGCCTGTTTTCGATGTTAAAAAGTCGGGAAACACCTGAGACCATTCAGCAAAAGCAATTTTTATTGGGTTACACGTTTCAATATCTTTTAAGGCTATACCGGGGTTGTTCTACTTCTGGCTCAAAAGTGTTAAAAAGCTTATCCCAAATAATAAAAATACCTGCATGATTTCTGTCTAAATATTGCGTATTTACAGCATGAAGCACTCTATGATGACTCGGTGTATTTAAATAGCTTCAAACCATTTTGGCATTTTATTAATTAATTCAGTATGAATCCAATATTGATAAATTAAACTAATGGATATTTGAATTAATACCATTACAGGGTGAAATCCAATTAAAATTAAGGGAATCCAAAAGACAAACGTATAAAAACTACCAGACCAAGTCTGTCGCAAAGCCTTACTTAAATTATACTTTTTTGAGGAATTATGTACTAAGTGGCTCGCCCAAAAGAACCTGCTTTCGTGACTAATTCTATGAAACCAGTAACAGGTAAAATCTTCAGCAAATAAAATAAGAATCCAAGACCACCAAACAAAAGGGATCGTAAAAAATATAAATTTATATAAAAATAAAAACACGCATTAAATTATTGTCTTTGTAAACAAACCTATAAAAACATTACCCAAACCTATTAAAATTGAAGTTCTAGCATCTTTTAATTCGTATTCTTTAGATTTTATGCTAATCGTTCAAATGACTTCAAGAATTACAGTGGCTATAAAGAATGGAATCGCGTAGTGGATTAAGTTGGGTATTTCAGGTATTTGCATATCAGTATTTTAAATAATTTTTTAAAGTTCTAAAAAGCAGTCGTAAATATAAAAAAGTTGTTATATTTGCACCCTTAAAAATAAACAATAAATTATCAATTATGAATCATTACGAAACTGTTTTCATTTTGAATCCCGTTTTATCTGATACTCAGATAAAGGAAACAGTACAAAAGTTTAACGACTATTTGGTTTCTAAAGGTGCCGAAATGATTTCAAAAGAAGATTGGGGCTTAAAAAAATTAGCATATCCAATTCAAAAGAAAAAAAGTGGTTTTTATCACTTATTAGAGTTCAAAATTTCTGGTGAGGAAATCAGTGCTTTAGAGTTAGAGTTTAGAAGAGATGATAGCGTCATGCGTTATTTAACGGTAAGACTTGACAAACATGCAGCTGCATGGGCAAAAATTAGAACTGAACGTGTTAAATCTACAAAAAAATAAGGTATGGCATCAATAGAACAACAAGCAAAAGGTGGTAAATCTGCTGACGTTAGATATTTAACTCCGTTAGATATTGAAACAAAAAAAGAAGCTAAATACTGTAGATTTAAGAAAAAAGGTATCAAGTACATCGATTATAAAGATGCAGATTTCTTAATGTATTTAGTAAATGAACAAGGTAAAATTTTACCAAGACGTTTAACAGGAACTTCATTAAAATATCAACGTAAAGTTGCGCAAGCAATTAAAAGGTGTCGCCATTTAGCGCTAATGCCTTATGTTGGTGATATGTTAAAATAATTAAAGAGGTAGAATCATGGAATTGATATTAAGACAAGACGTAGAAAATTTAGGATTTAAAGATGA
The DNA here is from genome assembly GCA_051278125.1 of Polaribacter sp. Lineage (GTDB taxonomy): Bacteria > Bacteroidota > Bacteroidia > Flavobacteriales > Flavobacteriaceae > Polaribacter. The sequence continues at coordinate 2,205 of JBNMNV010000168.1, read as the reverse complement.
TGTGGTATCTGTGAAAAACGGATATGGTAGAAATTTTTTAATCCCTACAGGACAAGCAATTTTAGCTACTTCATCTGCAAAGAAAGTATTGGCAGAGAATCTAAAACAAAGAGCTTATAAAGAGGCTAAATTAATTGCAGATGCTAATGAAATAGCAGAAACAATTAAAGGATATGAAATACAAATTGCATCTAAAACAGGTTCAGGAGACAAATTATTTGGCTCTGTAAATAACATTGATTTAGCAGCAGCTTTTGCAAAAGCAGGTACAGAGATCGATAAGAAATTTATTAAAGTTACCGGTGGTTCTGTAAAAAGATTAGGTAAATACGAAGCTTCTGTGCGTTTGCATAGAGAGGTAGTTGCCGAAGTTAGCTTTGAAGTAGTTTCCGAATAAGAAATTAACTTTATATAATTTTAAAAAAGCTCGTTAGAAATAACGAGCTTTTTTTGTTTAATACTAATTGGATTTCCAAAGGATTATACCAATTCTGTTTTGAAATTACTATAAAAGAAAATGATGATTTTTTTCTTTATAGAAAACAGAAAACAGAAAACAGAAAACAGAAAAATAAAGCTTAGCATTCGTTACGGTTTCTTTTTATGTTGAAATAGAAAGGAAAAAAGGACGTTTTATTGCGGTCATTTTAATTCGGAATTGGTATTACATATAAATTTGATATATATATTCTTTAGATACTTAGAAAATAAACGAATTTAGTCAATCATTTTGATGTTAATTTGGTATAAGTTTTAGGGTATCGCATAGCATGCTATATTTTTTATGCAGGACGATCTTAAACTTGATTTTATGTTTATAAAACTAGTACCAACGTTTTTTATTTTTTTTAGAAGCCTCAGATTTTCGCCCTTTTTTATTTTTACTTATCGTGTTTGGTTGCACTTTTACCTTTTTAGGAGGTGTTAGCGGGTAAGGATGATCTGTTATTACTTTAATAGTTTTCTCAAGAATTTCTTCAATTTTGTAGAGGTAAGCATCCTCATCTGGACTGCAAAAAGAAAATGCAATTCCAGATTTGCCAGCTCTACCTGTTCTACCAATTCTATGCACATAGGTTTCAGGTACATTCGGAATATCAAAATTAATAATCGCATCGACGTTGCTAATATCAATTCCTCGAGCTGCAACATCCGTAGCAATTAAAATGCTGGCTTTTTTCTCTTTAAAGTTTTCAATGGCTTTATTTCTTACAATTTGAGTTTTATCACCATGAATACTAAGCACATTATAGTTGTTTTTAAGAAGTGTTTGCTCCAATTTATCTACTCCGAATTTTGTGCGTCTAAAAATTAAAATTCTCCCATTAATCGTGTTGCGTAATAAATGCAAACACAAATCTGTTTTATTTTTTTTAGGAAGTTTGTACACTAATTGACCAATATTTTTTGCCGTAGTTTCTTCAGGGTTTATTGTAATCTTTACAGGGTTTTTTAGGGTTGATTTTGCGAGGTCTACAATTTTATCTGGCATGGTGGCAGAAAAAAGAAGGGTCTGTTTTTTAATAGGACATAATTTCTCTATCTTTTTTACATCATTTATAAAACCCATGTCTAACATTAAATCGGCTTCATCTAAAACAAAGATTTCTATATAACTAAGATCAACGGCACCTCGCATTTGCAAGTCGATTAATCTACCTGGCGTTGCAATTAAAATATCAATACCTGCTTTTAAAATCTCTTTTTGAGGTTCTAAAGAAACTCCTCCAAAAATAGCTGTCGTTTTTAAATCGGTGTATTTCGAAAAACTAGTAAAGTTTTCTTCAATCTGAATGGCCAGTTCTCTAGTAGGTGTTACGATAACCGCTTTTATTCTTTTTTTTCTTTTTTCGGTCTCTTTTTTGCCAAGTAGTAGTTGAATAATTGGCAAAGCAAAGGCCGCCGTTTTACCAGTTCCTGTTTGGGCAGCAACGATAACATTTTTCTTTTCTAAAATTACGGGAATAGCTTTTTCTTGCACCAATGTTGGCGTATGAAATCGTTCTTCCTGAACTGCTTTTAAAATTAATTTGTCTAATGGTAATTCTGAAAACTGCATGCGTATGTTTTTTAACAAAGGTAGTTTAAAAGCATTAAAACTGATATGAATTTATGGACCATAAAAAAATCTCAAGTCGTAAACTTGAGATTTTAAAATATTGTAAGAAAAAGTAACCTTACATAGCTCCCCATTCTTTTAGAGAT
>JBNMNV010000167.1:0-6713 GCA_051278125.1 Polaribacter sp. | reverse complement strand
GGATATAAATGCTCTAAACTCGTTTTCCATCTTTTTTATTTAATACCATATAACAATCGTCTAAACACATTGCTGTTATATTGTATATATATTATTTATAAACATCTTTCCCATCGAATACTTTCTAGAGGGTCTAAATAGGACCAGAAAGAATAATTCTGAAAACAAAAATACTTAAAAAAATTTAAAAAACTGTAATGATAAAAATTACAAAGAGTAAGGTTAAACTTTACTCTTTAACGAATTAAAAACAGAGCGCATTTTTTTTACCAGATACAAAGCCGCTTTATATACGATCTTGATATCTTAAAATGAGGTCAGATGGTGATGCTACAAACATTCATTTTTTTTTAAGATGTAAAGTTAAATCGATCTAGACTCGATGAAAATTTGAGGTAGTATATAAAAATACGATCGTGAAAAATTAATGAGTTTTTACTTGTTTTTTAGCACAGTACTTTGTTGGGCTTAATTATTTTTAAACCAAATCTCAATTCATAATTATTACTATTTAAATAAGAATCCTTTTTAGTTTCAAAATTATATAAATCTATTTCAGTTTTTGAATTTAATTTTTCCTTAAGTTTTGTTATAATCTTATTATGTAAATTTAATTTGGTTAAAAATTTTGTAATTTTTTGTGCATATAATATTAACTTTTGAATATCATTTTTCTCAAAATTTAGATTATTAACATTTAATACTATTTTTATTTCAGATGCTACTTTAGAGTTACCTTCAATATAGAATGCAATATTATTCTTTATTATCTCACTTGATTCTAAATCAATATAGTTTGAGCATGAATACCATTCGTCATTATCGTCCTCTTTATAATTTCCCATTTTTATATCCAAGTCTTCTAAATAAGTAATTACAGAATAAGGAGACCAACCATTAGTTTTACAGATTGTAGGAGGATTTTTTTCTATTATAACTCTTTCTTTTATCTCACGCATAGAATTTGATATTTCTTTTTTAGTTTTCAGATGTTTCATATTAGCCTTAAATAACCATCGGTTAATTTTAGTTATATTAAAACAAAAGAAGATTAAACTTTTAATAAAGCTATATCTAGCTAGCTTTTTATTTTTAAAAGTTGATTTTATTCTAAAGTAAATAGTAATAAATAAAATGTATTTGTGTAAAAAATAATGAAATGGAATTATTATGATTGATAAACGTATTGGAATTATTAAGTCATAAAAGGTTGAGTTTTGCTTAAGAGTGTCAAAAGATGTATAAAGTTTATAAGCTGTGAAGATTATTGTGATAAAAGAAATTACTCCAAGTAAAAAATTTATAGTTGGTAATAATTCTTGATTTTCTTTTTGTATTTCAGCTTTAACTTTTAAAGAACCTAAAAGGAATAAAATAGGAAGTAAAATTATTTCTGTAATTAAACCAAAAGTATAGAATGATATTATAAATTCTAAAAGAACAATTATTTTGAAGTTATCTTTTAATGTTTCTATAAAATATTTTTCAGGATTTTTAATTTCGTTAAGTCTAAAGAATGTAATAGAAGCTGACGAAATAAACCATAAAACGGTGTTTTTAATTTGATTTTCTTGCCATAAATTATTTATATCTAAAATGTAAATACTTATTATGATATAAAATACCATAAGTATAAATGGGATGATAATTTTTCGATTAAAAAAAGCTGTTATAATGTCTTGGTAAGATTTTCTGATTTTTTTTACAAATAATGAAATGACAAAAAATATCGAAACCCAAATTCCGATAGCAATTTCTCTTGAATTAAAAATTTCAATCATATTACTTGAGATTCCTCTGAATTAAGCCCAAAGGTTAATATATGAAAAGTAGCGCTGGAAATAAACGATACATTTCAGATTAACACAAGCCAAATTTAAAAATTTGGCGACTTTCCAAATATACCTTAACTTCTATTGGGCAACTGACTATATATAAGCTATATACGTTCTTGTGTGCAGTTGTTTTAGTTCCTCAATAATAAATTATTACTGAAGCTTTTATGTATTTCGTTTATTAAATTTATCAAATTATTCAATTCAGATTGTTTTTGGTCTAATTCTTTAAGCTTTTGAAATGGAATCTCGATATGAACTTCATAGCCGAATGAAATGTCAAATTGATTTTTGCCTGAACCAATTACAGAATTTTCCCAATCGCATTGTTTTTTCCAATCGTAATTTAAACTTTCATCAAATAATGATGATAATTGTTCCCATTGCTTTCCTCTTTTTTTTCGCCCAGTATATGTGTTAAAATTTTCTTTGGTGTATAGTGGTTTTTTTAAATCAAATTCTGAAAACCAAAGCCCTTGAAAATATTTTTGAAAGCTCGTTAATTTAACGTGATAGCTGTATTTAGTTTTGTATTCATTTCCCAAAATATTTAGCTTTTCACTAAATCTTGGATTATTTTCAAATAGACTGTATCCTTGACCTTTAGTATTTCCTGGGTATATGCTAACGCCTAAATTACCCTTGTCATTAATACTGAAAAGAATTTCTTTTGCCCAATTTCTGTAAAATTCAAGACCTAATCTATCATTGTAATTTAGCTTACTTAATTCCGAAGTTTTTGCAACTTCCTCAATTGTTGATTCAAGTCTTCTTAAAATCGCCCGTTTATTTGTCGGTTGAAGGGCAGAAATTGAAGGTTCTGGTAGCCATCTGAAATTATGTTGTTTTACTAAAGATATGAAGTCAGATAAAAATCTATTCTGACTATTCATAGTTTTTTCAAAGCTCGAAACTTTAACTGCAATTGCCATAAGTCTTGGCCAATTAAAGTCAAAAGGCGTAATTATTTCTCCGTAATTTTCTTTATTGAAATCTTTTGGTTCGTTTTCCGTATTCGTAATATTCAATATTTGGTTATAAAGTTGAGCAGTGCAATTAACATTATCTCGTTTTGCCTCAAAAACAAGTACGATATTGTTAATTTGAATTACTAAATCACAGATTGGGTCATAATTCTTGTTGTAATTTTGTTGCCAAAAATCTGAAATTTCAGATTCACTTAATGAAATAGCGAAAATATGGTCAAAGTTAGATATTTGACTTGCTCTTTTTTGGATATTAATATTGACATTAGTTTCACTTTCTAATGATTCAAAAAGCTGATTATAAAAGTTCGTGCCTTTTAATATTTCTTTAAAAACTTCATGAAAAAATAGAGAATCTTCTTGAAGTGATATTGCTAAAGCTCTAGTTAAATCATTTTCTAATTGATATGTTCGATTAGTATTTGTATAGGATTTAAAGATATTTAAGTGACTGTTCATTATATTTAGTTTTGCTGAGCAATTAAAAAAAGTTTAGCACAAGCACGAGCATCAGACAATGCTTCGTGATGTTGTAGTTTTATGTTATGTATTTCACAACAAGAATTTAACCTTGCTGGATTATATCCTTTTGCTCTAAAAATTTTTAAAGTACATTCCCATTTAGTTGAAATATTTAACTCTGAATACGCAATATTATAATCTTGCATTGTTTTTGATAAAACACTTCTATCAAAACTTTCATTATGAGCAACAATCGTTTTTCCGCAAATACGGCTTTTAATTTCAGGAAATACTTCGTTAAAATACGGAACGTTTAATGTGTCTTTCTCCGTTATTCCGTGAACTTGAATATTATGCCAATTATATTGGTTTTTTGGTGGTTTAATTAATGCGTGAAATTCGTCAATGATTATTCCGTTTTCTACTGTTACAATTCCAACAGAGCAGATATGATGTCTTGTTGCTGTTTCAAAATCTATGGCTGTAAAAGAATTTATCATTTGTTATTTCTTTTGTTTGATATTGCCAGCACTTTACTTCTAAATTCCTTTAATTTAATAATATGTTCACTAATGATGTCGATAGATTCTTCCGTGAAAAAATCTTCTGGTTTAGATAAAATTAAATCGCTATGAAAATTAATATGATAGTGGTTTTTCCAATTTCCTAAATCAAATAAATCGTGTATTATAAAAGTACTATTTGTTTTAAAGTACGTGTCATATTCATTTTTTATTGATTCAAATTCAGCAAGTAAATTGTTATCTTCTAAATCTTTTCTGAAATCACTAATATCATTACCATACCAAACGTTTGTGTTTATATATAAGTTTATTTTTCCATCCTTTGGATAAGAACTCATATGAAAGTTGACGTCCTTGGTTATGTAAAATTTAAAGTTACTTTGTATTCTCGTACCAATCTGCTTTATGTCATTAGTATTTGGCATTTTTTTCTTTAAAACTGGAAACAGTTTATTTCTTATTTCTTTTAATAGCCAGCCTTTATGATAATCTAAAACAGGTTTGTCAAATGCTTCAAGATTTGTAACAGATGAAAGAGAAATTACTGCTCCTATAATATCTTCAATTTCTTCTTCTTTTTCCGTTATTGAATTTTTTAAACTATTTAGCAGTCTTGAAATATTTAACGCACGTTTTTTTAAATAATGGTCATTCTCGCAAAGACGAAATAAAATTTTCTCCCATTCTTCGTCAAACTCTTCCGATTGATTTAATTTATCAATACTTTGTTGGTCAAGAGTCTTTAAATTCATTTGAAGAGCAACATTTTCGTTCCATTTATCAAAGCCAGAATGAAGTGATAAAAGTCTATAAACTGGTGGATAGGCAATTTGGATACTTACTAATGCAAAATTTACTAAAAGTTCTAATTCACTATTTAATTGGTCGTTTTCTTCTGTTTGTACTTTGGTTGAATTTATACAACTAATTAGAGAAAGCGAGTTCATTAGCCTTTTTAATGCTCTCGGATTTTTACCAACTGATAAATTTGAAATTTCCGAAAATTTAGCAATTAATTCAATATTATTTGAAGTTGCTTCATCAATATAATCCGTTGATAATAAACTTTCTTTTAAAAATTTATCTGTTTCGTATCTTGAAACTGGCATTGAAAAAGGTACTTGAATAATTTTATCGAAGAACGACCTAAACTCCCTTTCGTTTTGTTCTGAAAGTTTACCAAATTTTGGTTCAAGTCCTTTTATTACAACATCATAATCTATTGCTAAAACGAAAACACAGTTTTTTAGTGTAAAGATGTTTTTTAGAAGTTCTAAAAGTTGAACTGCAACTGGTGGGTCAATCCTGTCTAAATCGTCAATAAAGAAAATAAAGCCTTGTTTGTTTTTATCTTCAATACATTTTTCAATAATTTGTTCGAGTTCATCTCTAATTTGGCTTATGGTAATATCTTCTTCTTGATTCAAAGATTTTTCAATCTCGTTCATAGCAGAACTGGTAATACTATTTAAAGAGCTTGCAACTTTTAAGGTTGAAAAACCAATATTCCTAATGCTTTTAAGCATTTTGTTTTTCCTTTCTTTTTCTACGTTTGCAATTTTAGAAACTTCATCTATTAGTTTAGAGATTATATCAATTAGGGTAGAGGATGCATCCTTCATTAATGCGTATTCCCAAGTATTTAGCCAAATCGAAAAATATTTTGAATTATCACTATCACTCAAATTCTTTTTTAGACTGTTCATTAATGAGGTTTTTCCGCTTCCCCATTCGCCTTGTAATGCAATTGTAATTGGTGTATTGGTAAGGTTTATGAATTTGGTTAGACCGTTTTCAAATGGTTCAATTCCAAAATTATCTAATTCTCCGTTTGATACATTTCTTGGACTATCAGTAATGCTTGATTTTATCATAATTATTTTGAGTATTGACGATTAATTCTTTTTCCTTTAGCATCATAAGTTTCTGCATAATTTCCGTCTTGAACAGAAAAAGTTGTTCCAGAAGCTCCTATAAACCTATCTATTTTTTGATAAGTCCTTGAAATTCTTTTTAAATCTTCATCAAATACTTCAAGGTAATTTCCATCTTGAACGACAACTATTTCAGATGAGTTTCCTAAAAAATCGCCATTATTGTATGACCTATTTATTCGTTTGCCTTTTTCGTCAATTGTTTCGAGATAATTTCCGTCAACTTTTACTCTTGAAATCATATTTTTTGGTTTAGTTTGTTGTATTGATAATGTTGCTCTTTAATTGCACACAGCGTTGTTGTATATGGTTTGTTGCGTGTCTCAAGCAATTAATTTAGTAAATAATTACCGCCCAAGAAAGTCCGCGAGGACTTTCGCAAGTAGGCAAGAAGCAAGCAATAAATTATATACGGTATTATAGCCAGTGTTTTATTTTTCTTCAACATATTTATTACATTCTTCAACTATAAAATCAGGAATTAAATCATAATCATTTGGGTCAAGTTGACAAATTAATTCATTTTCTATGTGAAATGTTTCATTGATAAACTTTCTTAATACACTAGGTATTTCCTTAATATCCTCTTCATAAATTAGCCTAAAGACATTTAGTTTAGTATAATTATTTGCGGAGTTTAAATATAGGCTTTTTAAAAAAGAAAGACAATTCAGAGAGTTTATTAATGTACTATATTCAAAAGCTGGAATAGATTCTTTTATTTTTGCTTCTCCTAAATTAAAATCGATTTCAGATAAAGAATCATTTCCCATTTCTTTTCTATGGTCTTTGCAGTCTTCTTTATTTCTCTTGTGGAATAAATTTGATAACACTTGATATTCGTAACCTAAATCATCTATAATCTCAAAATTACGTCTTAAATAGATTAGTTTAATTAAATCGTCTATATCTGATTCTATTGCTTTTTTGCAAATTTGAGCAAATGAAGATAAATTGTTCTTTCTTATTCTA
>JBNMNV010000166.1:0-6745 GCA_051278125.1 Polaribacter sp. | reverse complement strand
GTAGCGGGAACTGGACTCGAACCAGTGACCTTTGGGTTATGAGTTCTTCAAAAACCGACTAAAACCAGCTATTTTGTTTGTTTTTTTATAAAATCGTGTACGTTTTCGTGTACGTTAATTCATAATTAATTTCAAATCAAAAACACATCATTTTGAATATCTTTTTTACAAGTTTTGAAATTGTATTGTATTAAAAAATAATCATTCGAAATATTAAATCTTAAAGTTCTTAAGAAAAGCAATCATACTATTATGTCCGTTTTAATTGATTGATACGTGTTTGATAAGCCTAGGTATAATTTCGTTTAAATTTTTCCTCTAGAAATGAAGCCTCAATTAACTGCAATACTTCATCGTTTTTAGAAGTTAAAAGGTTGAACACTTTTTCAATTTGTTTTTTTGAAATACCGGCAAGCTCTCCTAATCTATAAAATTGTTGAGCAACCTTACCCCCAGCCCTATTGGGTGGCAATAAACCTTCTTCTAAAGCAAAATCACTATCGTCTGCATGCAATCTGCTATTTAGTAAATCATATGCAGGTCTTAATTTAAAATCACCTAAAGGGGGTTCTATCAATGAGAAATTTTTATAATGCGCATCGCCATTTAAAAACAAGTAGTTAAAAAGAATTAATTTTAGTAATTTTATAGACTCTACAGAATATGCTGGTGTATACTTTTTTAAAATCGTAAAAAGCTCTAAATAATTACCGCCATATTTAAAATCCTCACCATGTGTTTGAGGTGTTCGTTCTGCTAAAGACGCAAAATATTCTTGCGCCCATTTACTACCATCTCCTTTTACATCAAAGCGTTTTGTAATATATGCCGCTGACCATTCTTAAAAAATATCAAAGCATTTTCAGCAGTCTCCATATTAAATACCTGTCTCGCAATTTGCATCGTTACATGCTCGTTAGCTGGCATTTGATGGGCATTTTTACCAACATTCGGAATCGGTTTTAAAATGTATTGTCCTGCTCGCCATCTTTTAGCAACCGTAATTTATTTTTCTCTAACCGTATTGAAAATTTTTATTGTACTCCAGAAATAGACATGCGTTTTCTGTTTTCTGTTTTCTGTTTTCTGTAAACAAAGCATCGGTACTTTCGTTACTTGCTGGCGAATCGTATAGTAAAATGGGTTACATCTAGATTATGTCTGCGTGTTTTGATGGCTTCAATTAAAGATTGAGAGTGCATTATTTGGCTCTTTTAATGTAACGATATATCTTTTTTTGGAATTTACTTACAATAAGTGCTCTTTATCTTACTTATTGTGTGTTTTTTCGGTTTTTGATGTTTGAAAGACACCTAAAGTGCTTTTTACTGCACTTACACGTTTTGTATTTGAGTTTTTTATCTTAGAGATTCATAATTCATTGTACCGTATTTTACCCCCATCTAATGTATAAATATTTATGGACTCTAAAAATCGTCATATCAAAGGCAGACACTCCAATTAAAATTAAAAGGAATTTTTAACAAAACGGCCTAAGAAAATTAGTTACAAAATTACTAAGAAGTCCATCGATAAATTTCGATAAGAAATGGTTTTACATAATTATGACCAATTAAAAGATAAAAAATTAAAAAAGCACTAACTAATAACCCCCAAGTTAGGTTAGGTTTCCAAAGAAACTTGTGGTACCACTTATCATTCTTCACATCTACAAGACCAAATATTTCCATTGTATTTGGCAAGTAAGTGGCAGTAACCGTTGCAATTAGAATGAAAACCAAAAGAGGAATACTCAAGCTATTAAAACCAAAAAAAACAACATTATTAACTGCTTCTAAAGAATTTTCTAAAGAAACATTACCAAAGCCTTTAATGATTTTCCCAACCTTTCTAATGTCATTTAATCGAAATGCTGCCAGTGATAAAGAAGCAATTAGGAGTAGAAGAATTCTTTTAAAAAATATTTGAGCCCCTCCTAAAAAAGATTCTTCTTTGTTTTTTTTCCCTTTAAGATTAAAAAATATAGTAGGTATTTGAAAAAGTATAACCGTAATTCCCATAATGACACCAATTATTAAAGAATGTAATGAAGTTGAATGCCAAAGTGCAATTACTATATAAGAAACAAATACTCCAAAAACCCATCCCACTAGTTGCTTTCTTAACCCTGAGCCAGTCATATTTTTTCTAATACTTTTTGAAATATTTAAGAAAACATAATCACGAACAATACTGAAAAAGGAAATATGCCATCTTAAAACAAGGTCACCAACTGAAGTTGCTTTTAGAGGTGAGTTAAAATTTATGGGGAACTTTAATCCCAGACTCAAACCAATACCAATAGCCATATCGGAATAAGCAGAAAAATCAAAATAAAATTGTAATAAAAACCCCCAAGTAGCTATCAAGGATTCTTCAAATGTAAATATTAGCCCTTGATTTAAACTCGAATATAATGAGTTTATAGCGCTAGTCAAGGGATCTGCAAAAAAGATTTTTTTAAACAGCCCAAATGCAAATAAACTAACCCCAGAATAAATCATAGTACGTTCTACTTGTAATTTTCCTAACAGTTTAAATTGTGATGCTATTTTCTTATAGGAAAAAATAGGTCCTGAAGAAAATTGAGCAAATAGGGAAACGGATACTAAATACTTCATAAAAGGAATGGAATCAGCTTTCTTCTTATAAATATCAATTAAGAAAGAAATTTGATATAATGTGTAAAAAGATAATCCCAATGGAAATGTTTTCGTTAAATTTTCATTTAACTCCATATATTTTGAAAAAAACTCAAAGAAAGGGTTTCCAAAAAACTTAAAACTAAGTAAAAATGAAATATTGAAAACAACACCCGAAAAAACCAATATTTTAATTAGTGCTTCGTGTTTATATTTTTGAATATAATAGGCAATAAGATAATTTGTTATTACAGAAATTGCAAGTACAATTAGTGAGGTTAAATTAGCTTTATAGACAAAAAATAACGAAACAATAATAAGGAATATAATTGTTTTTGTTGGATGTTTTTTGTTTAAAAAATGATATACAAACAAAACAAACGGGTAAAACAAAAACACAAACTCTAAGCTAGTAAAAGACATTCACACTTTTTTTCTATTAAAATATTTTCAATCAATACGGCATAAAAGCCAGTTGAGACTAAAACAACTAAAGGATCTTCAATAGAATTTACTACAGGTTTTCCCATCACATTAAAACTTGTATTTAAAAGAATAGGAGTTTCATTGTTTTTTTAAATTCATTTAATAAATCATCTATCCAAGGATGTAACTCTTTACTTACCGATTGAAGGCTACCAATTCCATCTTCATGAACTAAAGCAGAAAGTAAATTTCCTTTTTCTGGAATCCATGGTAATGTTAATGACATATATGGAGACGATAACTCAAATTCAAAAAGTCTGTAATTCTATCTTTAGGAATAATAGGAGTTATATTTAGACCCTTTTTTTTAGGATCATTAATTTGTCAGCAACTTCACTAAGAGTTTCACTTTCAAATATAATTTTTGGATCAACTTCTATCTCAAACTCATCTTCAATTTCTCCAGAAATCATTACTGCATTTAATGAGCTAAGTCCAATAGATTTTAAATTTTCTTCAGTACCTATATGATCAGCTTTAATATCTGTTTTAGAAATAATTCTAGTACTAATAAATTTAATGATACTCTCTTTAGTCATTTGTTTGTTTTTTTAAGCTAACGTTTAAACTATTTAATGATGTAACATGACTCATATTTCCTATGTCAGGTATTTTTGAATCGAGTTGTATGTTTTTGAATTTATTAAATAAAACAGGAATAGCTTTCTGAATAATAAATCGAGAATATCCTGCTCCTACACAATAACGCACTCCATGTCCAAATGCTAAATGGTTTTTTTTTTCTATTAAACCCTCTTTCCATGTTGTAATGGGCTTGGGTTTATATGGACATCCGTTTGAATGTATTGCTGGTAAATCTAAAATAACAGTATCGTTTTCTGCAATAGAGTATTTTCCGATATCTTGATTTTTTGTAGCTATTCGATGGATATATTTCGAAGATACTCCGGTTTTTATTAGATATTCTAAATTCTTTTTCACCCATTTAGAGTCAGAAGCTTTATCTTTATAAGCGTCTGGAGCATTTAGCAAATGATAAATAATATTAGCTAAAGTTTGTGATACATTTATGCTGCCTCCATAAAGTATTAAAACAGCAGCAAAAACATCATCATCATTAAAGTTTGGAGTATCCCAGTTTAATAATTCTGATAATAAACTTAACGGAAAATCATCTTCTGCATCTTTTTTTAATGAATTCCCTTTTTTTAATTGAATAATTAAGTCTTTAAATCCATTTTCCAATTGTTTTAATTTTCTCAAAGGAAGTAAAGGTTCTATCAGTTCTTGTACACGTGAAGCCCAATATTCAAGATTCTCAGGATTAGATGTGCGAATTCCGAGCAACCTAAGAGTTGCTTTTCTATAAATAGGATAGGTGAAATCTTTGATAAGATCTAAAGAGTCAGCTTCATTTATTATATCAATTTGATCTGATATTATTTCATCTATCATTGCTTCCCACTGTTTCATTTTTGCGGGACCAATATGTTTTAAAACTTTACTTCTCAATTCTAAATGCCGATCTTCTGACATAAAAAACAAACTATTTTTACAAACATGGGTTAAATTAGTTAAATCAATCTTTCCTTCATTTTGAATAGCATTCAGGTGACTTTCCATTTTAGGAGCGCGAAACCCATCCGCTAGACTTATTTTATGAGCAGTTTCAATATCGTTTATATGAATAAAACCTCTGTGTGACTTCATAATTTAAAAATATTTATTTTAATTAACTTTTTCTAAAATTTTATCAAAATATGACAAATAATTAAAATTGTTAGCTATGTATAATCTTTTTATTTTTCCGCTAGAGGTTCTTGGTAAGGAGCCTCTTTTAAAAAAATAAATATAATCTATATTTATAGAAAAATGTTGTAAAATAGTTTTCTTTACGGAGTCTGTTATCACATCTAAACTATCTAAATTAGGTCTAGATTCGCTAAATTCAATTAACAGTGTTATTGATGTTTTATCTTTTTCAGTTTTTTGAAAAGCAGCAGCACCAAATGGATTAAGAGTTTCATTTACGTTTGCGGCAATAACTTCAATTTCGGAAGCCGAAAAGTTAACACCGTTATTAATGATAATGTCTTTTGCTCTTCCTAAAATATAAAGATATTTCCCTTTAATAATGCCTCGATCTTTAGTTTTAAACCATTCCCCCTTTTTATTTGGTAGCTTCCCATTAAACCCCTCACGATTCACCGTATAAGTGCCATCAGATAAAAGTTTGAAATAACCAACAGCTAAAGAATCACTTTGAATCCAAATTTCTCCCTCTACTCCTTTATTTTCTATAGTACTTGTTTCAGGATTTACGATTTGTACCGTTGGATAAGCATCCGGATTTAAAAAAACTGGAGCTACAAATAATGACTCAGAAGTTGTTGTTTTTTGTGATATTGGGGCTATCGATCCTGATATATAGGAAACAACTTCAGCCATTCCATAAGTATTAAATAGAATATTAGGAGCAAGACCGTTATTTTTAAAGGTATCATTAAAATCTGCTATAAGAGATTTTGGAACATTTTCAGCCCCACAAAAAATAGATGATAATGAAGATAAATCAATTGTAGCATCAGGCTTCTTTTTAAAAGATTCTATGATAAGTCTATAAGCAAAAGGAGGGGCTCCTGTAATAGTTACCTTATAATGAGAAATTATTTTTAGCCACCTCAGAGGTTTCTGAACAAAAGCTAAAGTGGATGTTATAACTATGTGCCTACTGTTTATTATTGAATAGATAATGCAAAACAAGCCCATATCATGATGATGAGGAAGCCAAGAACAAAAAATAGAATTCTGATTTAACCCCCATTGCTTTTCAATCATCTTTTGATTATTTAAAACACTTTGACCAGTAATTATAATGGCCTTTGGGTCGCCTGTTGATCCGGATGTATGTTGTATTAAACAATACTCTGAGAGGGGCTTCGCAAAGCCTTTTAAACTCTTTTCATTTGGTAAAGTTTCATTGATCTCTTCATCACTAACTAAAATACTATTGATGTTTTGATCTAAATTGTATTCTTTTTTTAAATGCTCTACAAATTCTCTTCCAAAGTGATCAACAATTACCTCACGAACCCCACAGTTATTAAAAAGTTTTACAGCCTTTTTAAAGGATTCTTCTGTTTTTGCAACCTGAATTGGCATAAAAACAACTCCGGCATAAATACAAGCATTAATAGTTAAAACAGTATTTAATCCCGAACTCATGGCTATGATTACAGGCGGAGAAGTAGTTTCTCGAAACTCTATTTTATTTACAATACAGTGTGCAATTTTTAATATTCTTTCATGAGCCTCAACTCCTGTTAATGTATCTTCGTTTTGTATTTCTCCTCGATTTAAAAAAGTTATTTTTTTATGTTCTGTTAAAATTAAACTGTTTTTTATTATGTTTGATAGGGAATATATACTTGGGTTCATTTATGTTATAATAAAAGCATTTTTTTTAATATCATTATCGGAGACTTAATTTATATCCTCTTGGAAATATTAATTCACATTCTATATAATATCCCCCTTGTTTTTGGAGAATTATCTTCCCAACGTTTAAATCTTTACTCATGCTAAAATTTTCATAATTTTATTATTTTTTAAAAGTCAAAATAATCTAGAATAAAAAGAGAATAAAAAGAGAATAA
>JBNMNV010000165.1:0-6759 GCA_051278125.1 Polaribacter sp. | reverse complement strand
CTGAAAATATAGAGGAATCAGATTTTAATGAAAATGATTTAAATTTTGCTTTTAAAAAACTGACTCTTATATTTAATCCAACCTACGAAATTGTTTATAACCTTGTTTCAAAAAGTAAAAAATTATTTTTAAAATCACTCTATGATAACGACAATCATAAAGCGCATATAGGATTGTTGTTTTCTTTTTTGGAGCTCTTTAAGCATTCATTAGATGATTTAAACACATTTACTAAAAAGCATTTAGATTTATATTTTAAAGATATTTTAAAGTTAAAACACTTGGAGGCTTCTCCAACCAAAATTTTTGTATCCTTTGAAATTGACGAAAATATTAATTTTTTAAACGTTAATGTAGGGAGTGTTTTAAAAGCGGGTCAAATGGAAAGTGGAGAGGATATTTTATTTTCTATCGATGAGAATATTGAACTAAATAATATTGCGCTTTCTCATATTAGTACCTTTTTTTTAAGTGAAAATAAAATGTTTGATCATGAATCAAGTTTTAACTTAATTTCTGGTTTGTATTCAAAAATTCATGCTTCTAATCAAGATGAGGTGAATGTTTTCAATTCAGAAAAAACCCATTTTTCTTCTCTTGGTGAAGAGCAAATATTTTTGAGTAATGACGATATGAGCATGGAAAAGGCAAAAATTGGCTTTATGCTGGCATCACCTGTGCTAAGTTTATCAAAAAGTGATCGAACCATCGATATCGATTTTAAATTCACCATTGATTCGATAAAATACTTATCAGATTTAATTATTGATATTGGCCAGAATAAGAACATAAGTGAAGAAGCTATTTTTGATGAAATTTTTATGAATGCATTTCAAATAGAATATACTGCAGAAGAAGAATGGATTTCGGTTTCAAGCTATCATGTTATGAGTCCGTCAGATTGGTCTACTGGAGTTATAAGGATTTCTATTGTTTTAGATAAAACTTTTCCTGATATCGTTGCCTATAATTCTAAAATTCACGATTTACAAATAGCGTCAAACCTACCAATATTAAAATTTATATTAAATCAAGATAGTTTTTATAATCCGTATTCATTTTTGAATAGTATGGAGGTGCATAAAATAGATTTGAATGTAACAGTAGAGAATCTTAAAAAATTTAAGTGTTATGTCAATAATGAAGAGGTTGATATTAAATCTGAATTTGAGATTTTTGGAGCTACCCCGAAAAAAGGGTCAAATCTAGTTTTGGGTACAGAAGAATTGTTTAATAAAAAAATCAATGAATTATCTATTGCTTGGGATTACAAAAATTTAAATAGTTTAAATACTACTTTAGAAGAGTATTATAAAGAATATGATTTAGGTATAAAAAATGATAGTTTTAAAGTAAGGATTTCTGCGCTGTCAAATTTTAAATACTCAACTTCAGGGACTTCAGAGCTTGTTTATGACTTATTTGATCAAACTGAAAAAGGACTAATTAAGCAGAACAAAAGATTAAGTGCTATCGAGGTAGATGCCTTAGAAATTAAACCAAATTATCAATTAAAATCTTCTGATTTTGAAGATTTTTCTAATGACATGGAAACTGGTTATATGAAAATTGAACTTATGGAACCTGACTTTGCTTTTGGAGCAGATTTATACGATAAAGTTTTTAATAAAATAACACAAGAAAGTCTTCAAGTTAAGCCAAAAAAATCTGGTGTTGACATGCTTAAATTTCCAAACGAACCTTATGCTCCTTCGATTTCCGATTTGGTATTAAATTACAAAGCGCATAGTTCACTAATTTTTAATCAGTCTTTGTTTTCAGAAAATGATTTTGAAGAAGAAAATTCATTCTATTTAATTTCCCCTTTTGGTGTCGAAAATACGTTTTCAAAAAATTCTGTTGCTAAAAATACAATTGTTGAAAGCTTTAATTATGAAGGGGAACTCATTTTAGGATTTGATACTGTTAAACAATCTTTTCAATTAAATTTATTATTTGAAATAGTTAAAAGTGAAAACCAAAATTATGAGTTTAGTAGGAAGATAGATTGGTACTATGCCAGCGCAGAAGGTTGGAAATTATTAAATGATAATGATATTTTATATGACCAAACCATGAACCTTATGAAAACAGGTGTTTTAAGTTTTAAGGCGCCTGCAGATATGCTCTCTAAAAAAAATGAGTTTAATGAAAATAAATTTTTCATTAAGGCTTGCTCTAAGAATAAAACAAATCAATTTAGTCTTATTCGCTCTATTAGAACCAATTCTGTTTCGGCATCTGAGATTTTAACGGATTCAAATCAAAGCGAATCTAGTGTTATTCCGGCAGATTCAGTTGAAGGATTTCTAATTCCTATTGAAGGTATTCTAAATACCGAGCAGCACTTAGAGGCTATTCAAGGAAAAAATAAAGAGTCTGATATGGATTTTTACATTCGATCAAGCGAACTATTGAGGCATAAAAACAGGCCGATCACCAAATGGGATTTTGAAAAATTTATATTGCTGAAGTTCAATTGGTTGTCTAATGTAAAATGTTACTCTATTCGTAGAGAAAATAATCAGCTTAACATTCAGCTTTTATGTATTAAAAGAATTGAAGAGTATCAAAATATTGATAATATTAAATTGAGTTCTGCTGAAAAAAATGAAATACAAAAATATTTAAAACAATATACATCACCATTTTCGAAAATTGAAATTGTTAATCCTGTTTTTGAAGATGTATGGATTAAATGTAAAGTAATATTTAAAAACATATCAAACGGAAAAGGAATTCAGAAACTGCATACAGATTTTTTTAATTTCGTTTGTTCTTGGTTATACAATCCATCAGAAAAAAATAAAATGGGTGTTAAAATTAAAAAGTTAGACATCATTAATTTTCTTAATAATAGACCTTATATTTCGTTTATTACAGGTATTTCCGTAATTCATATTAAAAAATTAGAGAATGGTGCTCAGTTTGCTTACGATTCAGCGCAAGCGAATATTAATAGCGATTATATAGAACCCGGCGTTCATTGGTCTATACTTGTCCCGAAACATAATCATAGAATTGAAATTTTAGAAGATAGCGAGTATCATGCTCCAGAGGCAATTAATTTTAGTGAATTAGGTATTGAGGAATCTTTTCTTATCACTTCTGACGAAAGCGAAGATATTCAGCCGAATGTTAACTATGATCTAAAAACGAATACAATTGATTCTAAATTTAATTTTAAACTAAAATTATAAAAAATGGCGTTAATTAACAGGCAGACACTAAAAAATTACTTCAGAAGAGGTGGTTTTGCAAAAGAAAAGCATTTTATCGATCTGATTGATTCTTCTTTAAATTCAGTGGATGATGGTATTTCTAAAACACCAGATGATGGTCTAAAATTAAGTCCTGCCAGGGAAACCTCTAAGTTAATTTCATTTTTTAATAAGGTAACTCAAAAAGATTCTGACTTTTCAATTAATCTGAACAGTAATAATTCACAAGGACTTTCCATTAATAAAAGTGATAATTCCTCAATAATTAAGTTTAATCAGAATGGTAATGTAGGTGTTAATACCAATAGTCCTAATTATAATTTAGAAGTTAATGGCTCCATAGGGATAAAAACACAGGTTGGTTTGTACAAAACAGGTACCGTTCCCGCTGATGGTAATTGGCACTATATTATTTCAGATTTAGACGGAATTAGTGCATTGGAAGTTACCGCCAGAGCTTCTGGAAAATTAGGTGCAGGGTTTTATGCAGTATCCCATGCCATCGCACTTTCAACTTTTGGCGGAAAAAGATCTAAGCACAAAATAAGAACTACAAACGCTTATTACGAATCGTATTTTAGAAGACTTTCTTTTAGATGGGTAGGAGATTTAAATAGCTATGGTTTACAGGTTAGAACGCGAACCAATTACGGTATTAATGTAAAGTCTAAAGAAAATTATCTTATAAAATATAATATTATTAATCTGTTAGAAGATTAGTTTTTAATATGATAGAACCAAAATTTATAAATAAGGAAAATTATAACTCTTCGAGTTTAAATTATGATGAACTGCTAAAACAAGGTATTGCCTTTATTCAGCAGTTTTCGGGAAATCAATGGTCCGACTATAACTATCATGATCCTGGAATTACTTTTTTAGAGCAAATTTGTTATGCTTTAACAGATTTAGGATACAAGGCAAATTTTCCTATTGAAGATATTTTATTGGCGAATAAAGATAAATTTGACTTAGAGAATAACAATTTATTAATACCACCAGAAAAAATTTTTCCTTCAGCACCATTAACCTCTTTTGATTATCGAAAAGTAATCATAGATCTAGAAGATAATGTAAAAAATGCTTGGGTGTATCCTATTAAAGATAATGCTCTTGGTATTTTAGGAACATTTGATGTGTTAATTCAATTTAAAGATGGCTTAGATGAGGCACAAATTGAATCTAGTATCCTTCATGTTGATAATATCCTAATGGAAAATAGATCTTTAGGAACCGATTTTAATTCTATAATTATTCTTAAAAAAGATATCATTTCGATATCTGGTGATATTACCATCAATTCATTTGTGCTAGGAGAGAGTGTTTTAGCTGAAATTTATCATAAAATCGATTTAAAATTAAACAAAGAATTAAAATTTTATGAATATGAGGACCTTCTTCAAGAAGAGAAATATGATCAATTATTTTCAGGGCCCATTCAAAAAAACAGATTTATTAAAGAAGACGAATTAAAACGCAAAACGAATGAGATTTATCAATATGAAATAAAGGAAATTATACAAAGTATTGATGGCGTAATAGCGCTAGATAATCTAGTTGTTTATAAAAATGGGATAAAAATGTACAATGATATTATTCCGTTTGATTACAATTCTTATCCATCTTTAGATAAGAATTATTATGATTCCGATACAGATCGACTTAAATTTAAAAGAAATGATACTTTATATGACATTGATGCAACGATTCTTACACAATTATATGATTCTATTGCTTTAAATGATAAAAAATCATACTTCAAAGGGTATAAATCTAAAAAGAATATTAAATCTGGTCGTTTTAGTCAAAAACAGATTGAGCATTATTATTCTATTCAAAATGAATTTCCGTCAATTTATGGTTTAAAAGAATTTGAACTTCCTAGTAAATCTGCACCACTTAGAAAAAGCCAAGTAAATCAATTAAAGGCCTATTTATTATTAATTGAGCAAATAATGGCGAATTATTTAAGCCAGCTTGTGAATATTAGAAATTTATTTTCAATAGACATTGATATAGATCAAAATTCATTAAAAACATTTTACAATCAAATTCCGACTGAAATAGGAGAAATTAATAAACTGATTGAGAATAAAAATGATGCTTTTTTAAAATTTGTGAATACTATTTCTGAATCTGATTCGGTTCTAATTGAAAGAAAAAATCAGATAATAGATCATTTGTTATCTCGGTTTGGCGAAATATACGATAGTTCATTGCTATCAAAATTAAATACGAATATTTTTGATGATGTATCAGAGCATCAAATACAATTGGAATCACTAAAATCGAAGTTGAAGTATGCTAAAGCGATTGTTGATCTCGGAAGAAACAGAATTAAAGCGTTTAATTATAAAAAAAACCACAGTTTAGAGGATAATATTTCTGGATTAAGACAACGTTTAAGTCTTATTTTAAATATTGAAAATCATGAAATTAAATCATGTTTAGACCCATTATTAGAAAATTCTGAAATTAACAAAATTGATGTTGAATGGAAATCTGAATTATTAGAAATTGAAAATGGTCCTTCAATTTCTGTGTTCTCTTCTAACTCTTCTGATATAGAACCTGAAGATGCAAATTTTTATTGTGAGGATTATGACACCTTAAAATCGCTGTTTTTGTATGCTCACAAAAAGAAAAGTTATCAAATAATTAAATCAATTTCAGATTATTGTTTGTTATTTAACAGTCCAAAACAAGAAGCTCCTGTAAAGGTTTTTAATTCGGCTACGGAAATTAAATGTGAAGAAATTCAGAAAAAAATTATTGATAAGTTTAAGAAGTTCAATAGAGATTGCGAATCATTTTTTTTAATAGAGAACATTTTATTAAGACCCAGTATTGAAACGAACTATCATTTAATGATTTATGCCGAGTCTAATGAAATCCTTTTAAAAAGTTACTATAATACAGAATATAATGTGTTAAGGGATTTAAGGGATGATCTCTGGGTTATTATTCTAAAAGAGCAGAATTTTTCTATTGAAAAGGATGAGAAAACCAATGAGTATATGATTGTCGTCTATGATCTTTTTAATAAACCTATTTTAAAGTCAGAAAAACAATTTAAGGCTATATCAGAAGCAGAAAAGGAACAGGCGCGGATTATGAAATATTTTGCTACTAAAAGAACATTAAATTCAGATATTATTTCTTTTTCTGGCATCGAAGTTACAGATAGAGAGTTAAATAAATTTCCCAATGATTTTCCGTACTCTAATCATATTAATTTTATTTTTCCTGATTGGCCCGTGCGTTTCCAGAATAATGAATTTAAGAATTTGATTTTTGAGAGTATTGAAGAGTTTATTCCTGCTCACCTTAGCTATACTACCTTTTATTTGAACTTTCAAGATATGGAGGTTTTTGAAGACGTTTATTTTAAATGGTTACACTATAAGTTTGAGGGTGATTTTACAAAGCTAGAGCAAGAATCACTTCAACTTATTCAACTAATTTCGAGTTACCAGCCAACCTATGTCCCAAATTGATATCATAGTAAAGGAGTTACGGTTTGATTTGGATCTTGGAG
>JBNMNV010000164.1:0-6799 GCA_051278125.1 Polaribacter sp. | reverse complement strand
AGGCAATTACTGCTAGAAAATATTATTTTTGAAATTATTTGTTTTGATGATGGTTCTAAATCGCCATTAAATACTGAAAACGATAAAATTAATTTGCTACATTGTGCTTTTTTTAAAAGTTTACCAAATAATATTGGTAGAAGTGCTATTAGAAATTTACTTGCTGAAAGTGCACAATATCAATGGTTGCTTTTTCTAGATTCAGATGTTACACCTGTATATGCCAATTTAATTACAAAGTATAGCGCTTGTTTCCAGCAAACTAGAACTGTTTTTTGCGGCGGATTGTTGTATCAAAATAAAAAAGAAAATTTAGACTTGTTGCGGTATAAATATGGCAAGAAGCATGAAGAAGTACCCTCTGAAATCAGGAAGAAAAGTCCGGAAAAATACTTTTTTAGTTCTAATTTTTTAATTGAAAAGGAAGTTTTTAAGGTGGTTCGTTTTGAAGAAAAGTTAAAAAAATATGGAAGAGAAGATTTTTTATTCTCTTTAGATTTGTATAAATCAGGATATAAAATTGACCATATTGCCAATGAAGTATATCATTTAGGCATTGAAGAAAATGCTGCTTTTGTGTCTAAAACAAAAAAAGCAATGGAAAATCTTTTATATTTATTAAATCAGAGTTTGATTGATGAAAAAGAGATTACCTTATTAAATTTTACAAGGAAAATAGAAAAAATTAAAATGACTAAAATAGTGGCTAATTTTTATCCTTTTTTAGAAAAATTAGTCATCAAAAAAGCCTCTGTTTTTTTTTTAAACGTTCTGAAAGTCTCCTATTTGTGTCACCTAAAATTGAAAAATGAATAGAGTAGAAATTGCGAAATTTATTTGCCATCAATTAGAAAAAAATAAAGAAGTTTTAAAAGACCAATTTTTAAAATCAAAAGAAAGTATTGGTTTTTTTTATTTGGATGATCTTTTGCCAGAAGCGTTGGCGCTAGAAATCCATAGTAAATTTCCTGCGCTAGAGAAAACAGTGAAAAGAAAAAGCTTGAGGGAATATAAGTTTACAGCCTATCAAATGAATGCTTATGATGCTCTTTTAGAAGAAGTAATTTATGCCTTTCAAGATAAAAAAGTAATTGAATTAGTTACTGAAATTTGTAGTTTAAAGCAGGTTTTTGGTGATGAGTTTTTATATGCAGGTGGATTATCACTTATGAAAAAAGGTAGTTTTTTGAATCCGCATTTAGATAATTCTCATGATAAAGAAAGGAGCAGATGGCGGGTATTAAACCTATTGTACTATGTAACGCCAAATTGGAGTTTAGAGAATGGCGGTAATTTGGAAATTTGGCCAAGGGGATTAAAACAACCGCAAACCACCATAGAAAGTAAGTTTAACAGATTAGTGGTGATGACTACGCATCAAAAATCTTGGCATTCTGTTAGTAAAGTGCAAAAGGATGCGATTAGATGCTGTGTGTCTAATTATTATTTTTCTGAGGAGCCTCTTTTAAAATCTGATGAATTTCATATTACTACTTTTAGAGGTAGATCTTCGGAACAAGTAAAAGATGTTTTATTACAGATTGATAATAGTTTGCGCTCAGGTTTGCGAAAAATATTTAAAAAAGGAATTCGAGAAAATCCTCATCATTATAAAAAATAGTTATTTGGCATTTTTAAAAATGGTTAATAGTTCTTCTTCTTGGTGTTCCCAAATTAACCGTTCTTTTGCCTTTTTGAGTGCACCCGAAAAATCTTTTGCTAAAGCTAGCTCAATTTGATTTGCTAATTTTTTAGGGGCTCTATCTTCAACAATTTCTCCAACATGATAATCCATTACAATTTTTTTCATTTCAGGTAAATTAGAAACAAGAATGGGTACTTCTGCTTGGATATAATCAAAAATTTTGTTAGGAAGTGCGTATCTATAATTTAAGCCTAAATCTTCTTCAATACTAATTCCTAAATCTGCCAACGGGGTTAATTGATGTAATTCATTCGGACTAATTTTTCCTAAAAAATAAATTTTATGCGCTAGATTTTGTTCAGTAACTTCTTCTTTTAAAGAGTCAAAAATATCACCATGACCAATAATTACAAAAATACAATTTTCAAGAAATGGTAGCACGTTAAGCATTAATTCTAAACCCCTACCAATATTAACAGCTCCTTGATATAAAATTATTTTTTCATCATTGTGTTTAAATGGAAATCTGCTAGTAATAAGCTTTTTTTTAGTAGGTAAATTAAGGATGGTCTTAAATTTTGTTTGGTATTTTGAGTTATAGAAGTTAGCAATACTGCCACAAACTGTATAGGTGTTTTTTAAGTTCGGGAGTATTTTTGACTCAATACGAGTCCAAAAATTTTTAGCAAAAGGACGATTTAAGAGTTCTGGTATTTCAGGAAATAATTCATGACTGTCATAAATTAGTTTCTTTTTTTGAAGGAAACTAACCATATAATTTGGTAAAAGTGTGTCTAAATCATTGGCTAAAAGTAGGTCCTTTTTTGTAAAAAGAATCAAAAGAAATAGTTTTAAATTGAATTCCGCATAAAACAAAAAACCTTTTTTAAAAAAAACAGAAATTCTTTTTGTGCTATAAATTCTTTGGATGGGTTTGCTGTTTATCTCTTTTTTTCCAATTAAAAGAATTTCATAGCCAGCATTATATAAGGTATTACAAACTTTTTCTACTCTTTGGTCTGTAGAAATATCATTTGTTACAGAAACTATTATTTTTTTCAAGTCGATTTCTTTACCGCAATATAAAAAATAAAAAACGACTCCTTCATGAGAAGTTAGAAATTGCTTTTAAAAAAAAGAGAAGGAGGAAGCCTGAAAATATTTCTTAAAATTACTTTAAATAGCCTTTGTTATAGCATTGAAAAGTAATTATTGACGGTTAACATCAATGTTTATAGATAATTACCGAATAAATCGTTTCTTTTTCACATACTTTTTATGAAAACCAAATACTTGAAAAAAGGCTAGGCTAATTATGTTTAATTGATTAAAAAATAATTCCATAGAGGTTAGTAACTAGTTCCTTAGCATTAAATATATAGGTTTAACGAATTTCAGGTTGGGCACAGCTGAAACCTATTAAAAGCATTTGTATAATTCTCGACTGCGCTTAAACTGACAAACAATATCTTAAAAAACAACGGACTTTTAGTTATCTAAAGATTAAAATTTACACCTATTTATCTACTGACCTTTACAATTCCATTTATTTACAAGGGATTATAACCTTACATTAGTTTTATTGTAATGCTATTTTTGAGCGAATATTCACTTTCAAAATCTATAAAATTTTAGTTTTATTATTTTTTTATTAATTTAGGGGAATTCAATTTGACTTTTTGCCCTAAAAAAGTTCTAATTAAATGAAGATAAAATGAAAAACAAGAAAATAAATACGCGATACGCATTCATAATTTTAATCATTGCAACCCTTTTCTTGAACTTAGCTTCCTGCAAGCAGAAAAAAGAAGATACGCTTAGTCAGCAGAAAAAAATAATAAATCCTTTTGTTGCCAATTCTGTAGATAGAGATTTAGAAGATATTAAGAAAGATGGTGTTTTAAGAGCTTTGGTTGTCTACAGCAGTACGAGTTATTTTTTATACAGAGGTCAAGCCATGGGTTTTGAATATGAACTTTTAAAACAATTGGCAAAGCATCTTGATTTAAAATTAGAGATTGTAGTCTCTAAAGATCTCGATGCACAATTTGAAGTATTAAATAGGGGAGATGTTGATTTAATAGCACACGGAATGACGATTACAAATCAACGAAAGTGGGAAGTTGATTTTACAGAACATTTATATTTAACGAGGCAAGTACTTGTGCAGAAGATGCCAGATAATTATTTGAATATGACTTGGAGCGCTACTCAGAAGGAGCTTATTCATGATCCTATTCAACTAATCGGTAAAACAGTATCCATTAGAAAAAATTCAGCATACATAGAGCGTCTGTTAAGTTTATCAAATGAAATGGGAGGGAATATTGTTATTGATACCTTAGATAGTAAATTATCGACAGATGAAATTATCGATATGGTCGCTTCCGGAGAAATAAAATACACCGTAGCCGATGAAAATCTTGCGCAAATAAATGCTTCTTTCAATCCTAATCTTAAGATTGATGTTCCTATTTCTTTTTCACAAAAAATAGGTTGGGTAACCAGAAAAAAGTCATCAAAATTTAGAGCCGTTGTTGATGATTGGATTGTGTCTCAAAGGCGGAAAATGAATTTTAATGTTATTTATAACAAATACTTTAAAAATAAGCGCACTTTTAGACAACGAATAAGAAGTGATTATTACAGTTTAAAAAATAATCAAATTAGTAAATATGATGATTTGATAAAGCAACATGCCACTAAAATTGGTTGGGATTGGAGATTGCTAGCTTCACAGGTTTATCAGGAATCTCGCTTTGACCCTGTTGCAAAATCGTGGGCAGGTGCAAGCGGTTTAATGCAGGTAATGCCAGCTACGGCCGTGTATTTAGGGATAAAAGATGTTTCTGATCCTCATGAAAGTATTCGAGGAGGAACCGATTATTTAGATAA
Organism: Polaribacter sp.; assembly: GCA_051278125.1. Taxonomy (GTDB): domain Bacteria; phylum Bacteroidota; class Bacteroidia; order Flavobacteriales; family Flavobacteriaceae; genus Polaribacter. The sequence continues at coordinate 2,259 of JBNMNV010000164.1, read as the reverse complement.
ACTATACAATCGATTTACAGATATTAATGACTCTATCAATAGAATTAAATTTTCTTTAGCATCCTACAATTGCGGGTATAGTCATGTAAGAGATGCACAACGATTGGCCAAAGAAAATAATTTAGATTCATCTGTTTGGTCGGATAATGTGGAAAAGATGATCTTAGCGCTAAGTTTGCCTAAAAATTACAATAAACCCTTTATAAAATATGGATATGTAAGAGGTGAAGAGCCCGCTAATTATATTGAACAAATTTTTGAACGCTATGACCATTACAGACAATTTATTCCTTTGGAATAATTGCCTCGCTCAGAATGCCTTAATAAATTCTTTCTTTTTCACGATCTTTTCACCAAAATAATTGCCGGAATACCTAGTAAAAATGGTGCTATCTTAACTGACACCTTAAAAATTAAAACCCTGTAAAACAGTATTTTACAGGGTTAAAAGTGGAGACGCCGAGAATCGAACTCGGGTCCAAACAAGCAGCCAAAAAGCTTTCTACATATATAGTTCTTTCTTGATTTTCGATCAAAAGCTGATTAAGAACAATCCACTTTTAACTTAACTTCTTTAGTTTCAAAAACTCGTCAAAGTACCAAGTTTTCTATGTTTACTTTTACGATATCCAAAAGTGAAACGCCGTAAACCAAGGCTGTTCGTGGACATAAAGCTTGCACACCTTGTGTGCCTAGGCAAATCCTACTGTGATTCGGATTATGCAGCTAAAGCGTAGTTATCTTCGCCGTTTAAAAAGTTGAAATTAGGTTTTACGAGTGTTATTTCATAACTCGATATGCTTACAAATTCACTGTCCTCGCTGTCAAAACCAGTCGTCCCCTCAATGAAATAGCAAATTTTTAATTTGCGTAATTGAATTAATGCTGCATTCTTATCAGCATCTCAATACTTCATTTTATTTTGTCCAAGAGCTATTTGTAAAAAATAGAAATATGGATTGCAAAAGTATAAAAAATACAGTTGGTAATCTCTTTAAATTCTAATATCTTCGAGCAAATTTTATACCCATCTATATAAAACTTGTGGCTACTGAATTTCTTTCAGTATTTCAGTGTCATTTAAAACAAAAAAAATGAAATTCGGAATTATAAAAGAGCGCAAAAATCCACCAGACAGAAGAGTTGTTTTTTCACCAGAAAAGTTGCAAGAACTTCAAGAGAGGTTTCCACAGGCCTCCTTGTTGATTGAAAGTTCTGCTATTCGAGTTTTTTCTGATGAAGCCTATCGAAAAGCAGGATTAGAAGTTACCAATGGCATGGCAAGTTGTGATGTTTTATTGGGGGTAAAAGAAGTACCTATCGATGCTTTAATCCCGAATAAGAAATATTTTTTCTTTAGTCATACCATCAAAAAGCAACCTTACAATAGAGATTTACTAAATGCTATTTTAGATAAGAATATAGAACTTTATGATCATGAAACTATTATCAAAGAAAACGGAGCAAGACTCATTGGTTTTGGACGTTATGCGGGTATTGTTGGCGCTTATAATGGTTTTAGAGCTATCGGATTGACGAACGAATCTTTCAATTTACCAAAAGCAGAAACTTTAGACAGCCAAAAAGAACTAATTTCAGAATTGAAAAAAATTAAATTAGGGAATCTTAAAATACTCTTAACCGGAAGCGGAAAAGTTGCTTATGGTGCAAAAGAAATGTTAGATGCCATGAAGATTCAGGAAGTTTCTGTCGATGACTATTTGGCTAAAAATTATGACGAACCTGTTTATTGCTTGTTAGATGTTTTAGACTACAACAAACGCAAAGATTCACAAAGACTTCATTATATCGATTTTTACAACCATCCAGAAAAGTATGAGTCTAATTTTATGCGTTTTGCAGCGGTTACCGATTTCTATATCGCAGGGCATTTTTTTGGAAATGGAGCTCCTTATTTATTTACTCGAGAAGACGCAAAATTAAAAGATTTTAATATAAAATTTGTCGCGGATATTTCTTGTGATGTAGATGGCCCTGTCGCTTCTACGTTAAGAGCATCAACAATTGCAGATCCTATTTACGGTTATAATCCAGAAACTGAATCTGAAGTTGATTTTAAGGATGAAAAAGCAATAGTAGTCATGGCTGTTGATAATTTACCTTGTGAGTTGCCAAAGGATGCTAGTGAAGGTTTTGGCGAATTGTTTCTAGAAAATGTAATTCCAGCTTTTTTTAATGATGATAAAGATGGGGTTCTTGAACGTGCCAAAATGACTGAAAATGGAAAACTGACAGAAC
>JBNMNV010000163.1:0-6821 GCA_051278125.1 Polaribacter sp. | reverse complement strand
TAATATGTATCGCTACTTTATCGTCAGCGTATGAAATATCAGGTGTTACTTGTAACGTTCCTTTTTTGGCTGTTTTAATTTCTAAAGTATTACAGGGTTTTGTGTCGGAATTAAGAAGTTGACTATTAACTCTGGAAGAAGGATAAGATGAAATACAGCTATAAAATAGACCTGATGGAATGAGAATTAACAATACGGTCAAAGAAATGATTTTAAATACTTTTTTTAAAATAGTTACTATTTTCATTAGTTGAAATATTTATTAAGTTTTTTTATTTGCTGATAACGGCTTTGTGTATGATTATTGGCGTGGTTAAGCACGGAATATAGCAAATATAACCTAATAGAAAATCCGCGAGGATTTTCGTAAATAGGCGAGAACCAGCCATTAATTATACACGGTGTTAACCTTTGTTTTTAGCTATTATTGTTTTTAAGTGTCTCAGTAATATAGTTGCCTACAATTTCCTCTAAAATGTCCAAAGGAACAGCTCCATTTTTTAATACCACATTATGAAATTCTTTTAAATCGAATTGACTGCCAAGTTTCTTTTTTGCATTTTCTCTAAGCTCTAATATTTTTAGCATCCCGATTTTATAAGCACAAGCCTGTCCTGGCATTACAATATATCGTTCAATTTCTGTAGAAACTTCTGTAGTGGTCATACCTGTGTTTAATATCATGTAATCAATAGCTTCTTCTCTTGTCCATTTTTTGTAGTGTATACCTGTGTCGACAACAAGACGAACTGCTCTAAACATCTCTGCTTGCAATCTTCCAAGATTTCCAAAAGGATCATTTTTATAAAAGCCCAATTCCCAAGCTAATTGCTCAGAGTATAATGCCCAACCTTCAATATAGGCAGTAAAAAGACCAATAGTTCTAAAAATGGGTACACCTTCAAGTTCGGATTGAATGGCTATTTGAAAATGATGCCCCGGCACACCTTCGTGATAGGCAAGTGTTTTCATTCCGAATTTTACAGTCTCTTGTACATTTCTAAGATTAGCGTAAAAGGTTCCTCCTCTAGAGCCATCCATAGCAGGTCTATTATAATAGGCACCGGCAGAACCCTCTTCTTTAAATTCTGGAACACGTTTTACCTCGAGACCAGCTTTTGGTCGTACATCGAAGGCATCATCTAAGCCTGCACTTATTTCAGCGAGTATACGATCGTATTCATCAAGAATCATTTGTCTTCCTCGGTCATTATTAGGGTAAAGAAAACGTTCTTCTTTATTCAATTTCTGTATAGTAGCTCCTAGTGTTATTGTTGAATCTGCATAACCTTGAGCTAAGAGAATATTTTGCATTTCACTTTTTATTCTTGCGACTTCCGATAGTCCAATCTGATGTACTTCTTCTGGCTCCAATTCAGTGGTTGTTTGCTGTTTTAATTGATAGCGATAGTATGCTTCGCCATTAGGTAATTTCCAAACACCATCATCGGTCGTGGCTTTTGATTTAAGCTGTTCGAAATATTGAATAAGATTTTTGTAGGCTCCAAAAACAGTGGTCTTTATTTCTTTTTCAACTTGTTTTTTGTAGCTATCTTTTTCCTCGGAAGAGAGTTCCTCTAATTTATCAATTTTTAATTCGAAATTAGTGAACAGAATATTCGATTTTACAGAAGAAAGGACGCTGTTTGAATCTTTATAACTAGCTATGCTATTTTTTTTAGCACCAATAAAACCATTCATTTCATCGAGTACACGCTCTATTACAAACTTAGGTGGTATAATGCCTTTGCTTTCTGATATTTTTAAGTTTTCTATTAATTGATTAAACTTAGTATCAAATTTAGATAAACGGGTAATATAGGCTTCTGCATCACTTTCATTTCTAAGTTTATGAGAATTTTCCATAAGGCTTGGCAGTCCACTTTGAATGCCTCTCATTTGGTTTACTGGATAACCGTGATAAAAAAAAGGTTCGCCTTCTTTTAATCCTTCTAAATAAAAGCCTAAAATTTTAGTGTTGAGTTTACTTTCTTCTGATTGACTTTCAAAATCATAACTCATTAAGGTCTCATAGTCTTCTTTCATTTTATTGAAAGATTTCCATTGCTCTGCATCCGAGATATCATCCAATTCATCTTTCGACCTGTCATATAAGAATGGAATTCCCATGGATGTTGTAATCTCTGGGCTATCTATAGCTAATTCTACAAAGACCTTGTCGTAAAAGTGTTTGATATTAAATGGTCGAAACCAGATTAGGTTTATTAGCCAAAAAATGCCAATTAAAAGAAGTATAAGAATGGTTCTTGATGTCCAAAATTTCCAAGTGCGTTTTTTCGTCATGATTATTATTTTATTTAGCTATACATTTTATCAACGGTCGTTCTTTAATAAAGGCTAACGTGTTGTGTATGTTTAGTTGCGTTGGCTAGCAATTAATTATACACGTTGTTGTGTGTAGTTTTTTATCCGTTTTCCTTTTCTAATAATGGTGAATTCAATCCTTTGAAAATTAACCAAAGTGGAAGAGTTAATTGAATTAAAGCTATTGGAAGAAGCATGTCCATACTTATACCATGTCCAAAAATTGAAAGTAATTCTTCGATGAACATAAGTATTACCGCAAATATTCCAAAAATTGAGATGATTCTTGGAACTAGTTTAGATAGGTACAATGTGTAATACAAAATGAAAACAGGAAAGCAAGAAATCAATAAATAAAAGTAGTGCGTCCAACGATGTCTTTGATAAACCAGAGTCTCCAAAATTTTCACGGAACTATCATTTCCGTTTTTGACATATTCGTTACTCAACTCCAACATAGATACTACGCTAACATTATCAATCATAATAGCTATAAAGCTTAAAATACAAAATGCAAAATATAAATATGCCAAATTGGAACTATGTCTTTTGAAAATTGGCAAAAGTATTGTTGCAATAACTATAGATGCTATTCCATTAAAAATACCGAGTAGTGTTGAACTGATAATTTTATTAGAATTCTCTGAAGTGGTAGTCATAAAGTCTTCTGAAAAAAGTACTGAACCTTGTAAAAATTGAAAAATTATAATGCCTGAAATAAAAACGAATAATAATAATGCACCAGTAAGTCTACCTATTTTTTGATTTGAATTCATATTTAGTATTTTTTGATTGGTTTTAAATTCAGAGGGTTACTCTAAATATAAAGAAGTAAATTTTTTATAAATCTCATTTTTTTAATTGCACACAACGTGTTCGTGTATGGTTCATTTGCGGTGGCTAGAACTAAGTTAGCAAAAATGGAACGAATCAGAGGAAATTCCAAAGGAATTTCCAAGTAGACGATAATCTAGCAATTGATTATACACGTTGTTAGCAAACGTTTTTTTAATTCCTCACAACTGTTAATGGTTTCCGTATCATAAATATTCCAATCCATAAGAACCAAATAATTTGACTAATTCCAAAAATTTCTGTAAAAACATCTAATGGATAAATAGTTAGAATACCAGCTATTCCGACTAGAATGCCCAGAAAAATCAGAGGTTTTGAAAACAATTGCCCTTTCAAGGCTATAATACTTAGTAGTAACACCCATATTCCTCCGACGATTTCGTTTCCACCTCCAAGACCTTCGGAAATAATACTAACGCTAGACCAAACTAACATTGCATTCTCTGGCTCTTTAATTCCAATTTCGATTACAGAGTTTAGGCCTATGTTCGCTATCATTCCACTTGCTATAACGAGTCCGACCCAAATTATTCCAAAAACAGAAGCTAATTTTGAAAAGTTAGCTGAATATTTTTTTAATCGTTGATGAATTGCGAGAACTAATACAGCTAATAAAACTCCAAATAGCGTGTAGCTAACAAGATTTAATATTGACAAGGTGAGATGATTGTCAGATAAGAAATTCAATTCCTCTGCTATGCTTGCATTTGTATTTGGGTATACTAATATGCCACCATAAACGATGAAAGCTGAGATGTAAATGAGAGCCTCAAGAATTGCACATACTCCACCTATTTTTTGTAAGTTTTTTAACTCCACAATTTTAGATCTTTTCATTGAAGACGATTCAAAATTGATTTCGTTACGAAGCTGATGTGGGAATGTTTGCTACCGTTGTTGTATAAGATTAGTTGCGTCGTTTAAGCACGTAACTTAGCAAATAAAAACTGAATAGAAAATCCGATAGGATTTTCGTAAGTAGAAGATAACCAAGCAATTAATTTTATACGGTGTTAGCAACTGGGCTTTCTTTCCGATGATTGTAAAGCTTGATGCCTGTGTAAAATATCCATAAAAAATAAAAGAAAAACACAATTCTTTGTCCAAGAGCAGGGATGTTTGGAAATATAAATGCCCAACTACCAAATAATATTGTCAACCAAGTGAAAATTAATGTTGGTTTAATTGCCTGTTTCCAATATTCGCTTTTTCGCATTTGTTTTGGATAAGTAAAAGCTCCAATTAAAAAGAAAATATAACTACCAAAACTTCCAACTGAATGCAAAAGCATTGTCGTTGATTGTCGGTTGTCAAAATCGCTAGGAAATATTCCCGATACTGTCATAAATACACCGCTCAATAAAATTCCGTAAAGAGGCAATTTGCTTGATTTTGTGAAAGTGATATTTTTATAAAGTCCAATCGCATAAATAGAGATTAAAATTCCTGTAAGAATATAGCCAAAAGAATTCCAAAACCATTTATTTGATGCATCGAGCGAACCAAGTTCACTAATTGCTTTTGTAAACATTGAATATTCTGGACGAATTGATGACATAATTATATAGGTAGCCACAAACACTATTGGCGTTACAATTCCGATTATACCATAAGATTTATTTGTCATTTTGTTTTTTGTGGTCAAAGGTATTGATAATAATAATTCCTAAATTTTACTTAAATCAAAAAGTTTATTTTGTAGACCTGACCCTACTTAATGTTTCTTGCGTCATTCTTAAATGGGATGCCAACATTCCAAGAGGCACTCGTAGCAATTTGTTTTTTGAAGATTGTACAAAGAATTTGTAGCGTTCTTTTGCAGAGTTAAAGTGAAGCGAGATGATACGCTCGGACTGTTCCAAAAAGAGTTTTGAAATCAACATTCACCCAAACCTTTCCATTTCAGGAAAATCTTTAAAGCATTCTTCGAGGTCAGTTAAGGAAATTTTAATGAGTTCTGTTTCTTCTAAAGTTTGAATATGGAAATGGTCGGGAATGTTTTGAAGAAAGCTATAAATTGAAGTTATCCATTCATTTTCAGCTGAAAAATTGTCTGTAACTTCTTTGTCTCCTTTCTTGTAGTAAATTCTTGCAAGTCCTTTATTTATAAAGTAGGTATTTGAACAAATTCTATTAGGTTTATGAAGGAAATATTTTTTAGGATAAATCTTAATTTCACAAATTAATTCAAGTCGGTTTTTCAGTTCGTTTGAAACAGGAATGAATTTGGCAATATGATTTATTAAATTTTCTATAATGTTTGTTGGTTTTGCAGCCTTGTAGCTAACGTGTTCGTGTATGGTTAGTTGCGTTGGCTAGAACTAAGTTAGTAAAATTGAACGAACCAGAGGAAATGCCGAAGGAATTTCCAAGTAGGCGATAATCAAGCAATGAATTATACACGTTGTTAGCCTTTGGTTATTTATTTTAACAAAGGCTCATATTTACTGTAACAATTAGTGCAAATAGTTGTCTTTATTGAAACTATAACAATGTTCATATAATGAAATGCAATAATTTTTTTTTAGCTTTTCTAAGTTTAATCTTTCCACTGATGCCTTCTGCACAGGTTGAATCAGTATTTAACGACATTCGATTGAACCAGTCATTGCAAGTTGTAACTCAAAAATTAAGCGAAATATCCGAAAGTTCAACTATCATTTCCATAGATGAGCCGAGTTTTCCATTAGCGATTAGCAAAGAAGAACACTTAGTTTGCTCACAAGTTAAAACAGATAATGGAATAATTAGTAGCGTTGTATTCACGTTTGCTGATGACAAGCTTAAATATATAGAAGCAAGAGGAAATGCACGCAAGACCTTAACTAGGACGCTTACAGATGCAACAAGAACGTATCTCGATTATGATGTCTACGTTGCTATTAAATTATTTTTAAAGCAAAAGGAGGATGCTGCTTGGATACTAACTCAAGAGGGAATGCATACTGGTTTGTTCGCTTGGGAAAACCCATATATGCATCTAGGTTATAAGAATGAAACAAAGTCTGAATCCTCCAGTCAAATACCAACATTTATTAAAATGGGTGCATGCCTTGATGAATTAAAGCCAGTATTAGAAGCTAATAGTAATTTTACAAACACTGAAAAATTAGATGGAACTGATCCAAATGCCCAAACTCAAATCAACTGTTTTGGCGTTGATTATTTAGGGTTTCCAAGAAAAATAGAAGCTCGATTTGGGAATAATATTTTAAATGTAGTATGTCTATTAACTGGAAAAGAAGAAGAAGACAGAATTAGAAAAGCCTTGACTAATCAGTATGGTAAGCCAATTTTTGTTAATGATGTTTGGGAAGTATTTAATAATTGGCAGGTTGCTTTAAGAAAAGATAAGCCTGAAGTATTACTTATGGAAAAGAAAATAGGATTAGAATATAAAACCAGCTATTTTAAACAGTAATTTTCAACAAACTAATTCAAAGAATTTTATTGTAGTAATATAGGGTAAACATAATGAAGGCTAACGTTTAGTATAAGAATAGTAGCGGATTTTAAGACGCAAATCTTTCAATTTATCACTAAACTTTGTACAAAGATACTCACTTTGAATTTAGCACTAAAACCGCTATTATTTTTATACATTGTTCTCTGTAGTTTTCTTTTCAATAGTTCAATTTATA
>JBNMNV010000162.1:0-6859 GCA_051278125.1 Polaribacter sp. | reverse complement strand
CTAGCCTTTGCCTTTTCCCTGATATTAGATTCCATTTTCATTCGCATTAAAATAGTCCCCGTGTCTACATATTCTGCTCTTAATTCTCTTTTTCTTTTATTCAGTTCAGATATTTTAAATACTTTTTTTTCCGCACTGTGCCCGCTAGAAATCATAATCAACAAAAGCGCCACAACAAAAATGATAATTCGCCAATTTTTAAAAGCAGATTCATCGGTAAGAAAACTGCCTCTTAAAAAATCATAAATACCTTTTTTAACTTTTGTCATGCTTTGGTTTAAAATTTAATGCCGTTAGGATACTCTGTATTTTTAAATATCTTCTCTTAACTCATGTCCCTTTTTGTATGCTCTTTTTTAAAATTTAAAATAATACACTTTAAACCTTTCGTGTTGCTATTCTCAATTTTGCACTCCTAGCTCTATTATTTATTTTAATTTCTTCGGGTTTCGGAATGATTAATTTCCCTACTCTTTTTAAAGGTTCATTAGACCTGCCAAAAACATCTTTTTCTGGCTCACCTTTAAACAAACCTGTATGAATAAATCTTTTTACCAATCTATCCTCTAAAGAGTGATACGAAATAACACTCAACCTACCTTCAGCATTCAATAAACCTGGTACCTGTAGCAAAAACTCCTTTAAAACTTCTAACTCCTCGTTAACTTCAATTCTTATCGCCTGAAAAATTTGCGCCAATATTTTATGTTCTAGCGCATTTGGCAAATACTTTTTTAAAACTTCTTTTAATTGAAAACTTGTTTCAATCTTTTGAACTTCCCTTTCTTGAACAATCGTTTTTGCAACATTTCTAGAATTTCTTATTTCCCCATACATAAATAAGATGTCCGCTAATTTTTCCTCCGTATAAGTATTGATAATTTCTTTCGCTGAAATTTTAGATTTTTGATTCATTCTCATATCTAAATCTGCCTCAAAACGAGTTGAAAACCCTCGTTCTGCTTCATCAAATTGATGTGATGAAACACCTAAATCTGCTAAAATTCCATCTACTTTTTTAATCCTATAAAATCTTAAAAATCTTGAGATATATCTAAAATTCTCAGGAATCAGCACAAACCGCTCATCATCAATCTTATTTTCTAATGCGTCAGGGTCTTGATCAAAGGCAAATAACTTTCCGTTTTTACCCAATCTTTTCAAAATTTCTTTTGAATGACCTCCTCCTCCAAAAGTAACATCTACATAAACACCATCTTCTTTGATAGCGAGTGCATCGACACTTTCTTTTAATAAAACTGCGTTATGATAACTCATCGAATTCTGTATTTCCCATTACTTCTTCAGCTAAATCTGCAAAATCGTCTGCAGCATCATCAATTGCTTTTTCATATTTCTCTTTATCCCAAATTTCAATAATGCTTACAGAAGACGACATTACTATTTGTTTCTGTATCCCTGCAAAACCGCATAAATCTTTTGGAATTAAAATTCTACCTGTTGCATCTAATTCTACTAATTTTACGCCTGCGGTAAACCTCCTAATAAAATCGTTATTTTTTTTCTTAAATTTATTCAGCTTATTAATTTTACTCATCATCACATTCCACTCTTGCATGGGATACAATTCTAAGCAAGGCTGAAAAACAGCTCTTTTTAACACAAAACCTTCTTGCAAAATTGGTTGCATTTGCTTTTTTAGAGCCGATGCAACCATCACTCTACCTTTAGCATCTGCTTTACATTCATATGTACCAATTAAGTTAATCATTAAAAAGTTGTTAGTAGATATCAAAAATATATAAAATATACCACTTATTACCACTTATTACCACATTGTTAATAAAAACCTAAAATATCCATTATTTAAAGGGGAAAACTATTGTTAATAACCCTAAACAACTGATTATGAAATCAATTTATATGTAAGAAAAAAGAATTACATTTGCGATTGATAGAAATCAAATTAAAATGAATGACTGACAAGGTAAAAACTGAAGGTAATTTTACATATGCAGAAGCTGGAGAAGGACCTACAATCATTGTTTTACATGGTTTAATGGGAGCTTTGAGTAATTTTGACGCTACTTTTAACCACTTTTCTAAGAATGGTTATCGGGTATTAATTCCGGAATTACCATTATACACGCTTCCACTGATAAAGACGAATGTTAAAAGTTTGGCGAGTTATTTAAAAGATTTTTTAGAATTCAAAAAAATAGAGAGCTCTATTCTTCTAGGAAACTCATTAGGAGGGCACATTGCTTTGTATTTTACAAAACATTACCCAGAAAAAGTAAACACGCTTGTGATTACTGGAAGTTCTGGATTGTATGAAAAAGCTATGGGTGATAGTTTTCCTAAAAGAGGAAATTATGAATACATAGAAGAAAAAGCACAACAAGTGTTTTACGACCCCAAAATAGCTACAAAAGAATTGGTAGACGACGTGTATGACACCGTAAATAATAGAATGAAGGCTTTAAAAACCTTATCGATTGCAAAAAGTGCCATTAGACACAATATGAAAGACGATCTGCCTAAAATGAAACAACCTACTTGTATCATTTGGGGGAAACAAGATAGCGTTACACCTCCTGAAGTTGCTGTAGAGTTTCAAAAATTACTGCCCGATTCAAATTTATTTTGGATTGATAAATGTGGGCATGCTGCAATGATGGAAAGACCAGAAGAGTTTAATACGATTCTTCATGATTGGTTAAAATCTAGAAATATTTAAATCTTTTTTCTGTGAAAATTAAGTCTGCTGAATTTGTAATGAGTAACAGTAATGTTATCAATGCTCCTAAAGAAAGAATTCCTGAATATGCTTTTATAGGGCGCTCTAATGTTGGTAAATCTTCATTGATTAATATGTTGATGGAACGCAAAGATTTAGCTAAAATTTCTGGAAAACCAGGAAAAACCCAGTTAATTAATCATTTTAAAATAAATGAGGATTGGTTTTTAGTAGATTTACCGGGCTATGGTTATGCGCAAATTTCTAAAAAGAAAAGAACCATTTTTCAGCATTTTATAGAAAACTATTTTAAAGAAAGAGAACAATTAGTGTGCACTTTTGTGTTGATTGATAGCAGGCACGATCCTCAAAAAATTGATTTGGAATTCATGCGGTTTTTAGGTGAAAATCAAATTCCTTTCTGCCTTGTTTTTACCAAAGCAGATAAATTAGGGAGTTCTAAATTAAACAAACAAATTACTTCTTACAAAAAGAAATTATTAGATACTTGGGAAACTTTACCCATGACATTTTTAACCTCTTCCTCGACAGGTTTAGGGCGTAAAGAATTTTTAGATTTTATTGATGGCGTAAATCAAGATGTTGCTAAAGATTTTAAATAATCGGCCATGCATTCTACCAAAGAAAATTTACAAGTATTATTTGAAGATAATCATATCATTATTGTAAACAAACGTTCTGGAGATATTACGCAAGGTGATAAAACTGGAGATAAACCTTTGAGTGATGTTGCCAAGGAATACATCAAAGAAAAATACAACAAAGCAGGTAATGTTTTTTTAGGGGTTGTTCATCGACTAGACAGACCTACTTCTGGTGTTATCATTTTTGCCAGAACCTCTAAAGCTCTGGAGCGATTGAACAAAATGTTGCGAGATAAAGAAATTAATAAAACCTATTGGGCTGTTGTAAAAGAGCATCCAAAGAAAGAAAAAGACACCCTTATTAATTTTTTAAAAAAAAATCCAAAAAATAATAAATCATCGGTGTATTCAAAAGAAATTGAAGGATCTAAAAAAGCCATCTTACATTATACAATCTTAAAAAAACTAGATAATTATTCCCTTTTAGAAATTGATTTAGAAACCGGAAGACATCACCAAATTAGAGCACAATTATCAGCAATTGGTTTTCCTATAAAAGGCGATTTAAAATACGGTTTTAATAGAAGTAACAAAGATGGAAGTATTCATTTACATGCCAGAAAAATTGAATTTATTCATCCGGTTTCTAAAGAACCCGTTTCTATTGTTGCTCCTGCACCTAAAGAAGTTATTTGGAACGCTTGCAACTAATTGCTATCTTTAGAGGATCTATTTTTCTTTATGAAGGCGCTTAAATATTTTTCAATTCTTATTTTACCTTTGGTAGTCTATATTTCTTTTACAAGTAAAGGTTGGTTAACACATTTACCTGCAATTGTTTTCTTTGGATTAGTGCCTCTTTTAGAATTTTTCATCAAACCGAACGCACAAAATTTTACGAAAGATGAAGAAAAAATTGAGAAAGAAAATAAATTTTACACGTTTTTATTACACCTCATATTACCTATTCAACTGCTGTTTTTAGTATTCTTTTTGTTTGCTACTCAAGAACCAAATCTTACCAATTCAGAAATCTTCGGACGCATTTTTAGTATGGGCATTATGTGCGGAGTGCTCGGTATTAACGTTGGTCATGAATTAGGTCATCGAAACAGAAGAATAGATCAATTTATAGGAGAAATTTTACTACTAACCTCATTAAACACGCACTTTTTACCCTATCATAATGGTAGTCATCATTTTAATGTTGCCACTCCAAAAGACGCTGCCACTGCCCGAAAAAATGAAGTTTTATTTGTTTTTTGGATTCGTTCTCATTTTTCAAGCTATCTAGAAGCTTGGAAATTAGAAAACAAAAGAATGAGAAACGAACGTAGAAGCTGGTTCCATTCTCAAAACAGAATGGTTATTTATACAATCTGTAACGCGTTAGTATTAAGTAGTATCTATTTCTTTTTTGGCCAATTTGTGCTTTTCGCTTTTTTAGGTGCAGCAATTTCTGGCATTATGCTATTAGAAACCGTAAATTATATAGAACATTATGGTTTGTTAAGAAAACAGAACGAATCTGGGCGTTATGAACGTGTAAAAAGGAATCATTCTTGGAACTCAAATCATCAAGTTGGGCAAGTATTATTGTTTAATTTATCACGTCATTCAGACCATCATTATAACGGATCTAAACATTATCAACTGCTAAAATCATTGCCAGAGAGTCCACAAATGCCGACAGGGTATCCTGGTATGATGTTACTTTCCATTTTTCCTCCCATCTGGTTTTTAGTAATGAACAAAAAACTAAAACAATTATCATAATCAATCTATGTTAAAAGAAAAAACAGTTTCTGAGGCGATACACTACAGACGTTCTGTAAGAATATATGATGCAGAAAAACCTCTAAATAAAGACATTGTAAAAAAATGTATTGAACAAGCTGCTTTAGCACCCAATAGTAGTAACATGCAGTTGTGGGAATTTTACCATGTTACCTCAAAAGATATGATTGATAAAATCGCGCCTTTTTGTTTCAATCAAAATGCAGCAAGAACTGCACAGCAACTCGTAATTTTTGTTACTAGAAAAGACCTTTGGAAACAAAGAGCTAAAGCTAATTTAAAATTTATTGATCAGACTTTTGGTGCCAACAATACAAAATCAGCACAAAGTAAAAGAGAAAAAACAGCGAGAGGCTATTATGGAAAAATTATTCCTTTTGCCTATGCCGATTTTTTAGGAATTCTTGGCTTCCTTAAATACATTATGGTTTTAATTATAGGCCTTTTTAAACCGATTTACAGACAAGTTAGACAAAGTGATATGCGCATTGTTGCCCATAAAACTTGCGGTTTGGCTGCTGAAAATTTTATGATTTCTATGGCTGCTGAAAATTATGACACTTGCCCAATGGAAGGCTCTGATACTTTGCGCGTAAAAAATTTATTAGGTTTGCCTTTTGGTGCCGAAATAAACATGATTGTTTCTTGCGGCATCAGAAAACCTGAGGGTGTTTATGGTGAGCGTTTTAGAATTCCTTTTGAGCGGGTGTATAAAGAAGTTTAAAAAAATCTTGTAAATAATTTGGATGTTTATCTTAAACATCTATCTTTAATTTTTATATGGGTAAGATAAAATTTTATAAATCAGTTCTTTTACTGATCATCCCCCTCTTATCAACACAACTAATTTTATCGCAAAATTATACAGTTGATGTGCAAAAAGTCTTGGGTCTTTCCGAAAATATAATCACTGATATTGAACAAGATATTAAGGGTTTTATTTGGATATTTGGAAGCAAATACATCACAAAATACAACAACAAAGATTTTGTAAACTACTCAAAAGAAGACCTTCTTTTAAAACCACAACATTTAGCAATTTCTGCAATATCAGATGCTCGAGGAGATATTTGGTTTTCTCCCTCTAATGACATTATAATTAACATCTTAAATACAAAAAGCAATAAAACTTATACTTTAAAAGAAAAATTTCCAAATTTACCTTTTCAAGAGTCGGACATCATTATAAAACCTTATCGAGATCATTTATATAATGTATATATTTCAGTAAAAAATAAAGGACTCTATAAGTATGATGGAAAAGAACTAAACCTATTTAGGGAAATTATCGAAAAAAATGATAAAGTTATTTCATTTATAAGCACTAAAAAATACAATTGGTATGCATATAACAAAACAATTATAAAACAAAATAAAGACAATTTATTTGAAGAAATAATTAAAACAGATTTAGAAATTACTGAACTAAACATTTTTAATAATCAACCCCTTCTTGTAAGACACGCATATCTTAACTCTCATGACAAATTTACTGCCAAATATATAAGAGGAGATAACTCTTTGAGTGTTTTTCCTGATTTAGAATTGCAGAGTGATAATTTTTCTGATCTAACATTTTTCCAAAAAACCAGCGATGATAATTATTGGATTAATGAAAAAGAATACCTAAAAAAGGTAAATAAAGATAAAAATGTTATTTATACCATCCGAAAATCTGATTACTCTTTCGGAAAGAGATATAAAAGCTTCTTTGTCGATAAAAATGATATTCTTTGGATTCTTGCAGAAACTAGCC
>JBNMNV010000161.1:0-6883 GCA_051278125.1 Polaribacter sp. | reverse complement strand
TTTTATTTTTATTTATTCTAAATAAACTTTGTAGAAATTACTTTTGTGTTTTATATTTGCAACTAAATAAAAATATTATTTATAATTAATCTTAATAAAAATGAAAAAAGTAATTTTATCCTTTACAATTGTAGCATCATTAATGTCTTGCAGTTCTTCAGATGAGCCTTTAATAGCTGAAGTTCCAAATACCTACTCCTTTTCAAGAAATGGAAGTTCTACAGTAGCGTTTACTGATCAAACTACAGAAATACAAATGGGAGATGAATTAGCCGCAGCTTTATTAAATCCAATAAAAACAGCAGCAGATTTAGGAGGCATGTTTACAAACGCAGGCAACAAATTTTCTGATGCCGCATTAAATGCATCTTCTAAAAATATAAGAATTAAAACTGCTGCATCACAAGATTTTTTTGAAATGAATTCTTCGGATGCAACTGAAATTAAAGCCGATTTTGATACTTGGATTGCTGCTCAAGCAGCCGAAGTTTTTCCGAATTGGAATAACAATGCTGCACAAGGTGTTGCAGGGCAACTTCAAGAAGCTGGTGGTGGTCCAATAAGATGGGTGAATGCTAAAGGCTTAGAATATGATCAAGCAATAGTTAAAGGACTAATTGGTGCTTTAATGGTTGATCAAATTCTAAATAATTATTTAAGCTCTAGTGTTTTAGATACAGGTAATACTATAGAAGATAATAATAATGATGTTTTAGTTCCTGGTAAAAATTATACCAATATGGAGCATGCGTGGGATAGCGCTTTTGGTTATGTATATGGTAATGAACAAGATATTACAGCGCCAGTTTTAAATGTAGATCAATATTTAAATAAATATGTAAACAGATTAAAAGGAGACCCTGATTTTGCAATGATACCAGACGAAATTTACGAGGCTTTTAAGTTGGGTAGAGCTGCAATTGTAAACAAAGATTACATGGCTAGAGATGCACAAATACAAATTTTAAGAGAAAAAATATCTGAAATTATAGGGATAAGATCTGTATATTATTTACAAGTTGCGAAGGCTACATTAGCGAATGATAAAGGAACTGCTTTTCATGATTTAGCCGAAGGTTTTGGTTTTATTTACAGTTTACAGTTTACAAGAAAACCTAATTCTACAGAACCCTATTTTACAAAGTCTGAAGTAGACGGTTTTATAAATACCTTAATGCAAGGTGATGGTTTTTGGGATATTACCACAACAACTTTAGATGAAATGTCAGAAACAATTGCTGCCAAATTCAATTTTACAGTAACACAGGCTGGTAGCTAATTTTAATTGTAGCAAAAACGATTTTTAATTGATCGCTTTTTGCTACTTTTGTATCTTTATTTAGAATAAATAAAAACTATAAAATGAAAAGATTTCTATTATTATTTTTAACAATGTTCCTGATATATGCATGTACTTCATCAGGAGAAGAAGACCCACTAACAACAGATAATTTCGATAGAAAAGTAATGCTAACCCATATTGCAGACAATATTATTATTCCTTCTTATGAGGATTTTACTAGCAAAATGGAGTCATTAAATTCAGTTGGAACAGCATTTTCTAACAATCCAACACAGACCACTTTAGAAGATTTAAGGGGTTCTTGGTTAGAAGCCTACAAATCATGGCAACATGTAGAAATGTACAATACTGGTTTCGCAGAAGAATTAGGTTTTAATTTTTTTATGAATATATATCCACTTACAGTTTCAGATGTTGAACAAAATATTACGAATGGAACTTATGATTTAAATAGCCCAAACAATCATGATGCACAAGGTTTTCCTGCTTTAGATTATTTGTTATATGGTGTAGGAACTGGAGATGAAGAAATTTTATCAAAATACACAACAGCTGCACATAACAACAATTACAAAAATTATTTGACTGATGTTTTACAACAAATGAATACACTTACTAAAGAGGTTGTTGCGCAGTTTAAGGCAAATAGAGATGCTTTTGTAAATAGTGCAGAAAATACAGCTACAAGCTCAGTAAATAAATTGATTAACGACTACATTTTTTATTACGAAAAAGGATTAAGAAGAAATAAAATAGGAATTCCTGCAGGATTCTTTTCTAACACTCCTTTTCCTGATAAAGTAGAAGCGTATTATAGAAAAGATATCTCCAAAATTTTGGCTTTGGAGGCGCTAACAGCGGTGCAAGATGTATTTGTTGGCCATTATTTTGGAACAGCTAATGCCAATAGAAGTGGTTTTAAAGACTATCTAATTGCTCTAAATAGAGAAGATTTGGCAACTGCAATTGAAAACCAATTTGAAGTAGCCAAAACACAAATTAATAATTTAGAAGACGATTTTTCATCTCAAATCATATCAAATAATGCGCAAATGCTGAAAACACGAGATGAATTACAAAAAGCAGTCATTTTATTAAAAGTGGATATGTTACAAGCATTTAATATTAGTGTGGATTATGTTGATGCAGATGGCGATTAAAACAAACATTATTTTATAAAAAAATAAACTTGAACATTTTATTGAGCAATTGCTAAAATGTTCAGGTTTTTATTTTAATGATACTACTAAAAAAATATCTAAACCAACAAAAAAATGCTGCACCTTTGGCAGTTTTTCGCATATGTTTTGGTTTGATGATGTTAACGAGTATTATCCGTTTTTGTGCAAATGGTTGGATTGAAAAACTATATATTGCGCCAAAATTTCACTTTTCGTATTATGGTTTTGAGTGGGTAAAACCTTTAGGAATTTATACCTATGTATTATTTATAATTTGTGGTTTAGCAGCATTATGTATTGCAATCGGCTATAAATACAGAATGGCAATACTCATTTTTTTTCTATCATTTACGTATATAGAATTGATGGATAAAACCACCTATTTAAACCATTATTATTTTATATCTATTGTAAGTTTTCTATTGATTTTTTTGCCTGCAAACAAGTATTTTTCTTTGGATGCTTATCAACAGAAAAAAGAATATCTAAACATACCAAAATGGACAATAGATAGCATAAAACTGCTCTTAGGAATTGTTTATTTTTATGCAGGTTTAGCAAAACTTAATTCAGATTGGTTGTTGAAAGCACAACCCTTAAAAATTTGGTTGCCTTCTAAATATGATATCCCATTTATTGGTCAAAACCTAATGCAACAAGAATGGTTTCATTTTGCCATGAGTTGGGGTGGAATGTTGTACGATTTAACAATTCCGTTTTTATTATTCTACAAAAGAACACGATTTATAGCATTTATAGTTGTTGTTTTTTTTCATGTTTTTACTAGGGTTTTATTTCCTATTGGGATGTTTCCTTTTATTATGATTATCGCAACTTTAATCTTTTTTGATGCTAATTTTCATCAGAAAATAATTAATGGAATTAAAAAATATATGCTGAATGTCAGTTCGAGTGATTTTGAGGCATTAAAAATTGTATCGAGAACTCCTATAAAAGTTAAAAAAAACTACCATTTTACAAAAGTCAAAAGAAAAATAACACTAGTAATTATTGCTATTTTTTTTACGTTTCAAATCTTAGTCCCTTTTAGATTTCTACTATATCCAGGCGAATTATTTTGGACAGAAGAAGGGTATCGTTTTTCTTGGCGTGTAATGTTAATGGAAAAAGCAGGTAGTACAAACTTTAAAATCGTAGATAAAAAAACAGGAAACTTTTTTATGGTAGATAATACTGATTTTCTAAATTCATTTCAAGAAAAACAAATGAGTTTTCAACCCGATTTTATTTTAGAATATGCCCATTATTTAGGTGACCATTTTAAAAGTCAAGGGCATCAAAATATTGGAGTTTATGCAGAAAGTTATGTGGCTTTGAATGGGCGATTAAGTACAAAGTTTATAGATTCAAACATAGATTTATATCAGGAAAAAGAATCATATCAACATAAAGAATGGATCATTCCGTTTTCATCAACAATAAAAATTAAAGGAATTTAGTAGCATGAAATTTAAGATATTAGTTGTTATTTTTAGCCTGTTTCAAACTGTAATTTACAGCCAGTATCAAGTATCTGGAAAGGTGGTTTCTGAGAAAAATAAAGGAATTAATAAGGTAGAAATTTATAATGAATCTGGTGGTTTGTTGGCAAAAACAAATGTGTTCGGAGAATTTCAATTCAATACTAATTTAGAAACACTACTCTTAGTTGTTTATACTGAAAATTATAAGGTTAAAAACGTTGTGTTATCCTCAGAAAATTATCAAAATACAACCATTGTTTTAAACTCTTTTACAGAAGAATTATCGGAAATACAAATAAGAGCCAGAAAAGAAAAAGTCTTCGAATTAAAACGTTTAAAAGATGTTGAGGGTACTGCAATTTATGCAGGGAAAAAGACAGAAGTAGTTTTGGTAAATCAATCAGCAGCAGCGTTATCTACCAATAATGCACGTCAAATTTTTAATCAAGTTGCAGGCTTAAACATTTATCAAAATGATGATGCAGGTTTGCAGTTAAATATTGGGGGTAGAGGCTTAGATCCTAACAGAACAGCCAATTTTAACACGCGTCAAAATGGCTATGACATTAGTGCAGATGTTTTGGGATATCCAGAAAGTTATTATACACCAGCTTCAGAAGGTTTAGACGAAATTCAGGTAATTCGTGGTGCAGCATCTTTGCAATACGGAACGCAGTTTGGTGGTTTAATAAATTTTATCACTAAAAAGCCGACCGAAGATTTCGAAGTTACGTTTAGAAATACAGTGGGTAGTTTTGGTCTATTTACCAATTTTACAAGTATCAGTGATACAGAGGGTAAGTTTAGCTATTATGCATATATCAATTATAAAAAAGGAGACGGTTTTAGGCCGAATTCTGAATTTGAATCCAAAAATGCTTTTGCATATATAGGATATCAAATTAATGATAAAAGCAAATTATCTGCAGAATTTACAGGTTTAAAATATTTGGCGCAACAAGCAGGAGGTTTAACGGATCAAATGTTTGAAGAAAACCCTTATCAAAGCAACAGAGCGAGAAACTGGTTTCAAGTAAACTGGTTTTTGTACAATATAAAATGGGAACATCAATTTTCTGAGGATACCAATTTTTCGTTTAATTTCTTTGGATTAGATGCCTCAAGAGATGCCTTAGGTTTTAGAACCAATAGAGTAAATCAGGTAGATGCAAATAGCGAAAGAGATTTAATTAAAGGCACGTTTAAAAACTACGGTTTTGAATCGCGATTGGTAAGCAAGTATACTTTTTTTGATAAAAAATCAACGTTTTTAATCGGTTCTAAATTCTACAAAGCCAATAACACTAATATGCAAGGTCCAGGTTCTGATGGTTTTGATGCTGATTTTGAATTAAGATTAAACGAATTTCCCAATTATTCAAGACAATCAGATAGTAGATTCCCAAATTTAAATGCGGCACTTTTTGGAGAAAATATTTTTTATATAAATGATAAAATTTCAATTACACCCGGTTTTAGATTGGAATACATCAGCACAAAAAGAGATGAAATTATCAAAGATATTATTACGGATGCAGCAGGCAATGTAATTAATGAAAATAGGAGAGATGAGCAAGATACCAATGAGAGAACCTTTGTTTTATTGGGATTAGGAAGTAGTTACAAACTAAGTAAATCAACAGAGTTTTATGGAAATATTTCTCAAAATTATCGTTCAGTAACCTTTTCAGATATCAGTACAGCAAACCCTGCTTTTGAAATTTCTGAAGATATTACCGATGAAAAAGGATTTACAATAGATGCGGGAATAAGAGGGAATTACAATAATTTTTTCTCTTATGATGCCAATGTTTTTGGTTTGTTTTATAACGACAGAATTAATATTTATACACGAGCAGATGGCAAAGCAGAAAGAGATAATATTGGCGATGCACGAATTTTAGGAATTGAGAGTTTAATCGATTTTAACATCAAAAAATTATTCACAAATAGTGCAGAATATGTTTTTAATTATTTTATCAATTCTTCTTTTATCACTTCAGAGTATACAAAATCAGACATTAATGGGGTCGTTGGGAATGAAGTAGAATTTATTCCAAATATCAACATTAAAACAGGAGCAAGATTTGGCTATAAAAACTTTTTAGCAAGTATTCAATATACCTATTTATCGCGTCAGTTTTCTGATGCAACAAATGCAGTTGGAGGAAGCATAAGTGGTGTTACAGGAGAAATACCAGCCTACGATATCTTAGATTTTTCAGCATCTTATAAGTACAAATCTTTAAAATTAGAGGCGGGTGTCAATAATATTTTAGATACTAATTACTTTACCAGAAGAGCAACAGGTTACCCAGGGCCAGGAATTATACCTTCTGCTCCTAGAAATTTTTATACTACACTTCAAATCAGTATTTAAAACAATTTTAAATAGTTGAAATTAAAAAAAATACTTTTAAAGAACTAAGTTTATGTTTAACTTTACTTCTCAAACTATAAACAATGCTTAGCAAAATAGACATACAAAATAAATTAGAACGTCAAAGAGAAAAAACTTTTAGTGCTGAGGCTTTATTAGCATCATTTAAAAACATATTACAAAATGATGAAGATAAAAGAGCAGAAACGCTTACAAAACTGAATGCCTCTAGCAATGAGGTTGTAAATAATTTTAATATTGATACAATAGATAGTAGGGCTATTTTTCATATTTCTCAAATAAAAAGTATTTGTGCAAGCTACAGGTTACGTTTTTTAAGTTCAAAACATTTTAAAGAGCAATATCCTGCAGAGGCAATTAGTAAAATACACGAAGTTGAAAAAATGCACGGTATTACATTAGGTGGATTTAAAATTATTGCACCTTTAGAAGCATTTAAGTTAAAAAAAGCAGATGATCCTTTATTATTTGCTCCTATGGGAAATGGCTATTATTATTTGATACACAAATGGGG
>JBNMNV010000160.1:0-6959 GCA_051278125.1 Polaribacter sp. | reverse complement strand
ATATTCATTCCTTTCTCATTCATCATCTGTACATTAGCCTTCATACAGTCATCGCTCATGAAGCCTTCTGCATGCATCATCTCCATCATTTGGTTCATCATTTTTGCATCTTTCATAATGTTTTGCATCATTACTTTCATACTGTTTTTGTCTGTCATCATATTGCTGTCCATCATTTGCATGTTATTGCCTTGCATCATCATACTCATCATTTTATGATCTTTTTGCATCATTTTCATAGCGCGCTTGTTGCTGCTCATTTTACCTATAAATTCTGTCATCATTTCATCATCATCTGTAATATTTTGCATCATTTGACTTCTGGTTTCTGAATTTTGCATCATACTTTTTACATCTGAATTTTGTTTACAACTTGTTAGTGTTAAAAGGCTAACTACGGTTAAAAGTGTTGCTACTAGTTTCATGATATTTCGTTTTAGTATCCATTTAAAATAGAGTGGAAAAGTTATTCTGTTTCTGCAAAAGTATACTTCATAATCTACGTGAGAACTGATATAGATCAGTAGTTATTTTTAAACCCTCTTGTGTTTTTCCCATATTTAGAACTTAATTTTCACTAAAAAGGAGTACTAAAAACCTAAAAATATTATCGATTTTTTAGGCTTACCCTTGAATTAATAGTTACAAAATAGTTGTAGAAAGCCTTTTTTTGAAAACTGATTTTTTATGATAAAGTATTTAAAATTATTAAAAAATTGCAATTAGAAACAGGAGAGATGACCCACATCATTTTATAGAACCAACCTTACTTTTACATTTGCCTATAAGCTAACAGTAATAAAAAGCATAAATTTCACCTGTTGGGAGCATGCCATTATTTAATTGATGCTATTAAAAAATATACCAAAGAAAAAAGATAGATCTAATTTTAATGGGCACAAAAAGTGCTTCCGATTTAAAAGGAAAAGATAATTGGCAGTAATACAGGCAATGTGATAACAAAAGTATTCTGTACTAGTTGGTTATGCTAAAGAATGTAAAATTTAGTTTTCATACTAATCGTACTCTTTTAGTACTTCACGAATAAAATCAATATAAAATGGATGTTTCAATTTTTTTAGCGAAGTTTTGGGGATGGTATTTAATTATTTTCTTTTTAATATTAAGTATTAAGCCTGAAAGAAATAAGCAAGACATTAAAGATTTAAAAGATGATAAATTTCTAATTCTATTCTCTTTTATAGCCATTATTATAGGGCTCCTTAATATTCTTTTTCATAATATTTGGACACCAAACTGGATAATTATCATCACTTTTATTGGATGGATTTCGTTATGTATTGGGTTGTTTTTATTTGTTTTGCCAAACCTTACAGTAAAGTTTTTGGAAATAATCAATATTAGATTTGTACAGGTTATTTACATGTTTCTTTTTTTTATTGGTGTCTTCTTGTTAAATAAGGCGCATGGCATTATACTGTTTTAAAAAAGTTTTTTTCTATTAATTTTTTTTCAACTGATGCACGTCATTTTGTAAAACGTATTAAAGGGTAATATTTAACATCACTTAAAATAGAATATACAATGAAAAAAATAATTATACCCACAGATTTTTCTGAAACTGCTATGAACGCTATACGATATGCTGGGAACTTGTTAAAAAATGATTTGTGTACATTTTATATACTCCATGCGTATCAGCAAGAGATTTATGAAAGTAATATTTTAATAAACGAAGAAAATCTTGCTGAAATTACTAAAACTGTTCAGAAAAAATCTCAAGAAAACCTAGAGAAATTATTGAAGCAAATTAATGAGTTTCCAAAAAATTCAAAGCACCACTATAAAATTAGGTCTGCAAATAATATTTTAATTGATGAAGTAGATCGTATTGTTGATGTAAAAGATATCGATCTTGTTATTATGGGCACTAACGGCATGACCGATGATAAAAAGCTAACCTTTGGCAGCAATACGGTACAAGTTTTAAAATATATAAAATGCCCGGTATTAATAATTCCAAAAGAGTACAACTACAAAGCACCTAAAAAAATTGTTTTTTCTTCTAATTTTTATATCCCTTATCAAAAGAGAGAACTGCACTTTTTAAGCGAACTAGCCTTAAATTATAAAAGTAAAATTGATGTTTTATCTTTTTCTGATCTAAATACAATATCGTTAAGAGAAGCAAAAAATAAACATTTTATTGAAGAAATATTTAAAAAAAATGAACCCTCATTTGTTATTGGAGATGGCAAGGATATTATAAAAACGATTACATCTTATATAGCGGACCATAGCATAGATATTTTGGTAATGACGAATAGAAGGCATTCTTTTTTAGAAAACATTCTTTTTAAAGATACCATAAATACAATAGGTTTAAGTATTAAAATTCCTTTTTTAGTGCTACAAAATATAAAACGCAATTAAATAACAAAAACCAAACGAATGAAACAAATACTCTTACCCACAGATTTTTCTAAAAATTCTTGGAACGCGATACAGTATGCACTTCAATTATTTAAAGACCAGGTATGTACTTTTCATTTATTAAATGTGTACACACCAATTATATATCAGGTACAATATTTTGAAGTACCTATGAATCAAGCCAGTTTAATCGATGAAATTAAAGAATCTTCAAACACACAATTAGACAATCAACTTGATAAAATTAAGAGTGAATTTAAAAATGAACATCATACCTTTTGTAAAATTTCGTCATTTAATACTTTACAAAATGAGATAGAAAAACGTTGCCGAGAAAATGTGATTGATTTTATTGTGATGGGCACAAAAGGTGCCAGTGGCATTACTGAAGTATTATTTGGTTCTAATACCGTTCATATTATTAAAAACGCAAAGTGCCCAGTATTGGCAATACCTAATGATTTTTCTTTTGAATCTCCTCAAGAAATTTTGTTTCCATCAGATTATGAGGTTGATTTTAAAAAAGAGTTGTTGCAACCCATTATAGAGTTAGCTGCTTTATTTAATGCAAGAATACACATCTTAAATG
The DNA here is from genome assembly GCA_051278125.1 of Polaribacter sp. Classification (GTDB taxonomy): domain Bacteria; phylum Bacteroidota; class Bacteroidia; order Flavobacteriales; family Flavobacteriaceae; genus Polaribacter. The sequence continues at coordinate 3,976 of JBNMNV010000160.1, read as the reverse complement.
CTTCTTTTGGCTATGATTTATCAGAAAAACAAGAACAGAATAAGAAAAAATTAGAACTACAGTTTAAAAGTAGTCCCTATGTATTTCACAGTGTTAGTAATGTAAATGTTCCAGAAGCTATTGCCAATTTTCAAGTAAAAACACCTGTTCATTTATTGGTTATGGTAAATAATAAACATTCTTTCTTTGAAAATCTGTTTTTTACATCAAAAATTAATCAAATAGGTTTTCATTTAAACACTCCGTTCTTGGTAATTCCTGCTAAAACATAGTTTTTATTTCTAAACTGACCACAGTCATAATAGTCTCCATGATATTCAAGTAATTTTATATCAAATATTTATGAAAAGAAATACATCACATCATGAAAGTCTTCATAGTATTTAAATAGAATAAACATAGTTTTCTCTATTATCAGAAAGTAGTTGGGGGGCTACTTTCTGTTTTTTTACTAAAATTTATGTAAATAATTATACTAATTCTGTTTTGAAATTACTGTAAAATAAAAGGATGATTTTTTTCTCTATAGAAAATAGAAAAATAAAACATAGCATTCGTTACGGTTTCTTTTTATGTTGAAATAGAAAGGGAAAAAGGGCGTTTTATTGCGGTCATTTCAGTGCAGAATTGATATTACATCACTTTAAAAAAAGAATCTAAATGAAAACTAAATCTACATCTTGTTTTAGTAAACTAGTTTTGTTGCGACACGGAGAAAGTGAATGGAACAAGAAAAATCTTTTTATTGTATTTCTCAAACAAAAGATTCAGAATTAATTTGGAAAGGATATATAGATCTTGTTAATCCGCAACCTATGGAAGAAACCGTAAATGATTACCCGAATCTTTTTGTATTGCTTTTAGAAAAAGAAATACTCACAAATAAAAAATCAGAAAAAGTGAAACTATAAATTAACTTTAGTATGCGATCGCTAAATCTGCTAAATATTCAATCATAATTATCCTCATTATCCTCATTATCTTCTTTTATTTTTTTGTTTCTTTTTTCTATTCTTGCTTGCTTCTTAAAATAGCCTCTAAAAAAGAAATTATGTTTAAGTGCTTCCATATTTTCATTTAACTTTTGGGAAGCCTCTTTTATTTCTAACATCGTAGAATCAATAGTTTTTGGTAAAGTCTCATTTTTTGTGAGGTAATTTAAAGCACTTTCAGCTGTGTTCATTTCAGAAACCATACTAGTAAGCATTTTTGTTGCTTCTGAAATATTAGAACTTGAAGATTCTAGCTGCAAGAAAACATTTCTAATTTGATTACCCACAATAGTATCATTTAGTAAAATACCAACAGCACTTTCTTCCATATCTATTTTTGAAAATTTATAGTTCAAAGAACCTACAAGTCTATTCGCACCATATGTAGTTTGTTTAAGATTGACCAGCGTTGCACGAATATCTTGAGTCATCAATGAATCATTAATCAAAGCACCTAAGGCGCCTTCTCCATCTAAAATTTTTCCAGTTATCTGAAGTAAGTCTGCGGTTAACAACGCTGCATTTTCATTGGTTAAACTAAGTGTAGACAACATATCATCTGCACCAATTTTGCTATAAGATATAATGGTATCTGTAGAAATAACTGTCTGTAAATTCTTTTTACCAGGAATAATATTGATGACCATACTACCCACTAATCCATCTGATCCAATACTAGCAATTGCATCTTTTTTGATGAAAGTTGCTGTATTTTCTTCAATCATCATTTCTACAACAATCTTCCTATTATTTACCATTTTAATATTGATAACAGTGCCTACATTTATTCCAGAATAGCGTACATTATTACCTAACTGTAAACCATTCACATTCTGAAATACGGCATATAATTGAATGTTATTACTAAAAATATGCTGCCTGTTGCCAATAAAATAAAGTGCCGCTAATAGAATCAGCGTGCCAAGGACTACAAATAAGCCAACGCTAGTTTTATGGGAAGTTGATTTTTTTGTCATAATATCTAATTTTTAAAAAAAGCTTTAACTTTTATGTCTTCGGAAGTAGAGAGTTCTTCATAAGTGCCTTCCGCATAATTAATTCCATCTATTAATAAAATCATTCTATTGCTAATTACTCGAGCACAATCCACGTCGTGCGTGATAATGAGTGATGATGTTTTATATGCTTTTTGAATAGTGCGCATTAACTCAATAATTTCTTTTGCAGTAATTGGGTCAAGCCCTGTGGTGGGTTCATCATATAAAATAATCTTTGGCTTTAAAATTAAAGCTCTTGCTAAAGCTATTCGCCGTTGCATTCCTCCAGAAAGTTCTGCAGGCATTAAATCTATTGCCTTTAGCAACCCTACATTTTCTAATGCTTCCACGACCAATTCTTCAGTTGTCTTTGAAGTGTCTACTTTCTCTCTATTTCTGCGTAAGGGAAATTCTAAATTTTCTCGTACGGTCATAGAATCGTATAATGCACTTCCTTGAAATAAAAATCCAATTTCTGTTCTCAGTACATCTAACTCTTTTCTACCTAACTTTAAAATATCTAAATCTTTAATAGTAATACTTCCGCTGTCTGCTTCTAATAATCCAACCAAACATTTTATCATCACCGATTTGCCCGAACCAGATTTACCCATGACCACAAGATTTTCACCTTTGTATAGTTTTAAATTAAAACCATTGAGTACGGTATTAACTCCGAAGCTTTTGTGGAGATCTTTAATTTCTAAAACAGGCTGTATGTCATTGTTTGTATCCATCATATTTCAAAAAAAATGTCTGTAATAAATACAGCTATAAAATCAATAATAAAGAGCAGCATAGAGGTATAAACTACCGCAGCATTAGACGCTTCTCCAACGCCTACAGTACCTTTTGAGCAATTGTAACCCTTATAACAACCTACCAAACCAATCGCAAAACCAAAGAAAAACGACTTTATAGTCGCCGGAACAATGTCACTAAACTTTAAAGCATCAAACACCTTATTAAAGTATAGTAGATAGGATACTTCACCTTTTAAATTCTCAACAAGTGCAGATCCAAATAAAGCAATAGCATCTCCCATAAGAATAAGTAATGGAAGCATTAAGGTTGTGGCCAATATACGCGTGACCACTAAATATTTAAAAGGGTTGGTGCCAGATACCTCCATAGCATCTATTTGCTCGGTAACCTTCATTGAACCAAGTTCTGCACCAATTCCAGAACCAATTCTTCCGGCACATATTAATGCAAAAATTACTGGACCAATTTCTCTAACAATTGATAGACTTACCATTGATGGCATCCAAGAGTCAGCTCCAAATTCTGCCAATGTGGGTCTCGACTGTAATGTAAAAACTAGCCCTAAAATAAAACCAGTAACACCTACCAATACAAATGAGCGGTTACCAATTTGGTAACACTGCCTTATTAGCTCTTTCCATTCAAATGGCGAGGTAAACAACTCCCTAAAAAAACGAATGGCGAAATAGGCCGTATCGCCCACTTCATCAAAAAAGAGTTTGGTTTTTGCTGCTATGGAATTTGTTTTGCTCAATACGTATTAATTAATTGACCCTAAAAATAGGATAACTCATACCAACGATAAATGATGCAGGTCAGTTTGTACAAATGGACTTTCATCATAGTATTAACTTTAGTTGAAGTTTATTTTTATTTTCAGAAACTCATATAATGAAAAAGAAACTTCAAATTCAGAATCTAAAATGTGAAGGATACGAATGTACTATCCTCAAAAACCTAACAGCTATAGATAGTGTAAAGGCTATTTCAATAAATATTCCAAATAGTGAGATTGCACTTATAGTAGAGAACAAATCTTGCCTTGAAAAAGTTCGATTAAAACGATCTCAAATTGGGTATCCTCTTGTTGGAGGTAGTAATACATTTACGAAGAAAGCAACATCTTATGTGAGTTGTGCTATTGGAAAATTTAATACTTCAAATCAATTGAGTAAGAAAGGGTGTTAAATGACCTAGGTCATCCTCAATGAGGACTAAATA
>JBNMNV010000159.1:0-6974 GCA_051278125.1 Polaribacter sp. | reverse complement strand
AACATTCCTAAAAGAGCAAATTGAGATTCGAAACGTCTTGCATTCGATTTTATCAAAGCGTTTTTAGTGAATTGCAAATCATCTTCAGAAATACCTTCTTTATATTTTTCAATTTCTTCTTTAAAAATACTTACAGATTCTGCAGTTGTATTTGTTCTTACACTTGATGATGCAGAAAATGTTCCAGGAATTTTAGAACCGCTAAAACCTGTTCTAGCTCCATACGTATATCCTTTTTCTTCTCTTAAAATTAAATTTACGTTTCCAGAAAAAGAACCTCCTAATTTATAATTCATCACAGTTGCAGGAAAATAATCTGGATTTGTTTTTGCCATTGATAGATAACCAATGTTAATTACAGATTGTTTAGAATCTGGAATATCAACAAAATATAAAGAAGATTTATCTCTTTTGGTATCTAATTCATAGGTAGGAATTGTAACTTCTTTAGATTTCCAATTTTCCTCCAAACTAGCTAAAACCTCTACTACTTTATCCTTTTTAATATTACCAACAATATGAAATTTTGTAACTGTTGGCGAAAAATTATTTGCATAAAAATCTTTTAAATCTTGCATTGTAATCAACTCTACAGATGCTGCAGTTCCACTTGCAGGATAAGCAAAAATATGATCTTTACCATATAAAATTTTGTTACTTATATTACTAGCAACCACATTTGGATTTGCAGAAGAACGATTAATACTATTAATCGTACTCGTTTTAATTCTCGCTAATTCTTCTTCATCCCATCTTGGATTTAATAAAATTTCTTCTACCAACTTCATCGTTGCATCAAAATTGCGAACTAAGGTATTTCCACTAATTGTAATTGCTTCATTTCCCGTAAACATTCTTATTGAAGCTCCTAACAATTCTATTTCCTCCTCTAATTGCTCTGGAGTTTTTGTGGCAGTTCCCTCCATCATAATGTCTGTCATTAAGTTTGCAACACCATTTTTATTGATATCATCTAACAAATGTCCACCATCCATAACGATACTAAAGTTTATAATTGGCAATTCTGTTTGCTCAATTCCTAAAACCTTCATATCATTATCTAAAGTAACAGCCCAAGATTCAGGAATATTTAATTTTGGAGATTCACCCATTTCTGGAGCTTTAGATCTATCAAAATTCGATTCCGTTTTTACAACTTCATCATTTTTTTCTTCAATCTTAACGGCTACATTTTCTTTAATTTCTTCCTCAACAATATTTGCCTTCGTAGAATTTTCTGCAATTAAATCTAAACTTCCTTTAGGTACAAAACTTGTAATCACGTAAGGTTTATCCTTTAAATACGTATTGTAAACACGCAAAATATCTTCTTTTGTAACTTTTTTAATATTTTCTATATCTTGAGTGATAAAAGCAGGATCTCCAGCAAAAACATTATATTGAGCTAACTGAAAAGATTTTCCTAAAACACTACTAATTGAATTGTAAAAACCAGTTTCTAAACTTGCTTTAATACGTTCTACATCTTTTTCTGAAACGCCTTCTTCTTCAAATTTCTTAAAAGATTCTTTAATAGCATTTTCTACATCTGCTAATTTTTTACTAGAATTTGCAGTCACAACTACATGAAATTCTCCGGCTAATTCTTGTGAATTATTATACGCAGAAACTCTAGAAGTCAATTCTTTTTCTTTAACCAATACTTTATACATTGGCGCTTTTTTACCATCTGATAATAATTGTGATAAAAAATCTAACGCATAGGCATCTTCTGTATATTGCTCTAAAGTTGGCCAAACCATGTGTAATTGTGGCGCTCTTGCAAAATTATCTTCATGATAAAATCTTTTAGTTTCAGATAACGTAACTCTTCTTGGTTCTAGAGGCGCAACTTCTTGACGCTTTTTAATTTCACCAAAATATTTTTCAACCAATGCTTTTGCATCTTCCTTTTCAAAATCTCCTGCAAGTACTAAAGTTGCATTATTTGGTCCATAATATTTGTCATAAAAATCTTTAACGTCTTCAACAGTAGCATTTTGTAAATCTACCAATTCACCAATAACTTGCCAATTATATGGATGATTTTCTGGATAAATTGCTTTATCTAAAACCCAACTTGTATGTCCATAAGGATTGTTGTCTACTCTTTGTCTTTTTTCATTCTGAACCACTTCTTGTTGATTATTAAAAGCAGACTCTGTAACCGTGTTGATTAAAAAACCCATTCTGTCGCTTTCTAACCACATTGCAGTTTCTAGTGCATTTTTTGGAACAACTTCATAATAAATAGTGCCATCTTTCCAGGTTCCACCATTTAAAGTACCTCCTAAATCTTGAATTGTTTTAAAGAATTGATCTTGAGGAACGTTTTCTGATTCTTGAAACAACATGTGCTCAAATAAGTGTGCAAAACCAGTTCTACCTGTTTTTTCTCTATTAGAACCAACTCCATATTGAATCGCTATAGACACAATTGGGTCTGATTTATCTTGGTGTAAAACAACCTGTAAGCCGTTTTCCAATTCGTACTTTTCAAACTCTATAGAAAGCTTATCACCTTTAGCTTCATTTTCATTTTTACAGGAATAGATTCCTAAAAGAAGAAATAAAGCAATTACTGAAAATAAATTATTGATTAGTTTTTTCATTTAATTAATTGTTTAGTTAATTAGTTGTAAATGTAACTATTAAATCAATAAATTTATTTTATTAAGAAAAATTTAACAAGAAAGCATTCTTCACAACTACTTATAAAGACACATATCATCAATAATTTGTTGTAAAACTTGATTATGAGGTTTAAGTTTATGCTTATTCCTATTTGTTTGAATATATTTTGTTGTATTCTGTAATTGTTCTTCAGTTACAATTTCTTTTGGAGCACTATATTTCTGTTGCCAAATTGGTTTTCTTTTTAACAAAGGAGAACTCTTTTGTAGCAAGGGAGCATGCTCCCTTGTCAAACGTAATCTTGATATATTTTTAGAAGTAACCGCTTTTATTCTCTGCATTATCTTTGAAATATGATCAATATCACAACTCAACAATAAATGAATATGGTCTGAACAAATATTATAAGCAAGTAACTTTAAATTATCATCTTTTACAATTTTCGAAATTGTTTGTGTAACCAACAACTCTTCTTCTTGTGTAAAATAAATAATATTTGGATATGGATTTGTTCCCATTTCCCTTAATTTTCTAACATTAAACTTTATCATTCTTGATGAAGTTCTGCTATCGTGAATTGCAGTAGTTATATGATATATTTTTTCGCTCATATTTATTTTTAACAAGGGAGCATATGTTTGTAGCAAGGGTGCATGCTTCCTTGTTGTTAAACCAAAAAATCAAACAAATCTGGTTTATCATTTAAATATTCACCATAAAAATTTCTTTCTTTCATTCTGCTAATTAAAGGCTCTAAATCTGTTGACAATTTTAACTCTAAACCAACTACAGCAGAACCATTTGCTCTGTTATTCTTTTTAGTATATTCAAAATGTGTAATATCATCATTTGGACCTAAAATTTCGGCAACAAATTCTTTTAATGCCCCTGCTCTTTGCGGAAATTTAACGATAAAATAATGTTTTAAATTGGCGTATAACAAAGCTCGTTCTTTAATTTCTGCGGTTCTTGTAATGTCGTTATTACTTCCGCTTACAATACAAACCACATTTTTCCCTTTTGTTTCCTCTGCAAAAAAATCTAAGGCTGCAATACTTAAAGCACCTGCCGGTTCTACTACAATAGCATCTTTATTATACAAATCTAAAATTGTCTGACAAACTTTCCCCTCCGGAATTGTAATCATATCATGTAAATTTTGCTGACAAATTGCAAAGTTTAAATCACCCACTTTTTTTACCGCTGCGCCATCTACAAAAGAATCTATTTTTTCTAAAAACGTATTTTTATTATTCTTTAAAGAGGTGCGCATAGAGGGAGCACCTTCTGGCTCTACACCGATTATTTTAGTTGTTGGTGATTTATATTTAAAAATAGAAGATAACCCTGCAGATAAACCACCACCCCCAATGGGTACAAATACATAATCGATTTTACAATCAGATTGTTCTAATATTTCTAACCCAACTGTTGCCTGACCTTCAATTACTTTTTCATCATTAAAAGGATGAATAAAGGTTTTGTTTTTGGCATCACATGCTAGTTTTGCTGCATTAAAAGCATCATCAAAAGTATCGCCTTCTATTATAATTTCTATAAAATATTCACCAAACATTTTTACTTGGTTAATTTTTTGATTTGGTGTTGGCGATGGCATAAAAATAGTGCCTTTTATTTGCAGTAATTTACAAGACAAGGCTACTCCTTGGTCGTGATTACCAGCACTTGCACAAACAATTCCGTGTTGTTTTTGATCATTCGTTAAAGAAGACATTTTGTTATAAGCTCCTCTAATTTTATAAGAACGAACCACTTGTAAATCTTCTCTTTTAAAGAAAATATTTGCAGCATATTGTTTAGATAAGTTAGTGTTTTGATTCAGCGGTGTATTATACGCAACACCTTCTAAATTTAAAGCTGCCTTTTTAATATTTTCTATACTCGGAAAATAGATTTGTTTTGTTTGCTTTGTTCAAATGTAAAAAAGAAACCTGTCAAATTTTTAAATCTGACAGGTTTCTTAAAAGAATTGGGGGTATATTATTTTTTATGCAGATTTTATCACTTTCATCGCTGTCATAGAAGCTCTTAATTTTGCCCCTACAATTTCTACTGGGTGATTTCTAATAATTGCATTAATTCTAATTAATTCCTGATTATCAACAGCATTAGAATTTGTAAATTTTTGACCAATTAAATCTGTAGAAACTGTTTTCATAAAAACAGTTAATAAAGGTTTACAAGCATGATCAAATAAATAACAACCATATTCTGCTGTATCAGAAATTACACGGTTCATTTCGTATAATTTTTTACGTGCAATTGTATTGGCTATTAATGGCGTTTCGTGTAAAGATTCATAATATGCAGAAGCATCTATAATTCCGGATTCTGTCATTGCTTCAAACGCCAATTCTACACCTGCTCTTACAAAAGCAACTAACAAAGTTCCGTGATCAAAATATTCTTGTTCTGGAATTTCTTGGTCAGTAACTTGTTGTTTTTCAAAAGCAGTATCACCAGTTGCAGCCCTCCAAGTTAATAAGTTTTTATCATCATTTGCCCAATCTTCCATCATGGTTTTAGAAAAATGACCGGTCATAATATCATCCATATGTTTTTGAAACAACGGACGCATAATGTCTTTTAATTCTTCGGATATTTCAAAAGCTTTTACTTTTGCAGGATTAGACAACCTGTCCATCATATTGGTAATTCCGCCATGTTTTAAGGCTTCCGTAACCGTTTCCCAACCGTATTGAATTAATTTCGCAGCATAACCCGCATCAATTCCTTCCGCCACCATTTTATCAAAAGATAAAATAGCTCCTGTTTGCAACAAACCACATAAAATAGTTTGCTCTCCCATTAAATCGCTCTTCACTTCTGCAACAAAAGAAGATTCTAAAACACCTGCTCTATGACCTCCAGTGGCTACTGCATAAGCTTTTGCTTGCGCCCAACCTTTTCCTTCCGGATCGTTTTCTGGATGCACAGCTGTTAACGTTGGTACACCAAATCCTCTTTTATATTCTTCACGCACTTCCGATCCTGGGCATTTTGGTGCCACCATAATTACCGTTAAATCCTCACGAATTTTCATTCCTTCTTCAACAATATTAAAACCGTGGGAATACGATAATGTTGCTCCTTTTTTCATGAGCGGCATGATGGTTTTCACAACATTGGTATGTTGTTTGTCTGGTGTTAAATTTAAGACAACATCTGCAGTAGGGATTAGTTCTTCATACGTACCCACTTCAAAATTGTTAGAAGTTGCATTTACATAAGATTCTCTTTTTTGATCAATAGCAGCTTGTCTTAATGTGTAAGAAATCTCTAAACCAGATTCTCTCATATTTAAACCTTGGTTTAAACCTTGTGCTCCACAACCTACAATAACAATTTTCTTTCCTTTTAGTGCAGTTACGCCGTCTTCAAATTCTGAAGCATCCATAAATCTACATTTTCCTAACTGCTCTAATTTTTCTCTTAATGTTAATGTGTTAAAATAATTTGACATTTTTCTTGTTTTTGTTTGTTGATTAGAACAAAGAAGAGAGAGAAAAGAAGAAAGATAAGTTGATTAACCCTATTTATTTTTTCTAAAATCTATATTCTTTTATCTATTTTTAGTTGTTGTATGTTTCTAGTAAGGCTGATATTTTCATTTCTTCTTTGGTCACAGCAATTAAACCTGAACGTGTATATTGCATGATGCCATAGACACTTAGCTCATCGTATAATTCAGCTATTTCTTCTTTTCTTCCTGACTTTTCAAGGACAAAAAATTCTTTATTTACGGTAACAATTCTAGCATTACTTTCTTTAATGATATTTTGAATTTGACGTTCCTCAAATAACAATTCTGATTTGATTTTAAACAATCCAGAAATCTGATAAATAATTTCTTCAAGAGTATGAAAGTATGCCTTAATTACCTCTACTTGTTTTTCTATTTGACCAATAATCTTCTTTACGTTTACCTCGGTCATATTGACTACAATTGTAAATTTAGCTACACCCTCAATTTCTGAAGGAGAGATATTTAAACTCTCAATATTGATATGTCTTCTTTGAAAAATTGCTGATATTCTATTCAACAATCCAATATTGTTTTCAGTATACACCGATATTGTATATAGGTTTTCTTCTGTATTCATACTTTTTAAGATGATGGAAAAAAGATGATAGAAAACAGACTAAACTTGTCTTTATTTCACTAAAATCTTTACTCTTTGTTCTTTACTCTTTATTCTCTGGTCTCAACTCTTATTTTACTCTAATCTTATATCTGAAACACTAGCTCCAGAAGGAACCATTGGAAAAACATTTCCTTCTTTTTCTACACAAACTTCTAAAAAATAAGCTTCTTTACT
>JBNMNV010000158.1:0-6986 GCA_051278125.1 Polaribacter sp. | reverse complement strand
ATCGATATTGCCGTACATTCTCTAAAAGATGTGCCAACGGCTTTACCAGAAGGCATTGTGCAGGCTGCCGTTTTAAAACGTGGCAATTACAATGATATTTTAGTTTTAAAAGGTAATGAAGAATTTTTCGGAGAGCCAGAAGGATTAATTGCTACAGGTAGTTTGCGAAGAAAAGCCATGTGGTTAAATAGATATCCAACCCATAAAGTAGAAGATTTAAGAGGAAATGTAAATACACGTTTAGAAAAATTAGATAAGAGTGAAACTTGGAATGGCGCTGTATTCGCAGCCGCAGGATTAGAAAGGCTTGGGATCCTTCCTGAAGGGTCCATCGATCTACCTTGGATGATTTCTGCACCAGGGCAAGGCGCAATTATGATCACGGCTTTAGAAAAAGATGATTTTTCATTAGATGCTTGTGAGCAATTAAATCACCATGAAACGAAAGTTTGTGTCGGTATAGAACGTGAGTTTTTACGATTGTTAGAAGGCGGTTGTACTGCACCTATTGGAGCGTTAGCTTATGTTGATTCAAGAACTGAAGAAGTGAACTTTAAGGCTGTTTTATTAAAAAAAGATGGTTCTAAAAAAATAAGAGTTGCAAAAACGGCAAAACTAGGAAATCATAGATACCTAGCAAAAGATTGTGCAGATTATGTAATTAATAGAGGAGGAAAAGAAATGATGGCAGAAGATGAAGGTGTTTCTACAAAAGTAGCATCTGTATATTCTACAAAAAAACTTTCTAAACTTCAAAAAGAAACATTATCCGATGCTATTGACATAAAGGATAGCGATTTTATAAAAATTCGTTTTAATAGAATTCCACCAAAGGTGATGAAAAACGAAATTGAAAATGTAATTATCACAAGCCAGAATGGTGTAGAATCAATTTTAAACTCTTTTACAAAAGATGAAATAAAATTCAAGAATATTTATTGTGTTGGTAGAAGAACTAAAAAACTGATTGAAAATAGAATTGGTAAAGTCACTAAAGTTGCAAAAAATGCAAAAACGTTAGCAGCTTATTTATCGACATCCTTAGAGAATAAGGAAGTAACTTATTTTTGTAGTAATGTAAGAATGGATATTTTACCTGCCTATTTACAAACAGTAGACATCGTTGTAAATGAAGTAGAAGCTTATAAAACAATGTTAAGTCCAGATAAATTAGACGATGCTGTTTCTGGTGTTTTATTCTATAGTCCGTCAGGAATAGAAAGTTATTTACAAGAAAACACTAAAGACAAAGTTGCTTTTTGTATCGGTGAAACTACTGCAAAAGAGGCAAGAAAGCATTTTGATAATGTTCAGGTTGCCAATATGCCAAGTGTAGAGAGTGTTTTAGAATTGATAAATAAATATTACGCAAGCTTATCCTAACCTTCTTATTGGAAAGGAGTAGATTTTGGAGATCCTTGCAATAAAAAAAGTATTAATAATACGCACTGCTTTTAAAAGTGTGTTGCCCTTTGGGGAAACAGGGGATTATGTTCAGAACTCGAAGATTAAGAAAATCAGAAGGAATTCGCAGATTAGTTAGAGAAACTAAATTGGCTGTAGATGATTTTATTTACCCATTATTTATTGAAGAAGGAGAAAACATCGAAACTGAAATTGTTTCTATGCCGGGCATCAAACGTTTTTCTTTAGACAGAATTTCTAAAGAATTAAATGAAGTTGTTTCTTTGAATATTCCTGCAGTATTATTGTTCGGAATTCCATCAAATAAAGATGATGAAGGCACAGAAACTTGGAATGAAAACGGAATTATGCAGCAAGCAATTCGTTTTATCAAAAAAAATTATCCGAGTTTATATGTAATTACAGATGTTTGTTTTTGCGAATATACATCGCATGGTCATTGCGGCATTATTCATGATAATGATGTTGATAATGATGCTACTTTAGTAAATATTGCAAAACAAGTAGTTTCGCATGCAAGAGCTGGCGTAGATATGGTAGCGCCGTCAGGAATGATGGATGGAACGATAGATATGGTGCGTCAATCTTTAGACAATACGGGTTTTGTAAACTTGCCAATTATGGCATATTCGGTAAAATATGCATCTGCTTTTTACGGGCCATTTAGAGATGCTGCAGATTCTGCACCTACTTTCGGTGATCGAAGAACGTATCAAATGGATTCTGCGAATAGAGATGAAGGAATGCGTGAAGCTACTTTTGATGACCAAGAAGGAGCCGATATTTTGATGGTAAAACCAGCTTTATCCTATTTGGATATCATTAGAGATTTAAAAAACAATTTCGACAGACCCATTGCATGTTATAATGTAAGCGGAGAATATGCGATGATAAAAGCCGCAGCAGAAAAAGGTTGGATTGACGGTGAAAAAGTAATGATGGAAAGTTTACTCTCCATGAAAAGAGCAGGAGCAGATATCATTATTACGTATTTTGCAAAAGAAGCGGCTAAAGTTTTATTGAATAAATAGCAACATGTGCACTCCTATCGAATGAATTTGTGAAGAAGAAACAAATTGATATCGAGATGATATATTAACAAGTTCTCGATACATTTTTATTTCGCAAACGCTGCATAAAAATACTCGAACTGACATTGTAAAGAATACAAATATGAAATTCAAAAAATCACAAGAATTATACGAAAAAGGATTGGTAAACTTGGTTGGAGCAGTAAATTCTCCTGTAAGAGCATTTTCATCCGTTGGTGGAAATCCATTGTTTATCAAAAAAGCAAAAGGAAGTAAAATTACAGACGTAGACGGAAACGAATTCATAGATTTGGTGCTTTCTTACGGTCCAATGATTTTAGGGCATCGTCATAAAAAGGTTCAAAAAGCAATTACAAAAGCGCTGAAGAATGGGTATTCTTTTGGAGCATCGACAAAAAATGAAATTAAATTAGCAAAAATAGTTTGTGATGCTTTTCCAGGAATGGATAAAGTTCGTTTTGTGAATTCTGGCACCGAAGCGGTCTTAAGTGCAGTGCGACTTGCAAGAGCATTTACAGGAAAAGATAAAATTATAAAATTTGCGGGTTGTTACCACGGGCATCAAGATTCATTATTGGTTGCAGCGGGTTCTGGCTTGGCAACTTTAAGTTTGCCCGGTTCTAAAGGTGTTCCGGAAGGAGCCGTAAAAAACACCTTAATTGCTACTTATAATGATTTGGAAAGTGTAAAAAAACACTTTGAGGAACATGATGATATTGCGGGTGTAATTATAGAACCAATTTGTGGAAATATGGGAGTTGTAATTCCGCAAAATAATTTCTTAAAAGAATTGAAAGCCTATATAGAAACCAAAGGAGCGCTATTAATTGCGGATGAAGTTATGACGGGTTTCCGTTCTAAATTTGGTGGTGCACAAGAATTACTGGGTGTTGAGGCAGATATTACCTGTTTAGGAAAAGTAATTGGTGGCGGTTTTCCTGTAGGAGCTTACGGAGCAAGAAATGAAATTATGCAAGAAGTTGCCCCTTTAGGAGGCATGTATCAGGCAGGAACGTTAAGTGGAAATCCAATTGCAATGGCTGGCGGAATTTCTACATTAACAGAAGTGAAGAGACAGAATCCCTATAATCAGTTTAATGAAACTGCAGCTATTTTAGAAGTGATTTTATTAGAGACGGCGAAAAAATACAATGTAGATTTGGTTGTGAATCGTTTTGGTTCTATGATGAATCCATTTTTTACAAAAGGAAAAGTGACGAATTTTGATGAAGCTCAGACTTCGGATACGAAAAAGTTTGCTATTTTCTTTTGGGAAATGATTAAAAACGGTGTGTTTTTACCACCAAGTCAATTTGAAGCTTGGTTTTTATCATCAGCAATTAAAGACAAAGACATTAAAAAAATAGCAGAGGCAGTTGATAAGGCAATGTTTGCGGTTTCAAAAATATAAAAGATGAAAACAGTGATCACGATTTTGTTTAGTTTGTTACTAGTAGGTTGTCCTAAAAACCAAGAAGGAGGTTTTACGTCGCTGTCTAAAGGAAGTTTATTTGGAGATGGTGCGGAAGGATTTAAACAAGAGAACCTTGTAATTTCGTCAAAAAAAGAATGGAAATCTTTTTTATCAAAAATAGATACTACAAATAAAGTTTCTAACACATTTGAAAATGCAATCGATTTTTCACAAGAAATGGTTCTTGTTTGTATGGATAAGGTTAGAAATTCGGGAGGGTTTTCAGTTGAAATTATGGAAGTTACAAAAGAAAAAGATACTTTAGTCATTAAAGTAAGAAGAGAAGGCCCAAAACCAATGAGCATGGCAACTACAGTAATAAAGCAACCTTATCATATTGTGAAAATTAATAAGACAAATAAGAAAATAAAATTTCTAGAGTTATAAAAATTATGATTAAAAACGACTTATTTTTAAGAGCTTTACAAGGAGAAACTGTAGACAGGCCACCAGTTTGGATGATGCGTCAAGCAGGGAGATATTTACCAGAATTTCAGGTAATCAAAAAGAAATACGATTTCTTTACTCGTTGTAGAACACCAGAATTAGCGTCAGAAATTACAGTGCAACCTATCAGAAGATATGGTATGGATGCTGCAATTTTATTTTCAGATATTTTGGTCATTCCACAAGCCATGAATATTGAAGTGGAAATGAAACCCAATTTCGGACCTTATTTACCAAATCCTATTCGCAATCAAAAAGATTTAGATCGCGTAATTGTTCCTGATGTTCATGAAACTTTAGGGTATGTTATGGAGGCTATAAAAGCAACCAAAGAAAAGTTAAATGATGAGGTTCCGTTAATTGGTTTTGCTGGTTCACCTTGGACGATTTTATGTTATTGTGTGCAAGGCCAAGGTTCTAAAAACTTTGACAAAGCGAAAGAATTGTGTTTTACGAATCCTGTTGTTGCCCATTCTTTATTACAAAAAATTACAGACACAACAATCGCGTATTTAAAGGCGAAAGTTGAAGCTGGTGTAAACGCTGTTCAGGTATTTGATTCTTGGGGAGGCATGCTCTCTCCGGTAGATTATCAAGAATTTTCTTGGCAATATATGCAGCAAATTATTGATGCTTTAAAAGATAGTACACCGGTAATCGCATTCGGAAAAGGATGTTGGTTTGCGTTAGATACTATGGCAAAATCAGGCGCTTCGGCTTTGGGGGTAGATTGGACGTGTTCTGCAAGAAATGCACGTTATTTGTCAGGAGGAAATATCACTTTACAAGGTAATTTTGATCCTTCAAGACTGTTATCACCTCCATTAGAAATTAAGAAAATGGTGCATCAAATGATCAATGATTTCGGAAAAGATAAATATATTGTAAATTTAGGTCACGGAATTTTACCAAATATTCCTGTAGAAAATGCGAAAGCATTTGTAGATGCCGTAAAAGAATATAAAGGATAAAATGTCTTTTTGGAGGATTCTCAAAAACCTTAATGCTACATATATTATAGGGATGTTATCTTTACTTATAAAACATCCTTTATTTGCAATAGCAACAGTATACGGTTCGCTTGTGGCTTACAGGATCACACAAAATCAATTTCCAAAAATTCATAGTGGTGAAAATAAGGCGAATGCCTTTCGACATGCTATCTGGAATATACTCATCGCAAAAAAGTGTACTTTATTTTCGAAAAACGAAAAAACAATTTTAAGCTGGACTAAAAAAGTTACGGATTTGCATGAAGAATTAGCTCCAAACCAATTCCTGTCAAAAAAGATGGATTTGAAAAATAATGAGATTGGAAGGCAATGGTTTTTAAATTTAAGAGCTAAATCTCTTAAAGAAATTAAGGATTTTTTATTAGGTAAACTTGACGATGCCATTAGAATTAATGAAACTTCTAAAATAGAAGAAATTAATAATTTGGTATTTTTGGAAGGATGAAATTTTTTAAGGACCAAATTTAAGATGAGATGATAAAAAACATAATTTTAGGGATTAAAGAATATGCAGGCGCCTTTGAATTGATTTCAAAATTAAAGCTTTGGAAATATTTTGCTATTCCTATTTTGATAAGTATTGTTACAGCAATTTTTATAGGAATTGAAGCTTATGTTTTATCTGATAATGTAGGTGCATACATTAGTAAAATATGGACTTGGGATTGGGGTAAAGAAACATTTACATCCATTAGTAATTTTATAGGAGGTCTAATTGTATTAATAATTGGTTTAATTTTATATAAACACATTATTATGGCTTTCTCAGCACCTTTTATGAGTCCTGTTTCAGAAAAAATTGAAAAACACTTTTACGGAGATGTAACGCATCTCTATAGAAAAACTACAAATACACAGCAATTAATTAGAGGAATCAGAATAAATTCTAGAAATTTAATTAGAGAATTACTAATCACGCTACCCCTATTGTTATTAAAATTTATACCGATTGTAAATATATTCTCAACATTTTCTTTGTTTTTTGTACAAGCTTATTATGCAGGTTTTGGGAATATGGATTATACCTTAGAACGTCATTTTGATTATAAGAAAAGCGTTGATTTTGTTGATGAAAACAAAGGGTACGCTACTGGAAATGGAATCGTTTTTATGTTATTTTTATTACTTCCGATTATTGGAATTATTTTAGTTTTACCATTATCGGTTACTGCGGCCTCAACAAGTACACTGAAAATTTTACACGGAAATCCTAAAATTGTTTATGAAAAATAAATTTTACGAGTACATAGAAAATTTACAAGACACCATTACTTCTAAATTAGAAGCAGTAGATGGTGCTGCAAAATTTCAAGAAGATATTTGGGAAAGATCAGAAGGTGGGGGAGGTAGAACACGTGTTATTGAAAACGGTGCTGTTTTTGAAAAAGGAGGTGTCAATATTTCTGCTGTTTATGGCGAATTACCGGAAGTTTTAAGAAATCAATTTAAAGTAAAAGAAGGTAATTTTTTTGCATGTGGATTGAGTTTAGTGTTACATCCAATCAATCCTTTTGTGCCTACGGTACACGCAAATTGGCGTTATTTCGAAATGTATGATGCAGAAGGAAATGTGGT
>JBNMNV010000157.1:0-7010 GCA_051278125.1 Polaribacter sp. | reverse complement strand
AAGCTAATTCAAACATTGCCCCCATTTCTGTAACACTACTTACGTCCCAATTATTAATGTCTTGATTAAAATTGCTAGCTCTTGTAAACATAAAAAACATGTTTGTAACTTTACTTACATCCCAATTATTTAAAGGTTGGTTAAAATTAGTTGCTTTATAAAACATATTACTCATGTCTGTGACACTGCTTACATTCCAATGATTTATATCACTATTAAAATTTGTAGCATTAAAAAACATACTACTCATAGAACTAAAATTTGGATTATCTAAATTTGGAGCATCGGTTGCAGTAACTTGTATGTTGGTACAAAAAGAAAAAGCTTTATCAAACGTTAACCATTTATTATTACCCCATTGAACAACTTCTATAATTTTCTCTCGAGAAACACTAGATTCTTGAAATTTTATGGCATCGAATTGGCCAGTTATTTTTACAGTATGATCACCTAAAGTAGTGTAAGAATGTGTTGCATCTCCTATAAACCCAGATTCTTCGGTTCCGTCTCCCCAATCTACTGTATAATCGAAGGTACCATCACCAATTGGTATCGTTATAGACTCGTTGTCTGAAGTGGTTTTCCATTTAGTAATAAAATCTGTTACACACACTCTACCATTGTCTGTTATTGTCCAACCAAAATCATTTATTAATTTATTTCTTGCAGTTTCAGATGCACAATATGAAGAACTTGCATTTAAAATTATATCTCTTTGTACATTTTGATTACTCCATTCAATTAAAGTAGCATCATAATTATCAATATTTAGACTTACTGCTCCTTGAAACATATTGGTCATCCTTGTTACTTTACCAACATTCCAATCTGCTAAAGATTGATTAAAAAGTGCTGCATCATTAAACATATGATACATATCCTTAACATTACTTACATCCCAGTTATTTAAAGGTTGATTAAAATTAGAAGCTAAATCAAACATTCTACCCATTTGATTAACACTACTTACATTCCAATTATTAATATTTTGATTAAATGGTGTATTTCTAAACATAAAAAGCATAGAATTAACCTTACTTACATCCCAATTATTTAAGGGTTGGTTAAATAATGAACCTTCAAACATATATTGCATGTTTGTAACGTTACTTACATTCCAATTGTTTAAGGGTTGGTTAAAAGATGTTTTTAAAAACACGTCTTCCATATTAGTTACATTACTAACATCCCAATGATTTATATCACTATTAAAATTTGTAGCATCAGCAAATATTCTTTGCATAGTAAAATTAGGGCTATCCATATTTGGAGCATCTGTTGCAGTAACTTGTATGTTTGTACAAAAAGAAAAAGCATCATAAAACGTCAACCATTTATTATTTCCCCATTGAACAACTTCTATAATTTTCTCTCGAGAAATACTAGATTCTTGAAATTTTATGGCATCGAATTGGCCAGTTATTATTACAGTATGATCACCTAAAGTAGCATAAGAATGTGTTGCATCACCTGTAAACCCAGATTCTTCGGTTCCGTCTCCCCAATCTACTGTATAATCGAAGGTACCATCACCAATTGGTATCGTTATAGACTCGTTGTCTGAAGTGGTTTTCCATTTAGTAATAAACTCATTTTGACTGAAGTTAATACTACTGTAAATAATACATAAAAGTAATAGTAAATTATTTTTCATATTTTTTTTTTATTAGGAAGGTGTTTATTTTTATATAACTTAATTGTAAATGTACTGAAATAAAAAACTTTTTAGGGATAACGCATTGGTTATTAAACAATAATCAATGTTTAACAAAAAAATATTTACTATATAGATTTTCTTTTCTACTTATTAAAGATCATATTCAATAATGCCTTGCTTCATTTATGATAAACTTGAATATTTAGTTATTTCTTATGTATTTGTAGATGCCAACAAACAATATGCTGCTGGTTGGTTGTCTAAATTTAAAGAATTAACAGCTGGTTTAGAGCTTTTTAATATGTTTGATATTCAGAATGCTATTACCAATACTTGGGTTAGAGATGTGTATTCTAAAACCCAGTTTGGAATTCCAAATTTTATGACAGGACGAGTTTTAAACTTTAAAGTAGCTATGAAGTTTTAAAAGTAGGAGTTCAAATTTTTTGATGTAAAAGGTTCATGACAAAGCCCATATGGATTGATACCATTTGGGAATTATAATGACGAATTCGTGTCATCAAAAAACAACGCGTTAAAATCTGTTACAACACCTTGTGATCTTCTAGTTGTACACCAAATTCCTTTTTATAAATACGAACTACAATCAGAAATAAACTGATTAAAAGCGGTCCAAAAATTAAACCAATAAAACCAAATAACGGCACACCTACAATGACACCTACCAAGGTAATTAAAGGATGCACATTGTCTAATTTCTTTAGAATAAAAAGCCTAATGACATTATCTGTAAAACCAACCACAACAATGCCATAGATTAAAATTCCCCAAGCAGCAAATTCGTTTCCTGTAGACATCGTTAAAATAAATACAGGCAAAATACCAACTAAAGTTCCTACAAAAGGAATCATAGAACCTATGGTGATAATGATAAACCAAAAAAACGGGTCTTTAATACCGAAGATTAAAAATCCTATCAAAGCAATAATTCCTTGAGAAATTGCTACTAAAGGAATTCCTATGGCATTAGAGCGCACCATGGCTTGTGATTCAGAGCCGATAATTTTTAAGTTTTTTTCGCTAATAGGAATATATTCGTATAAAGAATTTCTAAGTTCAGAACGATTTGTAAACATGTAATACAACATAAAATACATCAAACCAATCGCTATACTCATATTAAACGTGCTACCTGCGAAGTTTTCAAGATTATGGGCTATAAAGGATGAAATTTCTGAAACGTTAATTTCTGATGATAAATCATAATCAAATTTGCTTTCTAAATAGCTCACTTGGCTTTTAATAACTTTTGCAAATTCTTCTGAATTCTCTACAGCTTTGCCAATTTTATTCCCCAACATTAAAACAATACCCGAAACTGGTAGTAAAATACAAACAAAAGATAAAACCATTAAAAAAGCTGCTGCTACATCTGGTTTCCAATTCTTGCTAACCAAATAGACCATCCATTTTCTTAATAATACATAAATGGTAATTGCACCTAAAACTCCAGAAAAATATGGGATTATTTCTTTAAAAATTAAAGTAGCAAATAAAATGATCAGCAATAAAACAAAAACTTGCCTTATTATTTTTGGCGGAATAATATTTTTCATACGTTAAACTTTATCGCAATTTAGAGAATATCTCTTTCAAAGTTTACATCTATTCCTATTATTATGAATACAAACGTTTTTAATAAGCGCCTTTTTACAATGATACTTTGATGCAGTTCCGCAGACTATAGTTCTTCTCTATTGACCAAATCCATTGAAAAAGCGGGTAAGCAAATAGCAATGTAATTGCAGGCTATATCAAAAGGATTCGAATATTGTACACGTGTATTTTTTTCTATTTTGATAGATTGTCCGGCTTCTAAAATAATAATTTCATTGTCAATAATAAATTGTTTTTTACCGCTGATGATATACGTGTATTCATCAAATTCTGGCGTCTGAAAAGGTTCTTTCCAACCCGAAGGTGCCACCATGTGTGCAATACTTATCTGCGAATTTTTATCTGTTGCGTTACCGAAATGTTCTTCAATTAATTTGCCATCTGTCGTTGGAACAACAAATGGACTTTTTTGAATCGTATATTTTTTTTTCATCTAGATTGGTTTTGCACAAGCGATTGCAGCGGCATCCTTTTTATGCTAAAAGCGATACTTTTTCTTTATCATAACACCACAACCCTCTTAAATTCATGTAGTTAAAAAACGATACCTTAAAAAGATATAGCGGAAAGCGCGGTTTTGTCTTTAAAATAGTATGGACAAAATTTGCCCTAATCAAACCAAATTGTAAAAGATTTGATTTTTGCCAAATCAGGAATTTGCTCTAAAGACACTTTTTGCGTACTGAAATCTCGTAAACCTAACTCCTCTTTATCTATGGCTATTGTTGCATTTAGTTCATCTAAAAATAAAGTAACAGATTGCAACGTAGACTCGGGTCTTAACCTATTATTCATATTTATTTCAGAAAAACTAGAATTCAGATTTGTGCCTGCTTCTGTTTTAAAACGTGAATCATGAATTTCTATACTTTTAATAGTTGAAGTGGAATCTAATTGCTCTTTTGGTACAATGGTAAGTAAAAGCTTCCCTCCTTTTTCATAAATTAAAAACTTATCGTCATCTTGAAAATAGTTATCTCCTAAAGCACCTTCACTTAAATATGTTACAATAGAATCGTTTTTAAATAGATGATCTAAATCTTTAATGGTCGTAGCCGATGTAATGAAACCAACCTTCCCTTTTTCTATTTTAAATTTATCATTATTTGAACAACTTGTTATTAAAAATACCGCTACGATGAGGGTTAGAACACTTCTTTTTATCATTACTTTTGTTTTTATAAACTATAAAACGTTTGTTTTTTACTTTTGTTATTTAATTACCTTTTTTAATATTCCGAAAACTGCTCTTATAAAGGTAGCACTTGTTAGTACTTTTACCAAAGGATTCATTCTAGTACTCGTTCTAGAAGAAGTACTCGTTACAGTTCTCTTCGCTTTTTCTCTTTCTAATTTTTCTTTTTCTTTCTTTTCTTTAGCTTCTTTTATGGCATTTTCTTCTGCTAAATTAATTTTTTCAATCTTACTATTTAGCATTTCATAGGCACTTTCTCTATCTAATTCTTGATTGTATTTATGAATTAATCTAGAATTCTGAATCACAGTATTTAATTCCGCATTTGTTAAAATGTCCATTCTGCTCATCGGCGCACGTAACATGGTTCTTGCCAAAGGCGTTGGAATTCCTTTTTCGTTTAAAACAGATACAAAAGCTTCTCCAATTCCTAATTGCGTTAAAACTTCTTTGGTGTCGTAATATGCTGAACTCGGGTAATTTTCGGCCGCTAATTTAATAGCTTTTCTGTCTTTTGCCGTAAAAGCTCTTAATGCGTGCTGTACTTTTAAACCTAATTGTGCTAAAATATCTTCTGGCACATCTTTCGGGTTTTGTGTTACAAAATACAACCCAATTCCTTTAGATCGTATTAACTTTACAATACTTTCAATTTGATTTAATAAGGCTTTAGAAGCTTCTTCAAAAACCAAATGTGCTTCATCTATAAAAATTACCAGTTCTGGGCTTCCAGAATCTCCTTGCTCTGGAAATGTTTCATAAACCTCTGCCAACAATTGCAACATAAATGTTGAAAATAATTTGGGTTTATCTTGAATATCGGTGAGTCTTAAAACAGAAATAATACCTCTTCCATTTTCATCAATTCTAGTTAAATCTTCTACTTCAAAAGATTTTTCTCCAAAAAACAAATCGCCTCCTTGTTGTTCTATTTCAATAATTTTACGCAAAATTGCGCCCGTTGAAGCAGTCGAAATTCGTCCATATTCATTTTGAATTTCTTCTTTCCCTTCTTGCGTAATATATTGCAACATCTTTTTAAAATCTTTGATGTCTAACAACGGAAGTTTGTGGTCATCGCAATATTTAAAAATAATGGCTAAAATACCAGCTTGAGTTTCTGTTAAATCTAAAATTCTGGATAATAATACAGGTCCGAACTCCGAAACTGTGGCACGCATTTTTGTACCTGCTTGTTCAGAAATTGACAAAACCTCTATCGGAAAACCTTTGGCTGTAAACGGGAAACCAATTTTTGCATGACGTTCGTCTATTTTTTCATGACCTGGACTCGCTTTTGCCAACCCAGATAAATCTCCTTTGATATCCATCAACAAAACAGGAATTCCTTTTTCTGATAAATTTTCGGCTAAAACTTGCAGTGTTTTTGTTTTTCCAGTTCCAGTAGCACCGGCAATTAAACCATGTCTATTGAGCGTTTTTAATGGAATTTTTATGATCGCATTCGTAATGGTTTCCTCTCCTAGCATCGCCGCCCCAAGCTCTATATAATCGCCTTTGGTCTTATAGCCCTGTTCTATATATTCAAAAAACTCCTCCTTTTGACTCATTCCATAAATTTTCGATAAAAATAATCAAAGTTTAAGAGTAAAGAAATTATTTACGCGTTTTGTTTTATGAATATGCATGATCATATCGTATTATAAAGAGATTCAATTTTTAATAACTTATTATGATGCCTGCTTTATGATACGTCAATTTTAATAAGTGAACGTCAATGCACAAATCCTTCAAACTAAATACTTTTTATTTTGAATATTTTTTGTCTCGTCCTGAAATACAGCTAAAGATAAAAATTGAATTTACACTGGTAGTTGATATACTATATTTGGTGTTTTATAGTCTAAAGTTAAGTGTAATCTTATTTAGCTGTATAAATTTTTTGGAGCTCTTTTAGCGTATGCCATGTCAGTTAAGTTTTGCTCTTTTACCGTTTTTAACTTCTCTAGCTGACTTGAAAAAATTTTAAGTGTAAATTTTATTAAAAAGTATTCTTTTCCCTTGGAATTAAAATCCTTTAATGTTTAAAAATATTCGTCTATTAACTTGAATATTTTATCCCTATTAATTGGTTTTGAAATATAATCGTTACATCCAGAAGCAATTGCTTTTTCTTTGTCTACTTCGAGAGCATAAGCCGTTTGGGCAATAATTACAACATCCTTATTGAATTTTCTTATCTTTTTTGTGGCTTCAGAGCCATCCATTGCAGATATGTGAAAATACGTAGTCTCGAAGACGTTGCATAAAATGCTTTTGTAAAAACAATATAAAAATATATTCATTTTTTTTTGTGAAGGTCCGACTGCAAAGTTTGTCACCAAGCTAGGGATAACTATTGAGATTTAACCTATAAAAAAAACACTTATAAACTTTGATACTATTTTACGCTGAATAAGAACTTTAACTTATGACTACCAAATACGAATTCTAATATATTGATTTCGTTTAATTTTAATATCAAAGTACAACCCTTCAAAGCCCAAATAGTTTAGGGTA
>JBNMNV010000156.1:0-7084 GCA_051278125.1 Polaribacter sp. | reverse complement strand
ATCCAATTTTTATTTTCTGCTACATCAAAAATTTTAGCGAGGTTTTTTTCTGTTTCTCCAATATATTTAGAAACAACTTGTGAGAGATCTACCTTATACACTGCTTTATGATGCTTTTTACCAATAAGCGATGCCGTTAATGTTTTTCCTGTTCCTGGAGGACCATAAAAAAGACACTTATACCCTTTGTTTATTTTTTTCTTAAGAATTTCACTATTCTCAATTTCAGACTTATTTTCTATCCATGTATTTATAATTTGAATTTCATCAAGGGTACTTTTATTTAAAATTAATTCCTCCCAAGTTAAAGGAGTTGTAATCAAAGTAGCAGGAAAATTACTACTATATCTGGGTTTATAAGGAGCACCGATTGTAAATAACTGAAAATACTCGTCATTTAAATGAATGGTATTCGAAAGAAAAGAATTCCTTGAGTTTTCATTAGATAGTTCTAAAATATTATTTTTTATAAAAATATGATCGTTATCAAAATATCTTTGGAGTAGAAATCTAGCCTCAAAACTATCTCCATAAAAAATAAATGCAATAGTCTCTAGCGTTGGTATAAATATTGAATTGGATTGATCTACTTTCCCTCCAAACTCGGTAAAACGTTTATCAAAAACTTTATTTTTTATTAAAAATTTATCAAAAACCTGTGGCTTAAAATGCAGCACAAGACAAACAACAATAAAAAATCTTTCAATTTCTATGAACTTATTTTCTGTTAAAAAAACAGCATATTTACTATCATCATTATTTAAATCTGGCGAATTTGGAATTTGAAAGCTATTACTAGGGTCAAAATAATTTTGTAACCTTTTCTCAATACACGCACTTAACCAATCTATTTCCTTTGAAACCGTCTTTGCATTCTTGCTCGTCTCAGTCATCATATCTACATATTTAATTTTCCCATTCTACAATTAATCTAAAACCCATAAAACTATTTTGTATCATTGAAATGTTCCACGGAATCGTTCGTAAAAGCATATCAAAAGGTTTCTTTTCAACGATAAGCTTATAATTACTATCTACTTTTTGAATAATCCCTTCCCGCTTTAAAAAAGTTTCTTTAAAGTTTACCATACTTGTATTTTTTAATTGCTCCCAATTTCCTGTAACTGCTCTTAAGACACTTTTAGCAATATTTTTTTCCATTTCATTCAGCTCAATTTTTGTGTCCACAAAAAAACTTGGTGCAACTCCACACAAAATTTTATTTAAAACCAAATTACTTTCTTCATTTTCATCCCCCTCAAAAATAACATATTGCGTTACCAATATAGCTTTTTGTAAACTAGCATCATCTATAAATGATCTTCCATTTAACAACCCTAATTTATTAAAAAGTGTAGATAAAAATGGCCAAATTAAAATTAAACCCGCATTATTAATATATATGGAGCCTTCTGACTCAGGAATCGCTATAGCTTCCTCTACAACAATAGGTTCTAAACTTTTCTTTTCTAATTGAGCACTATTAGCTTGTATTAAAATTGCCTTTACCACATTTGCTTGTTGGGTGTTAAGGTCTGTTAAAACCGTTTCAAGTTGTTTAAAAACCTGCTTAGCATCCATATCAGGGTGTAACAATGCCTCTTCAAAAAGTCGATACAATACTAAGTCTGGGCTATTCATAATGATATTCTGTTTAGACCAAACCAGCAGTACCTTCGCTGTAAACTTTTGAATTGAGTTGAGTTTTAAATATTCTTGAAGTGAAGAGTATTTTAAGATTTTTAATACTTCATTGAATGTTTTTATAGATTCCAGCTGGTTTGGATGCACAAACTCAATTAGCTTTGTTACTTCCTGATCTGGAAAAAGTTTTAATAAAACAGTAATTTTACTAGGTTGCTTAGACCAACTATAGAGTTGTTTTTTTAAAATTAATTTAGATTTAAATTTTAAAACAGTTTCATATAATTTAGAAGGATCGGTTATTCCGGATGCCCTATCAAAAGATTTAAATTCCACAAAATATCGAATCTGATTGATAAATGTATCAAATTCAACTTGCACGTCTTTTAACGTTATACTGCCTTTAAAGTTGGAACTGATTGAAGCATATAAATTTGATTCTGATACTATATACCTCAATAATGGGCTGTTTTGCTTTAAATTAAGCGTATTTGACAAAGTATTCTTTCCAATTTTAAAGTTTAACAGATTCATTTCTGATAAGTTTTCTGAAAACGACTCTGTATTTAAATATGCTATTAGCGCTATATTCGTATTTAAATTGGGTGAATTTGAAACTAACTTGTACATAATTTTAACCATGTTTTGGTAAACTTTAGGCAGTTCAGCTTTAACTGTGGTCATTATTATTTTCAAATTACTTTGATGAAGGTTCTTTGGAGCAATTACATAATTCAATACTACATCAAATAAGAGATATTCATTTTTATGAGTTAAGGAAGTATCGGTTTGTAAGAGCACATCAAAAATATATTTAAAATCTGTATCTATGGTTCCTAACGCTTCTAGCATTGCATCTACAAAAATGTTTCTTGAACTCATTTCAATAAAATGTTTACTAACCATTTTAGATGCCGAAAATTCTAAGAATAAAAGTTTTAATTGCTCTTTATTTGTATAAGCTTTTAATAATTGTAGGTAAATGTCTTTTTTAAGTCTTAGCGCTTCAGGTAGTTTTCCACTTTGAATATAATATCGAATCAATTCAATTTTCTCGGTATTCTCTAACTTTTTAACAGGACCTAAAATTAATTTTAACGGAGGATAGTACTTCTCAAGTTCTAAAATAAATTGGAATTCTTTCAATTTATTTTCCTTCTTTAGCTTGGTGTAAATAGTATCAAACAAATAAAGGACACTTGGTTGCTTCCATAAAACTTCCTTAATAATCTGTTCAAAGACAACCCCGAGATGTTTCTCTGAAGCCTTCTTTAATTTTATGATTTGCTCATAAAACTTCAGTATTGAAAAAGCGTTATTGTTAGGTATCTCAAGTAACTTAAAAACCTCAAGATGTAGTTCCTTATCTCTGTTTTTAAACTCTAAAGCGAAAAAAGAAGCTGTTTTTTCTTCTAGCAAAAATTCCCTTACATATTGTTTGTCAGCATTTTTAATTCTACTTTCAAGAAAATCAATGGTTTCTAAAGTTGTTAGTTTTTGTTCTTGATCCCCATCATACTTTTGATTATTGAGTATAAAAAAATGAATATTATTTTTAAAAAACTCAATCTCTTTTACCTTTTTTTGAATAAATTCAAAGTTATTTCGATCAAAAAATGAGACAACTCCTTCCTTTATTTGTTTTTCAAGGGTGCTTTGACCCTCAATATAGTTAACGATGCTAGACGTTTGTCTAAAATTTATTTTTCCGTTCTTTGATAAATTTTCAATAAAATTTAATGTAAATTCCGCAACACTATAGTTCCTATTTTGTTTGTAATACGCAAGACTTTTAAGGATATAGACTCTTAAAATTATTTTAAATTCCAAACGATTAAGCGTTGTAAATAAGGATACTTTATGTAATTGAATTAGTTGCTTTTCAAGTTTTCCTATTTCTGGTTGATACGAATTTAGTAGCCCCTTTAAATAAGATTTAATGGGCTCTGTAAAACTAGCTTGTGCAAATTCAATTAGTAATTCAAAATCATCAATATAACGAATTAGGAAGTCTATAAATTTAGTTTCAGACGCTAAAATTTCTTCTAGGTTTGCATACGATTTGGACTTCAATAATGCTGGTTTAACTTCCCTATTTAATTCATTTTTTAAATTTAAAAAGTAATCAAAATCTCTTTTATTTAATGAATTAATGGGATTGTAATTTTTTATTTCAAAATGAGCTCGTTTTTCAATGGCAGCTTCGTTGTCAAATTCTAATTTCGTGTTTTTAGAGGACTTCTTATCAATTTCATTCTCCGATTTTTCAACGCTACTGATGTCAAAAAATGCATTCATATTCAAAGCTAGCTGCGGCTTAATTTTTTTAAATAAACTAGCATCTATGATCTGAATCTCTTCTGATAAATTTTGATAGAATTGTTCATCCGATACGTTTTTTTCTTGCGAAAACAAAAGTGCTTTTTGTTTTAATCTTAATGAGAACTCTATTCTTTTTTGATACGGTAAAATGGACAATATATTTGTTAGAATCTTAAAAAAATTATTTTTTTTATTAGCAGACAAACTATCAATCAGTGACTTATAATTTTTATCCTTAAGTTTTAAGACAACAATGGAAGAATTAACGATATAGTCTGTTATCAATTTTTGTTGTATACTTTGATCTGATATTTTTTGAATCAATTTAATTACATCATTAATACTTTTTCTAGAAGCTTGTTTCAAATTGCTAAAACTAAAAAAACTATCGTTTATTTGATGCAGTAAAATAACATCGTTAGAACTGTATCTTGTTTTATTTCCTATCCTTTTTAATAACGAAATAGTTAATTTCTTGATATCTGTATTCGTAATTTCAGCAATATGTTCTAAAATAACTTGATAATTAATTAGTTTCTTTTTTGAGGTTTCTTTTTTTAATTTAATGATTAAAATCTGCAGGAGCTGATTCTTATTTATTTTAAATACAGTATCACTGTCTATAATCGAATTAATTTCTTTAAATAAATAGTTTAAATTTTGATTAAAGGATTTGTCTTGGTTTTGGAATTCTTTTATATCAGAATGTTCCGTTAAATAAGGGAAATCAGAATTGTAAGTAAAAGAGATGTGCTCAAGTTTATTTTTGAATGTGCTATTATTCAATATTTCCTGAACAAATTGCTGTTCTTTTTTTGAAAATTTTTGATACACATCAGCTTGAATTACGAACAAGATATATTCCAAAACATCTGCTCTTCCCCTCTCGACTAAATTCGCCGTTGGATAAAATTTCATTAAAACAGCCAGCACTAATTGATGAACCTTAAACCCATTGCTCTTTGCATAGTCCTTTAAAATGGCTAACAAACTATTTTTAGTCGTTACATTTTGTTGACGTAATGTCTTAAAAATAAAGGTTTCGGTATACAGATCTGTCCAGGAGTTTAAAACTATCGCTATATTTAAAAATCTAATTTGATCCTTTAATAAATTAAAAGCACTCCTTTGTGTGCTTGATAATACCGTAACATCATATTCAGAATTAGAGATAAAAGAGATGTGCTCAAGTTTATTTTTAAATGTATCATTATTCAGTATTTCCTGAATAAATTGCTGTTCTTTTTTTGAGAATTTTTGATATACATCCGCTTGAATTACGAACAAGATATATTCCAAAATGGCTGCTCTTCCTCTCTCCACGGCACTCGCTGTTGGATAAAATTTTATTAAAACGGCCAGCACTAATTGATGAACCTTAAACCCATTACTCTTTGCATAGACTTTTAAAATGTCTAACAAGCTATTTTTATTCGTTACATTTTGTTCTAGTAACGCATTGAAAATAAAAGTTTTAGAATATAGATCTGTCCAAGAATTTAAAACTATAGCTATGTTTAAAAATTTAATTTGATCCTTTAATAAATTAAAAGCGCTCCTTTGTGCACTTGATAATACCGTAACATCGTATTCAGAATTATGGATAAAAGAGATGTGATCAAGTTTATTTTTGAATGTACTATTATTCAGTATTTCCTGAACAAATTGCTGTTCTTTTTTTGAGAATTTTTGATATACTTCAGCTTGAATTACGAACAAGATATATTCCAAAAGAGCTGCTCTTCCTATTTCGATTGAATTAGCCGTTGGATAAAACTTTATTAAAACAGCCAGCACTAATTGGTGAACCTTAAACCCATTGCTCTTTGCATAGACTTTTAAAATGGCTAACAAGCTATTTTTAGTCGTTCCATTTTGTTCTAGTAACGCATTAAAAATAAAGGTTTCAGAATATAGATCTGTCCAAGAATTTAAAACTATCGCTATATTTAAAAATTTAATTTGATCCTTTAATAAATTAAAAGCGCTCCTTTGTGCACTTGATAATACCGTAACATCGTATTCAGAATTATAGATAAAAGAGATGTGCTCAAGTTTATTTTTGAATGTATCATTATTCAGTATTTTCTGAATAAATTGCTGTTCTTTTTTTGAGAATTTTTGATATACTTCAGTCTGAATTACGAACAAGATATATTCCAAAACGGCTGCTCTTCCTCTCTCCACGGCACTCGCCGTTGGATAAAATTTCATTAAAACAGCCAGTACTAATTGATGAACCTTAAACCCATTGCTCTTTGCATAGACTTTCAAAATATCTAGCAAACTATTTTTACTGGCTCCATTTTGTTGACGTAATGTCTTAAAAATAAGGGTTTCAGTATACACATCTTTCCAAGAATTTGAAACTATAGATCTATTTAAAAATTTAATTTGATCTTTTAACAAATTAAAAACGCTCCTTTGTGCACTTGATAATACCGTAACATCGTATTCAGAATTATGGATAAAAGAGATGTGCTCAAGTTTATTTTTGAATGTATCATTATTCAGTATTTTCTGAATAAATTGCTGTTCTTTTTTTGAAAAATTTTGATATACTTCAGCCTGAATTACGAACAAGATATATTCCAAAACAGCTGCTCTTCCTATTTCGACTGAATTAGCCGTTGGATAAAACTTCATTAAAACAGCCAGCACCAATTGATGAGTTTTAAACCCATTGCTCTTTGCATAGACTTTTAAAATGTCTAGCAGTCTATTTTTGGTCGTTACATTTTGTTCTAGTAACGCATTGAAAATAAAAGCTTCAGAATATAGATCTGTCCAAGAATTTGAAACTATAGATCTATTTAAAAATCGAATTTGATCTTTTAAAAAATTAAAAGCGCTCCTTTGTGCGCTTGATAATAAGGTAACATCGTATTCAGAATTATGGACAAAATAGATGTGCTCAAGTTTATTTTTGAATGTATCATTATTCACTATTTTCTGAATAAATAGCTGTTCTTTTTTTGAGAGTTTTTGAGTTACCTCAGGTTTATTAAGAAGAAAAACGTACTCTAAAAAATCTGTACCGTGCTTTTCAATTAACAAGTCCGTTGGATGAAATTTCATTAACACGGCAATCACTAACCGATGAATATCAAAATTATTT
>JBNMNV010000155.1:0-7148 GCA_051278125.1 Polaribacter sp. | reverse complement strand
AAATTATTTTACTGATTCTTTTGGGGTTAGCAACACTATATATTTTTATATTTTCAATAGCAAGCCTTTTTTACAAACAGAAAACCTATTCAGATAACGGCAATATGAAAACAATAGCGGTTCTTGTGCCAGGTTATAAAGAAGATCAAGTTATTATTGAAGTTGCAAAATTAGCTTTAGAACAAGACTATGCCTCTAATCTTTTTGATGTCATTATTATTGCAGATTCTTTTAAAGAAGAAACTTTAACAGCTTTAAAAACCTTACCTATAAAACTCGTAGAAGTAAGTTTTGAAAAGAGTACAAAATCAAAAGCCTTAAACAAAGCCATGGCAACTTTAGATAGAACCTATGACATCGCTGTAGTTTTAGATGCCGATAATGTAATGGCTCCAGATTTTTTACAGAAAATAAATGCCGTATTCGAACATGATTTTATTGCAGTCCAAGGGCATCGTACAGCTAAAAACACAAATAATTCGTGGGCTATATTAGATGCAATTAGTGAAGAAATAAATAATAATATATTTCGAAAAGGCCACAGAGTTTTAGGACTTTCGTCTGCTATTATTGGCTCTGGAATGGCATTTAGATATAACTATTTTAAATCATTAATGTCAACGGTTACGGCAATAGGTGGGTTTGATAAAGAGATTGAGCTAAAAATATTAAAAGAGGGTCGTAAAATTGTGTATTTAGATGATGCTTTAGTTTTTGATGAAAAAATTCAAAAATCAGAGGTATTTGGCAACCAACGTAGACGTTGGTTATCTGCTCAATTCCATTACTTTAGAAAAGATTTTTTAAATGCCTTGAAAGATTTAATTTTAAAAGGAAATATCGATTATTTTGACAAAGCGATTCAATTTATACAGCCACCAAGAATCTTATTATTAGGCGCTGTTATACTTTTTAGCATTGGTTTTATTATTGCCAATTACTTTTTAGAAAACCAAATTATGTACACTCAGTATTGGATTGTTTTGGGAGTAGCCTGCGTCTTATCATTTATTTTTGCTGTACCCAGATCCTATTATACGTTAAAAACATTAGGTGCTTTGGCCAGTTTACCAAAAGGAATGTTTATGATGCTGTTGTCTTTACTTAAAATAAAAGGCGCTAATAAGACATTTATTCACACACAACATACCTCAAGTTCAGAAGAAATAAGTTCTAAATAATTCTCTAATAAACCCCTAACTAGAACTAATGAAGTACAAAAAACTACAAAAACTAGAGGCAATCCGTGGGTTTTCTGCGCTATATGTCGTGTTTTTTCATATGCTTCCGCAAAAAATATTTATTTTAGGAGTCAATGTCGGATTTTTTTTCCGCTTTGGCTCAGAGGCGGTAATTATGTTTTTAATATTAAGCGGATTTGTCATAAAATATTCTTGGGAAAAATCAACAGATACTTCTTTTCGACACTACTTTTTTAAACGATTTACAAGAATTTACATTCCCTTAATCTTTATCTTTATACTAGCGTATGCTATAAAAAGCTATACAGAAGGTGGTTTTGCAGATCCTGAGTGGAAAACTCTTTTGGGCAATCTTTTTATGCTTCAAGATATCATTTCACTAAAACCAAATGTAATTTCTCCTACCTATATGAGAAATGGAGTTCTCTGGTCCCTATCTTACGAATGGTGGTTTTATATGCTCTTTTTTCTACTCATTAAATATGTAGAAACCAAAAAATTAAATACTTGGGTAAATATATTGACGATTATAGCGGCAGTATCTTATCTTTTTTATCCATTTATACTCAATAGAATTGTAATGTATTTCGCTATTTGGTGGATTGGCGTGCGCTTTGCAGACATTTACCTTAAAGGAGAGATCTATACGTTTAAATCGATGAAAAAATACAGCTATGTTTTACTCTTTATCATTGCACTGTTAGGACTCAATTTTTACATCAACTTTAACGATACAAAAATATATGCCTATCCTCTGGTAGCGTATCCATTTATTGCATTAAGACATTTTGTTTTTGCATTTTTAGCGATGCTTGCAGGAATTACTTGGAACAAATTAAACTGGATTGGATTTGATAAAATATTCGGAGTTTTTAAACACTTAGCCCCCTTCTCTTATGTAATGTATATTTCGCATCATTACTTAGTAGTAGAAGCATCCTATCTAAAATTCATCAATAATAAAATAATTGAATATACATGCTACGTCCTTTTAATGCTTCTCTTTTCGTACATTGTAGAGGTCGTTATTTATAGCAAAATTAAAAAAGCAATTAGGAGTTATTACTCAACTAATTAAATGAACACATTATGAAAATAGGTATAGAAGGACAAAGACTTTTCCGAAAAAAGAAACATGGCATGGACATGGTTGCTTTAGAGCTTATTAAAAACCTCCAAATAATAGACAAAAAAAATCAGTATTATATCTTTGTAAAACCTGATGAAGATAATGGCGTTCTGCAAGAAACCGCTAATTTTAAGGTGGTAGCATTAGAGGGTGGCTCCTACACTACTTGGGAACAAATAGCCTTACCAAGAGCCGCAAAAAAATACGGTTGCGATATTTTACATTGCACAAGTAACACAGCACCTTTTTTTACAGATATTCCTTTAATTACCATTCTGCACGATATTATTTACATGGAAAGTAGCTATTTACAAATCTTAAAAAGTAGTGCTAGCACCTATCAAAAATTCGGAAATATCTATAGAAAACTAGTGGTTCCTAGAGTTGTACAGAAAAGTAAAAAAGTAATTACAGTCTCTCATTTTGAGAAAAACAGAATTGGCGAGTTCTTTGGTATGAAAGGGAATGACAAACTCGATGCCATATATAACGGTGTAAGCGAGCACTTTAAACCAGTTACCGATAATCAAGAGCTAAAAAGAGTAAAAGATACATATGGCTTACCCGATAAATATTTCTTTTTCTTAGGAAATACAGATCCTAAAAAAAACACAAAAGGAACCCTTAAAGCATTTTCAGATTTTTTAAAACAAACCGGTTCAGGTCATAAACTAGTAATGCTTGACTATGACGAAATTGAACTACATAAACTTTTAGTTGAAATTAATGAACCCAATCTTATCCATAAAATCGTATTAACAGGGTACGTAATCAATACAGATTTACCTGCTATTTATGCACAATGCGATATCTTTTTATATCCTTCGCTTCGAGAAAGTTTTGGTATTCCGATGTTAGAAGCCATGTCTTGTAATGTACCTGTTATTTCATCAAACACCTCATCAATGCCAGAGGTTTCTGGCGATGCAGCCCATATTATTGATCCTTTTAAACCAGCAGAAATTACAGAAGCTATTGTTAAAATTTTAAAGGATGATGTGTATAAAAAAGCACTTTGCGATAAAGGTATTGCTAGGAGTAAACAATTTTCTTGGCACAATATGGCAAAAGAGTATTTAAAACAATATGAATTAATTCATTCAGAAGAATCTACAAAATAATAGCGTATGGATATAAAATCTCAACACCCCATGGTATCCATCGTAAGTGTAAATTACGATCAACCCGAAGTTACTTGCGAAATGCTTGCTTCTTTGCGAAAAGTTACCTATCCTAATTTTGAAACATTAATTGTAGATAATGGCTCTCCGACAAAATCTCCTGATAGTATCAAGGAAAAATATCCTGAAGTTCAATTAATCATTAGCAAGAAGAATTTGGGTTTTGCTGGGGGTAATAACATTGCTTTAAAAAAAGCAAAAGGAGATTACATCTTGTTATTAAACAATGATACCGAAGTGCAACCCGACTTTTTAGAAAGTTTAGTTGCATTGATGGAATCCGATAAAAAAATAGGAATTGCAAGTTCTAAAATTCTTTATTTTTATGAAGACAATATCATTCAATATGCCGGAGCATCTCCTATAAACCAGATTACTTCTAGAGGAAGACATTACGGATATAAAGAAGTAGATACAGGACAACTTGATAAGGTAACAGAAACCTCTTATCCTCATGGTGCGTGTATGATGATAAGGAAAAGTGTTTTAGAAGAAATAGGCCTGTTATATGAAGGTTATTTTCTTTATTATGAAGAACTTGATTTTGCAGAAAGAGTAAAGCGAGCAGGATATACAATTTATTTCCAACCGAACTCCTCGATTCTTCATAAAGAATCTATTTCTACCGGTAAAAATAGTCCTTTAAAAACCTATTATATGAATAGAAATAGGGTGTTGTTTGTAAGAAGAAATGCCGAAGGAATTACTTTTTTGCTAGCAATGATGTATTTATTTCTGATTTCGCTTCCTAAAAATACGCTTAAATACCTGTCTGATAAAAAACATTTATCTGCGCTATATAGAGGAGTGCTATGGAATATTAGAAATTTTGATATTAACAAAAATCAGGAATTATGATAGCACAAAAGCGCAACCTTTTAGTAATTCACCCAGAAACTTCGAAAAAACAATAAATCATGATCAAAGGTAAAGACATCATCGTAGTTGGTATACAGGCTTGGGATATTGAAATTGGCAGTAATTGCAAAAATATTGCATTAGAAATGAGTCGTGAAAATAGAGTTTTGTACGTCAATGCTCCATTAGATAGAATTTCAAAATTTAAAGAACGGAATACTGAAAAAATTAAAAAGCGGCTTCGTATTAAATCTGGTAAAGAACCTGATTTGGTGAGTGTTGGATCGAACATATGGACCTTATACCCAAAAACGACGATCGACTCTATTAATTGGATAGGGTCTAAAGGAATTTTCGATATTGTGAATAGAATGAATGGAAAGAAATTTACCAACGATATCAAAATAGCTATCGAAACCTTAGGCTTTAAAGATTTTATTCTTTTTAATGATAGCTCCATGTTTTTAGGACAGTATTTAAAGGAGCTTTTGCAGCCTAAAATGTATGTGTACTATATGCGAGACTACCTTACAAAAAATCCGTATTGGAAAAAAAATGGCGTAAGGCTTGAACCTAAATTGATAAAAAATGCCGATCTTGTTGTAAATAATTCAACATTATACGCAGAATACGGTGCGCAATTTAACAAGCATAGTTATATGGTTGGTCAAGGTTGCGACACCAGCTTATTCAATGATATTGAACGTAATATCGTTGCTTCAAAAAATTTTGAGGGCCTTGCAAAACCCATTATTGGTTATGTGGGATTTTTATCTAGTCGAAGATTAAGTATTGAAATTATAGAACATATGGCAATCACCAAACCTGCATGGTCTTTTGTTTTAGTGGGGCCTGAAGACGATAATTTTAAAGCATCAAACTTACACAGTCTAAAGAATGTTCATTTTTTAGGAAGTCGCGATTCTTCAGAACTTCCAAACTACATTAAAGGCTTTGATATTGCCATGAATCCGCAGTTAATAAATGATGCCACTATAGGAAACTATCCTCGAAAAATTGATGAATATTTAGCCATGGGTAAACCTACTTTAGCCTCCGCAACAAAGGCAATGGATTATTTTAAAGACTACACCTATTTGGGGGTTACTAAAGATGATTATGTGGCGCTAGCAGAAAAGGCTCTAAAAGAAAACAACGAAGATTTAGAAATGAAACGTAGAGCTTACGGAACCAGCCATAGTTGGGGTAATAACGTAAAAGAGATTTATAAATATATAGAGTTAGTAGCCCAAGAAAAGGGAATTAAAATTTAATCAGTATGGGAATTGTATCGAAAATAAAGTCAAATCCAAAGTTAAAAAAGTTTGTGCTCTGGAGTATTGCGCCAAATAGGAACCCGCGTCCAAGACTTTGGGTACGATGGTTCTTAAATCCTTTAAAACACAAAAAAGGAAAAGGGGCAACAGTTCGTAGAAGAAGTAGAATAGATGTTTTTCCTTGGAATCGATTTGATATTGGTGATTTGACCACCATTGAAGATTTTTGTACCGTAAATAATGGTTCTGGAGATGTTATCTTAGGCAATCGTGTTCGCGTAGGTATTGGCTCTGTGGTTATTGGTCCCGTAACCATGGGCAATGGTTCAGGACTTGGCCAACATGTATTTGTGTCTGGGTTTAACCATGGTTTTTCCGACGGAACAAAAAATTCAAGTCAACAGCCACTGCAAGTAAAGCCAACTGTAATCGGTGAAGATTCTCATATAGGCGCCAATTCTGTAGTACTCGCGGGCGTTACCATCGGCAAACGTTGTCAAATTGGTGCAGGAAGTGTGGTCACTAAAGATATTCCGCCTTTTTCCGTGGTCGTAGGAAACCCGGCAAGAGTTATTAAACAATTCAACCACGAAACCAAAGCTTGGGAAAAAACAAAATAATATGGATACCTTAAAAATTTTATTTTGGATATTGCTCTTTATCGTAATTTATACATACCTTGGGTATGGTATTTTATTATTCCTAATTATTAAGGTTAGAAGGTTTTTTAAGATTGGTAAGAAGGTTGAAATAGATCCAAACTATGAACCAGAAGTTACCTTATTTATTGCCGCTTATAATGAAAAAGATTATGTAGAAGCTAAAATGAAAAACACTTTAGAACTCGAATATCCTAAAGAAAAAATGAATATTATTTGGGTAACAGATGGCTCTGATGATGGTACACCAGACTTATTACAAGGCTATCCAAATACAACTGTACATCATTTAGATGCCAGAAATGGTAAAATTGGTGCTATGAATCGAGGTATGGATTTTGTGAAAACTCCGATTGTTATTTTTAGTGATGCAAACACCAATCTTGGTAAAGAATCGGTAAGACGTATTGTTAATTTATTTGGGAATCCTAAGGTTGGATGTGTTTCTGGTGAAAAACGAATTATTAATAAAGAAAGTGATGTAGCCTCTGGCGCTGGTGAGGGCATTTATTGGAAATACGAATCTGCGCTAAAAAAATGGGATGCCGAATTGTATTCAGTCGTTGGCGCTGCAGGTGAATTATTTGCAATTAGAACCAAATTATATAGACATGTTGAGAAAGATACGTTACTCGACGATTTTATGATTTCCTTGCGAGTTGCCCAAGATGGTTATACCATTCAATATGACCCTGAAGCCTACGCTATTGAAACAGCTTCGGCAAATGTAAAAGAGGAATTAAAACGTAAAATTAGAATTTCTGCAGGTGGTATTCAGTCTGTTGTAAGATTGCGATCTTTGCTTAATATCTTTAAATACGGAACCTTATCCTTTCAATATA
>JBNMNV010000154.1:0-7164 GCA_051278125.1 Polaribacter sp. | reverse complement strand
ATGTAATGCATGATATCTGGTATCAATACGGATTTGATGAAGTTTCTGGTAATTTTCAATCAAATAATTACGGTAGAGAAGCTGCACTAACCTTTCCTCCAACGGATGGAGATGAGGTCATAGCAGATGCTCACGACGCTGGAGGTAAAAATAATGCAAACTTTGCAACACCTCCAGATGGATCTACACCTAGAATGCAGATGTATCTTTGGGATGATGCTACAATGGATATCACTGCAGGTACATTAGTTGGAAAATATCCGATTTCGGATAGTAATTTTACTATTGATGGCACGTCAGATACCGCGAGGTCAGGAGCTCCTTTAAATGAAAACCCAGTTACTGCAGATTTAGTATTAATGAACGATGACACGGCCATACCTATAAACGGTTGCTCAGAAAGTGGTACTCCAATAGATGGTTTAAAGGGTAAAATAGTGGTTATTAGCAGGGGAGAGTGTTCTTTTGTAAATAAAATAAAATTGGCACAAGATAACGATGCATTAGGAGTTATTGTTGTAAATAATACTGGAGGCCCTATAAGGATGGGCGGTGCAACTGAAAACATTACTATTCCGGCAGTTTCTATTACACAAGAATTAGGTAATTCTATCATTTCAGCATTATCAAATTCTGAAACTATCAATGTGTCTTTATCAGCTTTTGATTTAGATGGTAGTTTTGATAATGGAATTATAGCACACGAATATGGTCATGGTATCTCTAATAGACTAATAGGTGGAGGTGCAAATGCTAATTGTATGAATAATCAAGAACAGCTAGGAGAAGGTTGGTCTGATTATTTCGGAATGGCAATTACTATGAATCCTGGTGATACAGAAACAAGAGTTAGAGGAGTTGGTACTTTTGCATCAGGACAAGCAATCACAGGCAATGGAATAAGAAGGTATCCATATACAACAGATATGGCAGTGAATCCTTTTACCTTTAAAGAGGTTAAAGATCAGGCATTATCCGATGGAGAAGTCTCTGTGCATGGTGTAGGTTCTATTTGGGCAACTATGCTATGGGATTTACATTGGAAAATGATTAATATTTATGGTTTTAATCCAGATATGTATAACGGAACAGGAGGCAATAATAAAACCATGGCTTTAGTTATAGAAGGTTTAAAGCTTACTCCTTGTAATTCTGGATTTATTGGAGCAAGAGATGCTATTTTGGCAGCAGATGAGCTCCTCTATGAGGGGGCTAACCAATGTGCTATTTGGCAAGTATTTGCTAGAAGAGGATTAGGGTTTAGTGCAGACTCTGGAGATACCGACTCTTTTACAGATCAAACAATAGCTTTTGATATGCCACCAGAAAATGTTTTATCAGCCTCTAGTTGCAATAATGTGCTAAGCGTGGAGAGCGATGTTTTAGAATTATTTACCATATACCCTAACCCAGCAAGTACATCGATTAATATTTCTTTAACGAATGAGGTTAAGAACGCAACCACTACTATTTATGATCTTAATGGAAGACAAGTTTATGCTCAAAAATCGAATTTGAAAGGAACTGTAACCATAAACACTGAAAATTTAAGTACTGGAATTTATATATTAAAAATAAAT
The DNA here is from genome assembly GCA_051278125.1 of Polaribacter sp. Classification (GTDB taxonomy): domain Bacteria; phylum Bacteroidota; class Bacteroidia; order Flavobacteriales; family Flavobacteriaceae; genus Polaribacter. Next base: position 5,584 of record JBNMNV010000154.1, on the reverse strand, counting down.
AATGAAGTCATAAATTACAGTCAAAAAATAATAATAAATTAATGTCTAAAACATTAGCACTAAAAGAGACGCTTATAAAAAAGCGTCTCTTTTAGTTTATATTATGAAAAAGTGCTTTTAAAGATGTAGTATCTAATCCAATCTTGTTTAGGAGTTCAGAGGTATTACCATGTTCAATAAAAGTATCGGGTATTCCTAATACTTTTATATCATTTTTATATTCATGATCAGATCCAAACTCTAGAATAGCACTTCCAAAACCACCTTTAACAGCACCATCCTCAATAGTAATTATAGTTTTATGTTTTTTAAAAATAGTGTGTAATAATTTTTCATCTAAAGGTTTTACAAATCGTAAATCGTAATGAGCAATTTTATCTTTTTTTTCTGAGGAAATAATCGCTTCAGAGATGGTATCCGCAATCGTTCCAAAAGATAAAACAGCCATTTTAGTTCCTTCTTTTAGACAGATGCCTTTTCCAATTTTTATTTCTTTAAAAGGTTGCTGCCAATCTATTATTTTTCCTATGCCTCTAGGATATCTTATGGCAATCGGATTATCTAATCCTAGTTGTGCTGTGTATAAAATATTACGCAGCTCAATTTCGTTTCTGGGTGCAAAAATAGTTAAATTAGGGATACATCTCAAAAAAGCAATATCAAATACACCATGATGCGTTGCGCCATCTTCACCTACTAAACCTGCTCTATCTAAACAAAAAATAACAGGTAAGTTTTGCAAAGCAACATCATGTATTACTTGGTCATAGGCACGCTGTAAAAATGTGGAATAAATATTACAAAACGGAATTAAACCTTGGGTCGCCATGCCGGCCGCTAAAGTAACTGCATGTTGTTCTGCAATACCTACATCAAAAGTTCTTGCTGGAAATTCTTGCAGCATCAGTTTAAGAGAACTACCTGTTAACATTGCAGGTGTTATTCCTATAATTTTATCATTTTTTTGGGCAAGTTCTACGATAGTTTTTCCAAAAACATCTTGATATTTAGTAAATAAACTTTTTTCTTTTTTTTCTCTTTCACCTGTAATTTTATCAAATTTTCCTGGAGCGTGATACGTTATTTGATCTTCTTCTGCTCTTTTTAAACCTTTACCTTTCGTCGTTATAATATGTAAAAACTTAGGACCTTTTACAGATTTTAATCGTTCTAATTCCGTGATTAGTTTTGGTAAATCATGACCATCAATGGGGCCATAATAATCAAAATTTAAAGCCTTTATAATATTATTTTGAGTGGCTAATTTTCTATCGGTTTTTACTTTTGTTAGATATTCTTTTAAAGCACCTACAGAAGGATCAATACCAATAGCATTATCATTTAAAATGATTAATAAATTAGCATTCGAAACACCTGCATGATTCAGCGCTTCAAAAGCCATTCCGCTAGCAATAGAAGCATCACCAATAACAGCAATATGATGTTTGTCGGTTGCACCTTTTAAATTAGAGGCAATTGCCATTCCTAAAGCCGCAGAAATAGAGGTGGAGGAGTGCCCAACACCAAAAGCATCAAATGTACTCTCTTTTCTTGATGGAAATCCTGAAATTCCATCTAGCTGTCTATTGGTATGAAAAATTTCTTTTCTACCTGTTAAAATTTTATGTCCGTATGCCTGATGTCCAACATCCCAAACTAACAAATCATTTGGGGTGTCAAATAAATAATGAAGCGCAATTGTTAATTCCACAACACCTAAACTCGCACCTAAATGACCTTCTTTTGTGGCCACAACATCAATAATAAACGCCCTTAATTCTTCCGCTAATTGCGGTAATTCATCAGGATTTAATTTTCTTAAATCAGACGGATTTGAAATATGATTTAATAAGTTTTTCATTTCATCACAAAAATACAATTTCAATTTTTGTAATATTGATTTTTTATTTCCAAAATATGATACTACCTTTTGACGATGTTTATTTTATGAAAAAAGCTTATCAAGAAGCAGAATTGGCTTTTGATAAAGGAGAAATCCCAGTAGGCGCTGTGATAGTCTTTAAGAATCAGATTATAGCAAGAGCACATAATTTAACGGAAACGTTGAATGATGTTACTGCCCATGCAGAAATGCAGGCTTTTACTGCCGCTGCAGATTTTTTGGGGGGTAAATATTTGAAAGAGTGTGTTTTATATGTAACTTTAGAACCTTGTCAAATGTGTGCAGGTGCAAGTTATTGGACACAAATTGATAAAATTGTTTTTGGAGCTTTTGAACCTACAAGAGGTTTTATCAACTTAAAAACAACATTGCATCCTAAAACAAAAGTTGTTGCCGGAGTTTTAGAAAATGAATGTTCACGACTTTTAAAAAGATTTTTTTTTGAAAAAAGGAATCTGAATTGATGATTAACTGTTAAAATTTTTACAAATTTTTCTTAATAAATTTGTAATATAAATTGTTTTAAGGAACTTGACCCACAAATTAATTAAACTAATCTCCATAAATGAAAAATATCATCGTATGTTTTGCTATAATTTTTACTGTTTCAGTAAGTTTTGCGCAAGAAACTCCAAAACCAAATTACAGACAAGCGGCTAAATATTCTCCAAAAAATTTAGCTAAAATGGTGCATTCAACAAGTGTAAGCCCACATTGGTTAAAAAAAGGAAACCGTTTTTGGTATGACTACAAAACTTCAGAGGGTTCCAATCATTATATTGTTGATTTAGATAGAAAAACGAAAAAATCATTGTTTGATAATGTAAAAATGGCAAGGTGGTTAACAGAAATCACCAAAGATCCTTATGATGCCAAACATTTGCCCCGTTTTAATTTCAAATTTAACAAAGCAGAGAATGCAATCCGCTTTAGAGTAAAATCTACAGAAGAAGTAGAGGTTGTTGAAGATGATAAAAAAGAATCAAAAGAAGAAATTAAGAAAGACTCTACAACTACCGAAAAGGCTAAAAAGAAGAAGCCTAAAATGGAGAAAAAAACCTATCATCTAGAATATAGATTAGGTGGGAATGGGTTAACAATTATCGATACTAAAAAAGAAGAAAAAACACCTTGGAAAAGTTGGGCAAATGTTGCTCCAGACAGTTCTATAGTTTTATATTCTAAAAACTACAACATGTATTGGATGGACAAAATGAACTTTAAAAAGTTTATTAAAGATGAAAAAGATAGCACTGTTGTAGAAAATCAATGGACAAAAGATGGTGAAGAGGATTATGGTTATGGTGGCGGAAACAGAGGGCAAGATAATGTGGATGTAGAAAAAAATAAAGACAAAAGAAAAGGGGTTTGGGGAACTTGGTCTCACGATTCTAAAAAGTTTGTGTTCGAAAAATCAGATTCAAGGCACATCAAAGATTTATGGGTAATTAATTCTACAGGTAAAAAAAGGCCTACCTTAGAAACCTACAAATACCATATGCCTGGAGAACAAGAGTTCTACAAATCTGAATTGATGATTTTTGATATTCCTTCAAAAAGTCACGTAATGATTCCTTTAGATACGGTAAAACAACAAAGTATTTCTGTATTCAGAGCACCAAGAAAACAGTCTCAAAGAGATGACGATTTTACACCTTCTTTGCTGTTATCAAAAAAAGGAAAAGTATATTTCAGCACGATTTCTAGAGATCGTAAAAAATTTGACATTCATGTGGCAGACATCAATACTGGTAAATATAAAACCATCATTGAAGAACGGTTTAATACGTATATAGAATCGAGACCCTTAATTCTATTTAACAATGAAACCGAAATATTGCATTGGGCAGAACGCGATGGTTGGGCTCATTTTTATTTGTACGATGTCAATGGAACTCTAAAAAATCAAGTAACAGAAGGCGATTATCATGTAGATAATTTTGCTGGTTTGGATGAGAGAAGTAGAACGCTTTATTTTACGGCGAATGGAGTAAATAAAGACCAAGATCCGTATTATTTACACACCTATAAAATCAATTTAAACGGCAGTGAAATGCGAACTTTAGATCCTGGTAATTTTACAGCAAATGCTTCTATGGCAGATTCTAATGAGTACTTTGTTAGTAATTATTCTAGAGTAAACACCATTCCAAAGTCTGAAGTGCTGGATGCAAATGGACGTAAAGTAATGGATCTAGAAACGGCAGATTTATCGCAATTATTTGCATCAGGATATCAGTTTCCAGAAACATTTAAAGTAAAAGCAGATGACGGAATTACTGATATTTATGGGGTAATGTACAAGCCTTTTGACATGGATACGACTAAAGTATATCCGTTGTTAGAATATGTATATCCTGGACCGCAAACAGAGGCGGTCAATAAATCTTTTTCATACAGAATGGATCGTTTAGATAGAATGGCGCAGGTTGGTTTTGTAGTAATTACTCTAGGAAATAGAGGTGGTCATCCAGATAGATCTAAATGGTACCATAATTATGGATATGGAAATTTACGTGATTATGGTTTGGCAGATAAAAAATATGTGGCACAACAATTAGCAAACAAACATCAATATATTGATATTGAAAAAGTGGGAATTTATGGTCATTCAGGAGGAGGCTTTATGTCTACAGCAGCGATGTTAGTATATCCAGATTTCTTTAAAGCTGCAGTTTCATCCGCAGGAAATCATGATAACAGAGTGTATAATTCTTGGTGGAGTGAAACTCATCACGGAGTGAAAGAAGAAATAGACGAAAAAGGTAAAATTTCTCATAAATATGAAATTGATTACAATCAATCTTTAGCAAAAAATTTAAAGGGACATTTAATGTTGATTCATGGTGATATGGATAATAACGTAAATCCTGCAGGAACTATTAGAATGGCAAACGAATTGATTAAAGCGCACAAACGTTTTAAATTTATGGTGATGCCAGGGCAAAGACATGGTTTTGGTAGTATGACTGAATACTCTTTTTGGTTAAGAGCCGATCATTTTAGTAAATACTTGTTAGGAGAAGAAAATACGGATGTAGATTTTATGTTCATGAATTTAAATGAACCACAAAACAAATAACTAGAAATCTTTTTTCAAAACAAAATATAAACTCCGAATTTTCATTCGGAGTTTTTTTATTTTAATCTTTTTTATACTCTAGAATATCTGCCGGTTGGCAATCTAAAGCTTCGCAAATAGCTTCTAGGGTAGAAAAACGGACAGCTTTTGCCTTCCCAGATTTTAGGACGGATAAATTTGCGGTGGTAATTCCAATAATTTCTGCCAACTCCTTGCTGCGCATTTTTCGTTTGGCAAGCATTACGTCAAGATTTACAATGATCGCCATATTAAATTGTTAAATCGTTTTCTTGTTGAATTTCAATTCCTCTTTTAACAATTTGAGCGAAAATGAAAATAATACCCGCTAAAAAGATAAAGTCACTAGAAAATAACTCCATCGAGAAATTATATCTTTTTGCTAAAAACTGAACATGAGCATTATGTATAATAGCTAAAATCCATAAATAAAAAACACTAATGCTTATCTTAGTCATTAATTGATGCACACTCTTATGAAATGGTTTTTCTAAATTTAGCGTATTTAATAATCGGGTTACTAAAAATGCAATATAGGCTTCTAATGAAAATAAGAGTACTTTGTAACCAACAATACTGGA